>JAJBWD010000093.1:0-3479 GCA_032907345.1 Bacillota bacterium | reverse complement strand
TTCTTTAAGCTCCTTATTAATCATAACTGTGCAGCCTGTTATTACATTTTGAACCAGCAAGTTGTTCAGTTTGATTCTTTCAGGGGAAATGTCCTGAAATTTCATCAGTGAGGGAGCTATCATGTTAAGCTCTCCATCTACTACATTAAGGTCAGTGTGGACCAAGACAGGGGTATGAGGAGGCTGCTTCTTCTCAGTTTCCAGCATTTTTGCAAGAGTAAGCTCTATCTTTTTGGGCAGCCATTTATCATCATGGTCACAGAACATGATATAAGACCCTATGCAATTTTCTAAAAGGTGGAAAAAGTTATCTCTGGCATTGCCAAAGCGCTTCTCATTATTAAGGATATAAATTTTTTCAGGATATTTTAATTTATATTCATTTAATATATCTGAAGTTTTATCTGAGGAACTGTCATCTGATACAATAAGCTCCCAGTTTGTATGAGTCTGATAAATTATTGAATCCAGCTGTGTTCTTAAAAACTTTTCACAGTTATATGTAGCAAGTAAAATTGTAACCTTTATATTATCCTGTATCATTATAATTTAACCTTTCTCTTTCCAGTGAGGATACTTCATGAAATATATTGCCATAGACTGAAGTTCAATTAAAAACAGTTTAATTTTTTTAGAACTGGCCCTTTCCCAGAGATGGGTAACTTCAAACTGCGGAGTATAAACTACCCTGCCGATTTTAGAAGCCCTCTGAGTCAGATCTGCATCTTCAAAATACATGAAAAACCTTTCATCAAAGCCTCCCAGTTTTTTATATACATCTGTTTTAATCATAAAAAAACAGCCCGTGCAAAATCCAATGTCAACACAGTCAGTAATAGTTAAGTTCTTCATGGTGTAATCTTCCCGAAGTTTTTTAAATACTTCTCCCCGTTGTTCAAATCTGCTTCCAATCAGATATTTCAGGGAAACATCCTTCTTTGGCAGATATTGTTCAGATCCATCAGGGTTTATAATTTTAGGGGTTGCCATGACGATTCCCGGATTACTCTCAATATAATCTGCCAGGTATGACAGAGAATCCTGGCTTAAGATAACATCCGGATTTATTACAGCATGGAACTCAGAATCCAGCTCATTTAAAACCCGGTTATGACCCCATCCGAAGCCCTTGTTTTCACTATTTTCAATTACAGTCACTGAAGGGAAATTATCCTTTACTATTTTTACAGTATCGTCACTTGAATTATTGTCAATAACATAAATTTTATAATCATACTTTTTTGTATGAGCAATTATACTGCTTAATAAGCTGCTTATCTTATCTGAATTGTTATATGTTACAACAGAAATCGATATTTTATTCATCCATTTCCTCCAAATTATATTCTCATCTTTTACTTTTGTAACTAAATGCTTTAAAAAAAGCATATAGACTTTAAATCACGTTTAAGTTTATCATAGCCATTGGATTTATGTCAATATGAAACGTGCTTTCCCAGGCAAACTGTCTGTTATAATGCACATTTATACATAATAACAGACAAAATGCAGCCCTATGTATCTTATACATAGGGCATTAAGACTATAAATTAAATTTTATATTTGATTCTCTGAGGCCTTTCCATTTCTTATCCTTTTCAGAAAGTGTAAGATCATCTATTCCTTCAATTGGCCACTTAATTCCAATTTCAGGGTCATTCCAGAGAAGTCCGCCTTCGTCTTCAGGATGATAAAGCTCTGTGCATTTATATACAAATTCCGCAGTATCTGTAAGTACTGCAAACCCATGAGCAAAGCCTTCAGGGATGTAAAACTGTTTTTTATTTTCTTCACTTAAAACTATTCCAAACCACTTGCCATAAGTTTCCGATCCTGCCCTAAGGTCTACTGCTGCGTCAAATACCTCTCCTTTTATGACTCTTACCAGCTTACCCTGGGGAAAATTCTTCTGGAAATGAAGTCCTCTAAGTACTCCCTTTTTAGACTTGGACTGATTATCCTGAACAAACTCCATGTTAAGTCCAGCCTTTGCAAATTCCTCTTTATTGTATGTTTCCATAAAATAGCCCCGGTTGTCTCCAAAAACCTGAGGTTCTATAACATATACTCCCTTTATTGGAGTTTCTTCTATTTTAAATTTACCCAACTGACTTACTTCCCTTCGTACATTTTCTTATAATAATTCTGGTAATCTCCGCTGGTTATGTTTTTCATCCAGTCTTCATTATCCAGATACCATTTTATTGTTTTCTTTATTCCTTCTTCAAAGGTGGTTTCAGGGAACCAGCCCAGCTCTTCCTTAATCTTTGTAGGATCTATGCCGTATCTCTTATCGTGGCCTTTTCTGTCTGCCACATATTTTATCAGATTTTCCGTAACAGATTCATCCACATTTTTATTAACATAATCAATTATGGTTTTAACTATATATATATTTGTTCTTTCATTGTGTCCGCCGATATTATATACCTGACCAAGTCTTCCGCCATTTAGTACCATATCTATTGCCTTGCAGTGATCCTCAACGAAAAGCCAGTCTCTTACGTTTAAGCCATCACCATAAATTGGAAGTGATCTTTTATTTACGCAGTTGTTTATTATAAGAGGTATAAGTTTTTCCGGGAACTGGAAAGGTCCATAATTATTTGAACATCTTGTAATATTAACAGGCATCTTAAATGTATCATAATATGCCTTAACCATTAAATCTGCTCCGGTTTTGCTGGAGGAATATGGGCTGTGAGGATCAAGGGGAGTTGTTTCCATGAAGTAGCCTGTTTCTCCTAAAGAACCATAAACTTCATCAGTGGATACCTGCAGGTATTTCTTTCCTGCCTTAAAGCCTTCTCCCTCCTGCCAGAATTTCTTAGCCACGTTTAATAGGTTAACTGTGCCAAGTACATTAGTCTTAGCAAATACTTCCGGCTCTCTTATGCTTCTGTCCACATGGGACTCTGCTGCAAAGTTTACTAAATAATCTATTTCATTTTCTTCAAATATCTTTGTTATTGCTTCCTTATCACAGATATCAGCCTGAACAAAGCTGTAATTTGGATTATCCTGAACAGTTTTTAGGTTTTCCAGGTTTCCTGCATAGGTAAGCTTATCAACGTTAATTATTTTTATGTCCTTATACTTATTCAGCATGTATATAATGAAATTTGAGCCTATAAATCCAGCTCCTCCTGTAACTATATATGTCTTCATTTTATCTCATCTCCTAAATATTATTAATAAAGCACTTCAGTGCATCTTCCCAGTTTCTCATTTCATCACCAACAGTAGCTCTCAGCATCATATTGTCCAGGGATGAAAATGCAGGCCTTTTAGCTGCGCTTTTATATTCAGCTGATGTAACAGGTGTTACTGTGCAGTTTATTTTTGAATATTCTACAATTTTGCTGGCAAAATCATACCAGGAGCATTCACCGCTTCCTGTGCAGTGATATATGCCGTATTCCTCTGTCAATCCCAGTTTTAAAATATGGTAGCACAAATCCTCTGCATTTGTAGGATTT
>JAJBWD010000092.1:0-11546 GCA_032907345.1 Bacillota bacterium | reverse complement strand
TCCTTTCCAAACTTGTTTACTGCCTCACAAAACTCAATATTAATATCCTTCTCCTTATATTCTCCGTCCAGATAAACAATAAAACACTATTCCGGAACACTGCATTTTATATCCGGATTTGCTTTCATGCATTCCTGGCCTATAGCCGGAATAATTTTAAAATAAGCATCGTAGCTGGGAACCGTTAACCTCTTGTAATAGACAATACACTCCGGTAAATCTTTAATGATTGCCTGATAACTCATAAAACTTTCCTCCTCTTTACCTGAAATAAAGAATTCAATTCTGGAAAGCTGGTCTGTAATACGTTCCATTTCAGCATTGAGCTCACTTTTATGCTTTTTAAGGATATCCATTTCGCTTTGCCCGGACATAATGATTTTGATTTCATTAATAGAAAGCCCTATCTGCTTAAAAGCCTGAATATAATGGAGTTTAAGCAGCTGCTGGGTTGAATAAAACCTGTATCCCGTAAAATCATCTACCTGCTCTGGTTTTAAGAGTCCTATTTCATCATAATAACGCAGGGTCTTGATTGTAGTTTTGCTCATTTGTGAAAACTGGCCGATCTGGTACATATACATCACTTCCTTTCCAATAAAATCATTCTACAGTCTCCCTTAACCGGAGAGTCAAGAAGATTTATTTACTTTAATAATTTTATAACATTAAAGGAGGAATAATTATCCTCCTTTAATACAGTATACTGTATTCACTATATTAATTTAAATTTATAATACCATAACTTTCGATAATTGCTCCAATTAACATCAATATTAAACCAATAACAATAAGAAGTATTTCTTGTTTAGATAGCTTAACTGTTTTCCAATTCTTGGTTATAGTTTTTCTTCCATCTGTTATTATTAATGAAATTTTTACAGTTGCACATAGTATAAGTAGTTGCCCACTCATTTCCCATAATCCTGCCCTATGGAAAAGGTCAAATGTTCCCACGATTCTATTTGTTAAGGAAGGTATTTCATTAGTCAGAACTGAAAACGACCAGGTACCCAAAGTTATTGAATTTATTGTTATAATTGCAAAAAATGCAAGATAACCAAGAGGTATAAAGGATTGCTGTTGGTTTTTTCTTGTTGAAAAAATATTTCCAAATAATATTGCGGCAACTGATATTAAGTTAAACATAAGAATTTGCAGTGATGAAATTGCTAAATTCGATGAAGTATCCCAGTTTTTAAGCGGCTGCTTATTAAGTTTAAGCAAAAAACCCTGGGGCAGTAAATAATAACTTATAATAGTAACTGTAATAAAAATTATAACCAGGCAAATATATGTTGTAGTTATCCGTAGAGCAACATTGTTTGATATCAGGTTTCTTTTTATTCTATTTACCATTTTGAATTAACGCTCCTTAAAATAATTTCAGTCCTCTATAAAACATAGCTTTAAAATAAAAGGCTAAGCTTTATATCTGCAGGTTCTGAATTTTCCTTCAATCCAGAAGGTTGCTTCAATAGTCCGGAACCGCAGCACAATACACTTAGGATCTTCAATGCCTTTTTTAAAGAATCTTCTGTCGCAGTCCTTTTCAAAGCTTCTTTTTTCGTCCATGTCATGAACGATTTCCACGTTTCCTATTAGAGTTACACTGTCCCCTCCCAGCTGATAACAAACGCTGGCCTTAGGATTATTTTCAAAGTGGGCTGCTTTTCCTTTTATATTGGATCTTTTTGAGGTCATGAAATATATTTCCTTAAGGCCTTTATCTCTTACCTTAGTTATGGCACATATTCTGGGATATCCATTTTCATTAACAGAAGCCAGGGTCATGTTGCTGCATTTTTCAAGCAGCTCATCTGCTTTTTCTTCCAGCTCCCGGGTTCTTTCCTTTTGAATCTGATTTGCGGTTTTCTCCATAGGTACACCTCTCTTTCTTTATACTGCTAATTATTAATTGCTTTTTAAACCGTAATATCCTTTTTCTTATAAACTATAAATGCCGAGCCAAAGCAAATTATTATTATTGCAGTCATAATAATGACATATAAGGTTTCCATGGCATTATTAGATATTATTTCAGAAGCATCCACATAGCTGAAAACACTGACATACTGTAAATTCTTAAGCTTATCTGTAACTCCGGACATAATATGGAAGAAATATTCCACAAACACTATTCCCATGGAAATTGACAAAATATTTCTTGTTTTTCTCATTATGGCAGACAGCAGGAAGGAGATTGCTGCAAAGGTCATATGAAGCAGGAAAGTTGCCGTACTTATAAGCACAAAAGCCTTCACAGGTACCTGTTCATTTTCTGCAAACTGGAAGCCTATGACACTTACCAGCACAATCACCGCATTTAATAAAATTATATTTACCGTTACAGCCAGCAGCTTCTGAAATATTATCTCACTTCTTGAAACCGGCTTTGAAAGCAGAAATTCAATTGTCTTGTCATTTGATTCCTTGGCAATAATATTTGAAGCCATAATCGCTGCATATATGCTGCCGATTAAAGTAGTCATAACATAGATTTCCACACCATAAAAGCCCATCACTGTTCCGAAGTTTAATTTATCCATACCGAATGCGTTTTTCATGGATTCCGGGTACGCCTTTAAAAGCTCATTCAGTGCAGCTTTATCCTTTGCAAACTGGGGATATACGCTTAGCATCATTAAAACCAGGCCTCCTAATACGATGCTCCATATTAAAAGTGATTTTATATTTCTTTTAAACTCTCTTTTAAATATCATTTCTGCCCACCCTAATTCCTTTCATAATAATGGATAAAAATTTCTTCCAAGGATGGTTCCTCTATAGTCAAATCCTTAATAGGAACTGTATTTATTACACTTATAAGCTTTCTCATGTCTCCGCCATAAAGCAGGGTAAGCATCCTACCCCGGCGCTCCTTCTTTATTATTCCGGGAAGCTCCAAATTAATGTTTTCATTACTTTCAAGAGTCAGCGTCACATTTTTAATCCTGGTCTTTGTAAGATTTTCAATAGTTTCAACCTTTATAAGCCTGCCTTCCTTAATAATGGCAACCCGGTCGCACATTCTCTGAACTTCACTTAATATGTGAGAAGAAAAGAATATGGAAACGCCCTTTTTTCTTTCCTCTTCTAAAATATCATAGAAGGTATTCTGAATCAGGGGGTCCAGGCCGCTGGTAGGTTCATCCAAAATAAGCAGTTTAGGTTCATGGAGAAGAGCCTGTACTATGGCTGCCTTTTTCCTGTTTCCAAAGGATAAGTCTTCAACTTTTTTATTTAAATCCAGATCAAGCCTCTCAGATAATTCTCTAATTCTGTTATTATTCTGTTTATTATAAAAGCCTGCCGAGTAATTAAGAATATCACTGACCTTCATGTCATCATAATAATTGACTTCAGATGGCAGATATCCAACCTGCTGCCTTATTGCTTTTGACTCTTTTACCACATCCCTGCCGAAAATTTCAGCTGTTCCGCTGGTGGGATATATGAAATTAAGAAGTGTTCTTATGGTTGTACTTTTTCCTGCCCCGTTAGGTCCTATAAAACCAAATATCTCCCCTTCTTCTATGGAAAGACTAAGATCTATTATTCCCCTGCTCTTTTTGTTATAGTACTTAGTCAGATTTTTAATATCAATTATCTTCATCATTGACCTCCCTTATATCCTGCCCTTTTTATCATTCCTTTAATTTTACCATATTTTTACTATGTGTTAAATGAGATATAATTTATTTCTCATCATATCTTATATCAAGCAGCTTCATATTAATGTTATAATATTAGTAAGATATAGTAATGAGAGGATATCAAAATGAATAATACAGTGGTTTTATACAAATCAAAATACGGTGCCGCTAAAAAATATGCAGAGTGGCTTTCACAGGAATTAGACTGTGATTTACTGCTGACAGATGAGGCAAAAATTGAGCAGATTCAGAAATATGACACTGTCATATTGGGAGGAGGCATTTATGCTTCGGGAATTGCGGGAATTTCATTTTTGAAAAAGAATTATGGAAAGCTTTCAGGAAAAAAGCTGGCAGTTTTTGCTGTGGGTGCTTCTCCCTATAACGAAAAGGCCATGGCTGCCTTAAAGGAACGGAATTTTAAGGGAGAGCTTAATGATATACCCTGCTTTTACTGCCGTGGTGCATGGAATGAGGAAATCATGTCCTGGAGAGACAAGACTCTATGCAAAATGCTGAAGAAAGCAGTAAGCAAAAAAGATCCAAAAACTTATGAACCCTGGGAAAGTGCCTTGGTGGAAGCAATCGGTTCAAGCTGTGACTGGACAGACAAAGAAAATTTAAAAGACATACTAGACTTTGTAAGGGCTAATTAAACATTTATTTAATTTCATATATTGAGGCTTCCTTCGAAATAACAAACTGATTTATATTCATATTGTTAAATAAGCTGGAAATTATATTATTGAAAGGAGTTAAAAATATGAAAATCAGGTTAATGCCAAGAACCTTGTCAGGAAAGTGGTCTGTAGTACTGAGTATTCTCTTTATCATTCTCATCTGGCTGAAAATGGAGTATAGCATTCATGTGATGACATTTGCCATTGCAGCTATAGGTTTAGCCGGATTTATTATCAGCATCATTGCAATTGTGAAAAATAAGGACAGATCAATAATCAGCTTTTTGCCTGTTTTGGTTGGATTAATAATTATACTCTGGATTATTGGCGAAATGATCTATCCTCATTAACTCATAAAAATGAACCTGTATCTTATATTCCGATCAAAATAAGATACAGGTTTTCTTTCTGTTTATGACTGCTGTTTCATATCAGATATTCTCTTGTATATTTCAATAGCTCCAATTATCAGGATTATTAAAATCAGATATGGGATACCAGCAGAAAAGCTGATTTTATAATTATTAATATTTAGTCCAAGCTTATCTTCAGTAATATAACTGAATAACATCATAACAATTCCTGCTGCTAAAATCCAAATAGCTGATTCTCCTAAATCTCTTTTGAAATAAATCCTTTTATAAAATGGAAGCGGTGCTGTTGAAGCATTCTCCTGACTTTCCTTTCTGGAAATGGGAATAGATATTAATGAAACCATATTTGCAAGTAAAAACTGATTAACTGTAATACTCGTCATTCCATTAACAAGCAGCATAAGAAGTGTAATTAAAACCATCCAGATTAAGTATTTCTGTAAATAATTTAAAACCTGATAAATTTTGCTTTTACTTTTCATGTATTCTTCTATAACTGATCTGCAAAATTCTTTATAATCTTCTCCAACAACCAGGTTTATTGATTTATTTTCAATTTGGGACTGAAGCATCATATCCATTATCTGCTGTAGTATCTCTTCTTTTTCAATTGTCCTCAGGCAGCTGTTTTGTATATATGAAGTTATGCTTTTATATAGATTTAAATTTGACTCATTTAATTTTTTCTGCTGTTTAAATCTGATTTGTTTAAGCTGCAGTTCTGCCAGCATTAATTATCCCTCCAATACATTTTCAATATTATTCTTAATTTTATGCCAGGATGATATAAATTCAGCTAATTCTCCAGTTCCGTCTTCAGTAAGATAGTAATATTTCCTCATGGGGCCTAAGGGTGATTCCTTCATAATAGAACGCAGCAGTTTTTTCTTTTCCAGTCTTATAAGAATTGGATACACACTGCCTTCAGAAATATCCTGAAATCCATAGTTTATCAGTCTTTCACATATTTCATAGCCATATGTTTCATGACTGCTGACAATTTTCAAAATGCATCCTTCCAACAGCCCTTTTAACATCTGAGTAGTATTAGCCAAACAATCACCTACTTTGCATTACATAATAGTATACTTATACTATATTACAGCTACTATGCAATGTCAAGTAGTGTGAGTAAATTATCACTTACTTACTGCATAAAGTTATCCTGAAAATACTTACATAGTTTAGGCGTAATATCTTTATATGTTAGATTATCCGGCAGCAGCTCAAAACATTTTACTATTTCCATTTCGCTTTCCGGCAAATCTCCTAATTTTTTAATGTCTGCATAAAAGACCATTCCATTCCCTCTGGAAGTTTCATCTGAGGCCCAGTAATCAAATATAGGCTTGATATCAAATAAAACTGCACCTGTTTCTTCAAATAGTTCTCGTTTTGCAGCATCCATTGGCGTTTCACCTAATTCAATATGTCCCCCGGCCGTTTCCCAGGTATTCCTTTTCTTATGCTTGCATAAAAGCCAGTTCCCCTGAAACCTGGCAATAATCACTACATATTTATAACTTTTAAGTTGATTTAGTTTACAAACCTGACATTTCATTAACTTTTCCTCCTGTTGTCTCTTTTAGTCCCTTATTTGATTTCCCATTAATGATAAAAAAAGCTCTTTAAGCATAAAACTGTTCCTGTTATCATAAGCAGAGCAGCTGTAGATTTTTTTACTGCATCATCATTCATCTTTGAATCAACCTTCACTCCAATAATCATCCCTATGAAAACCCCCGGTGTCAGGAATAAAGTCATAATAAATATTTCCTTATTTAAAATTCCGGTATGTAAATATAAAAAAAACCTGAATATGTTATCTGCTAAAAAAACACAGCAGATATTCCCCCGAAACTCACTTTTATTATTTGTGGTTCTGCTGATATATGCTATTAGCAGTGCCCCAATCCCGTAAAGTCCAGACAAAACACCTGATAATATACCAATAATTACAAGAAACAAAGGATTCGTTTTCGCTGAAGAGCTTTTACCAGGTTTTCTTGCCATCATTTCTATTGCAAGTCCAACGATTATTACACCTAATACAGATTTCAATACCCAGTCGCTGCCTGCCTTTAACAAGAATGTACCAGGTATAATACCTGTCAGCAGCATAAGTGATAAAGGAATAACAATTTTCATGGAGATATTTTTTCTTTCCCTCCATACAATATAGATATTTGTTGGGATGCTTAAAATCAGGTCTATAGGTGTAGTCAGCCTATTTGATACCATAAAGGAAAATAAAGTACCCATCACCAGGGTATTGCCAAATCCGGTTATACCTTTAACAAAGTATGCAAATAAGGCAGAAATAAAAAGAAAAACATTCTGCATCTTAACCTCCAAGCCTAGTCACTGTTTATCCAAATACATGATTTTTAAGTACCTATTGCTCTCTCCTTCACTTTATTACTTCATACTTTAATCTTATATATGAGTCTTCTAATTTTTCACATTCCAGCAGCTTCATAGCCTTCAGCTTATTTAATTCTTCTGTTTTCATTATAGCCTTGCCGTCAATCAGTGTATTTGTTTCTTTCCCCCCTACCAAAATTGGAGCAATAACGATGTTTACGAAATCAATCAGGTTTTCTCTTAAAAATGCTCCATTAAGGGTTCCTCCTGACTGAATGGTTACTTTTTCTGCACCATATTTTTCTTTCATATCAGTAAGCATTCTTTCAAGGTCAATGCCATCTTCATAATATAAAACTTCCAGGTTTTTATACTTCTCTTTAACTTTAAAGGCGGGATGGTCTTTATTATCAGTAACTAAAAATAACCTGTCTACCCATTTACATAAGTATTCGATTCCGCTTTCTGTTAAATTTGGTCTTCTGTCTACTATTATAAATCTTACAGGGATCTTTTCTTTTGGATCTTTTTTATCATTAACCCCTATTTTAGCCATAACCCTTCCTGTATTTAAAGAATAAAAATCTGTAGTTTGTTCTATTTCATAATACTGATGTATTCCTTCTTTAACACCATCTATTTTGTGCCAATCCCTGTCCACATCTAATTCATCGCTTGCTCCGCTGTTGATTTTTCCATCCAATGACATAAGCAAAAATAATGTTGTAACCGGTCTGCAGCTCATAATATCTCTCCTTTACATCAAAAATTATCTTTTAATATATATTTCAGTGAAAAATCTTCACCGCTTATCTTTTTAAATAATTCCGGATACTTGTATAATCCTGAAGGGTTGATTACATTATCGATTAAGAATTTGCTAAATTCAATAGGCTTATCCATTATAGTAGTACAGCTGTTACTGTCACAGAATACTTTTTTAAGCATCTCACAAGTCACATCCCCCATGAAATAATTGTGGAGGTATATTGGACACTCTGTATGATGAATTCTATATCCCCATGGATATTCATCGCCAAAAGGCTCCTCATAAAGTACGTCTTTCTGATTCTTAAATGCCAGCTCGTTTATATCTTGAAGTGAATTTATTTCGTTTCTATAAAGCTCCTGGTCGAATAAGATAGTGTCAATTGCCCGCAGTGCATTAATTTTAGAATACTTTTTAATTTCAGCAAACTCATTTTTTACACAATCCTTTTTACCAAAGAAATCCTTATAAAATATTTCTTCATATATTAAACCACCGAAAAGGTTCGCAATGCCTTCAGATATTATGCCGCTTACGCCGTAATTTAAAATTATTTCTTTTGGATCAAGAAGATAAGAATGAACAGCATGTCCCGTTTCATGCATCAACACATTATATTCTTTATAAAGGTTCTTTACATTTGCTAAAATCCTTGTATCTTTTCCTGTGGAAATTTGAAAATTGTAACCCCACTCAGACTTATTTGCTCTTGAGAAAACATCATAAGTAATATTGAATTTGCTGATATCTATTCCAAATTTCATAAAAATATTTTTGATTATGGAATAATAGGACAACATATCAACCTTTGTGTTTAATGATGGTGCTATCTTTGATGATATGTATGATTCATCCCAGGGCATTATCCTGGAATCATTTATATACTTTTCAGCAGCCTTCTGCCTTACGTCCTCCATTGCAGGAAGTGCCTTATGTACCTGCTTTTTCCAGCCATTAAAAATATCAGGGCTTAAGCCATCATCTTTGAGCCTCATTTCCACAAAATCATGGAAGCCTCTTTTTTCAGCATACTCTTTTCTTAGTTTTACAAGTTCACAGAACCCTCCATCAACCAATGGCTTATTTACCTGAGCTCTTGCAAAATATGCCTTCTTTCTCATTTCCCTGTGGTCATCCGTGCTAAGTATTTGTCCGATATCAACAGAAGATATTTCCACGCCGTCTATTTTGCTTCTGTGCGTATTCAGAATTTGGGAAAGCTGTGTCGTAAGCTTTTGAATCTGGAGAGAAAGCTCATTAGCCTCCTTTGAAAGATGATACGGCTGAAACCAGTTATACAGGATTTCAGCTTTCCTTTTTTCAGCCGGGTCTGTTGATGATTTATTATATTCTTTCTCTACAATTTCAAAATTTTCTTTTGATGAAAGCTCACCCAGTATTTTATTATATGCTTCACTTGTACCAAAGTCATATCCTGTGGTGTATTGAGACCAGGATAAACGATTATACTGCTGATCAAGTTCATACAGTTTCTCTGCTATTTCATAAATGTTTTTCATATCACAAATATCTCCTTTTATATAGAATAATTTTAAATCCAGAAAAGCTTAGCTATACCCCTATATACTTAGTCTAAAATGGCATCCACCAGACTGGAATTGCAATAGACATTAGCTGGATTAGCCCTAACCAAATCTATATTACAAATATATCATTCAACAAAAATAGATAAAATTCCTGCATAATTTTCCAAAATAGTTTTTATTAATACACAAATGACCTATAGTTCTCCATATTTATTAATACCCCTAATGAAATATCCCCTCAAAATATCAATTAAGATTTGAACTTACCAATTTGTTATGATAGAATATAATTCTAATGGCTATTTATTACATATATAATAATTTTAGTAAATTAATTTTTTAAATATAAAAAGGAAGGAAGTAATATTGTGAAAGTTAAAGGTATAAAGAGAGGACTAAGTTTCTTATGCATCATTGTACTCATAATAAGTATTTTATCAGGATGCCAAAACACTTTAGACATAAAGTTTAATGTGAAAAAGGGCGACAAATACAAAGTAGTCGTTACCAGTGCTCAAAAGATATCTGAGGAAATAAGCGATCAAAAGATGAACATAGATCAAACCTTGAAAACCAGTTATTTATATAATGTAACAGACGTAGACAGTAATGGCACTGCCACAGTCGATATTAAATATGATGCAGTTTCTGTTAAAACGGCTGCCGGAAACCAAACCTACGAATTTGATTCATCTAAACCAAATGATAAAGCAGATGTCCAGGGGTCAGCCTATAAAGCTTTAGTAGGGCAATCTTTCACAGTAAAAATTTCTCAGGATGGCAGCATTAAGGAAATAAAAGGTATTGATAAACTATTTACAAACATAATAGATAAACTTCAGATTTCAGACCAAAAGACAAAAGATACTCTAACAGATACATTAAAACAAAGTTTCGGAGACGATGCCATGAAACAAAGCCTTGGATCAATGACAGAAATGTACCCGAAAAATAAAAAAATTAAGGTAGGAGATTCATGGGAAGATAAACAAACTATATCTGTAGGATATCCCATGACCATAAACAATAAATGGACTTTGAAAGCAATTGAAGGGGATATACTAACCTTGGACGCAGACTCCAGCATTGATGCAAATAACTCATCAGAACCGATGGATTTAATGGGCGTAAAAGTTAAATATGCTCTAAAAGGAACACAAACGGGAACTATGAAATTGACTAAATCAAATGGATTTATTCAAAGCGGTGAAGTAAATCAGAACATTACCGGGACAATGAATATGGAGGCAAATGATATATTACCAAACGGAATGTCTGTACCACTTACTATGGAAGGCAAGACAACCTATGAAGTAACAAAGCAATAAAATAAATTAAGACTTGCGGCGGATCTGGTTTTAAATCAGAACCCAACAAGTCTTTTTTTCAGCAGAACCTAACATATTATCAATTTTCTTAACTAAACTATTTACAATTATTTAAGTTTATTGTAAAATACAGTTAAAGTTTAACAAATGGAGGAAGTAAGTTATGACACCATCAAATTGCTAACATCACTATTAATTTTATTTTAAATTAATATTTTAAAGAGAATTGCTCTAACCTATTTCAGGTAGGTTCGTTTAGTGTACTCTTTAATGAATTTAGCAATTAGAAGGCAACTTACTTTACTAAAATACATTTATTTAGTTAACCAAAATTTTTATATAAATTTTCTGCCTGGTCTGGGGTATTATTAAAAGTACCTGTTTAGTGCTGACTGCATTTATATATTTGGGATTTTGTTAATTATAGCTATTTTATACCGTAAGAAGATACTTCTTACGGTATTTTTGTTTCAATTAATTATTTTTCAATCATCTGTTTTATACAGGGAAAAATACTGTGTACTGTAAACCACTAAGTTTCTTTTTAATTGCTTTACAAAAAAACTATAAGAAATGAGGGATCATGATGATTGAATTAACAGTATATCATATTATGAAAGGATTTGGGGATAACCTGATATTAAACAACATTACATTTACCATATATGATAAGGAAAGAGCTGCCATAGTAGGTGCAAATGGATGCGGAAAAAGCACCCTTCTGAAGCTGATGGCTGGAATTGAACCTCTGGACAGAGATGACAGGGAAGATAACTGCTACTGCAGAGACAAAGGATGGATTAAGATACCTAAAGGATTATCAGTTGG
>JAJBWD010000091.1:0-5126 GCA_032907345.1 Bacillota bacterium | reverse complement strand
TTGATACTGTGGATATTAAAATTCCTATTGCTAAGGCACATATTACAAAACCGGATCCAAGAAATATTAAAAGAGGCATGCTTCCTGCCATAGGTACATTAAAATAGTACAGCCCGAAAAACAGTGAGTAAAGAAAATCAAAAAAGCCTATTATAATATATGGTACAAGCTTACCGATTATTATCTCAAAGGGCTTAAGAGGAGATACAAGCAGCTGCTCTATGGTTCCTCTTTCCTTTTCCCGAACTAAAGCAAAGGCTGTAAGTATTATGGTGATATTCTGCATTATAAGTCCTATAAGTCCCGGCACAGTGAAGTTCTGGCCTCTCATGGAAGGATTATATAATACTTTGGTACTCACATTAATGCCTGCTGCAGCAGAACCTGCAGACATCTTCTCTTTTATCTTATTGACAGAACTTATGCCATAATTTTCAGAGGTTAATACTCCGCTGCTTAGAGCAGTCCTGGCAGTAGTTGGATCTGATCCGTCAATAATAAGCTGAACATTTTTCCCTTTAGTAAAATCAGCAGGAATCAGGATGGCAGCATGAGCTTTTCCGGTATCTATTTCCTTATATATTTCATCTATACTGTTAACATTCCCCTTTATATTAAAATATGCTGTGTTTTTAAAGCTTTCTATAAGCTCCCTGCTATCAACGCTGCGGCTTTGGTCCAGTACAATCATAGATATATTATCCAGCTCAGTGCTTACTGCATAGCCAAAGAGCAGCATCATCATGATAGGCATGACAAGGGCTATTCCAAAGCTGGCCTTATCTCTTTTTATCTGAATAAATTCTTTTTTTATTATTGAAAAAAATCTTTTAAGACTCATGCTGTTCCTCCTTATTAATTAAAAACTTCAGGTGGTCAAAGGAGGCTTCAATCTTTTGATTTGTTTCCTTCTCTACATACTTAATGAATACATCCTCTAAATTCCCCACTCCTTCTTTTTTAATCAAACCCTCTGGAGTTCCCATGGCAATAATTTTTCCATTAAATATAAATGAAAGATTGTCACAGCAGGAGGCCTCGTCCATATAATGAGTAGTAACCAATATGGTTATTCCCTGTTTAGCCAGGTTAAATATCATCTGCCAGAATATTCTTCTTGAGACCGGATCAACTCCGGCTGTGGGCTCGTCAAGTATTAAAAGTGATGGTTTATGAATAAGAGCACAGCCCAGTGCCAGCCTTTGTTTCCACCCTCCGGAGAGTTCTCTGGTCAGCTTTTTCTCTCGTCCATCAAGTCCTGCCATGGATACTATTCCTTTTTTTCTCTCTTCTCTTTCCTTTTTTGATAATCCATAAATACCGGCATAAAAATCTAAATTTTCATTTACGGTAAGTTCCTCATAAAGAGAGAATTTTTGAGACATATATCCTATGTTTTGTTTTATCTTATCCACATCTTTTTCAATATTGTATCCAAAAATCCTAGCATCTCCGCCGGACTTCGATAAAACTCCGCAGAGCATCCTGATTGTGGTAGACTTTCCAGAGCCGTTTGGGCCTAAAAATCCAAATATCTCCCCTTTTTTAATATTGAAGCTGATATCATCAACTGCCTTAAATGAGCCAAACTTTTTAGTAAGACCTTTTACTTCAATGGCGTATTCTTCCTTCATAACAATATCCTCCATTAGTCAAGCTCTACATCTAACATCATTCCCGGGTAGACCTTATCACTTTCATCTATTTTAAGCTTTATCATAAATACTGTATTTTCTTTATCTTCCTTAGTCTCAGTATTTTTCGGTGTAAATTCTGATTCCGGTGAAATGTATGATATCTTACCTTTTATGGTTTTATTATCATTTACATAAATATTAAGAGTTTTATTAAGCTCTGCTTTATTTCTTTTGCTTTCCTCAATATATACCTTAACATACTCACTGTTTAGATCATAAGCCTTAGCAATATTCATCCCCTGGGATACTATTTCTCCCTTATTTACATAAACAGTTGTTATAATTCCTGAATTCAAAGCTTTGATGCTGCATTTATCTATCTGAAGCTGGTTTAGCTTAACCTGAGCCTCTGCCGCTTCCACTGCTCCCTCAGCTTCATCCTTTTTATCACTGCTGGCTCTGCCTGGCAGCTGATTTCGCCTGGCCTCTGCTATCTTAAGGTTAGCAGCTGCCATATCTTTATTCAGCTTATATACACTGCTGTCTATCTGGGCAATCTTTGCCCCGGCAGCTATTTTATCTCCTTCTGCTATAAATATATCCCTTACCTGGCCGGCTGCTTCACTTGTTATAAGAAAACTTTCTGCCTCAACAGTTCCTGTATATCTGCTGCTTTCAGTTTTTGATTTGGTACATCCTGATAAAACTAAAATCGGTATAACTAATATTACTGAGATCAATTTATTATTCATAAAACTTTTCCTCCGTTCCTATTCCATTTAATAAAACATCAATTACATCATCTATATTTATTATTTCTTCACAATTCATAAATTTCTTTCTTATAATATAAGAAGCAAAGTTTCCTACTATTACCTGCTTTATTAATACTTTATTTATATTCTTTATGCATCCTTTTTCTATTCCTGATTCTATCAGCTTATCTAATAATTTATCAACCCTGGAAACCACATTTTTGAAAAAGGCTTCCTTTATATCTTCGTGAAACTGCATCTCTGTTATAATTATTTTTATTGTTTCCCAGTTCTCATCTATCATAACCACTCTGTCAGATAATATTACTTTAAGAATATCTCTTGTACTTTGACCTTTATTCTCCTTTAGAAGCATATCCATCCTGTCTGTTATAAGACTCTGGCTTAAATTCTCAATGAGCTTTATAAGAACTTGATTTAATATTTCTTTTTTTGTTTTAAAATATCTGAATATGGTACCTTCAGCAATACCTGCCTCTTTTGCTATTTCACTTGTTGAAGCACCATTGTAGCCTTTTTGATAAAATAATTTAATTGCTGAATCCATTATTCTATCCTCTGTATTTTCTTTTGGCAATCTATCATCTCCTTGGACTAAAAAATATGAGTGATTACTCACTCATATTAATACTTACAATCAGCAAAGTCAACAAGATTTATCATAAAGAGTTCCTTATTTTTATTCTTAGAAATCAGTCAAAAGGTTATAATACAATTCCCTTATTTAGCAACACATTTACAAACTAATGCAATTGACATTACTGTCAAAATTGTCTTAACGTCCACAGTATTAATAGTTATTAAAACAAGGGCTGAAATTGACAATGCAATTGATATAATTTTAAATAAATTATTTTTCATTTCACTAAAAACCATATTTATCCTCCTTCCTTACATTTGTTCGTTTTTCCTGATACTTGAAAAACGCAATACAGCAAGCAGAAACATCATAACAGCCATAACTATTAAAACAGACAGGCTAAGCACAGCGTTGATATCAGTTTTTGTTTTATAAGCTAAGCCATAAAAAGACTGCAGTGCATGGGTGGCCGGGAATATACGTCCAAGCCATAAAAATGATTTTGGCAGCATGCTGACCGGAAACATAATTCCGCTCAGCAGCAGTGAGGGCAGAAAAATCATCATGGAAAACATGTGAGCAAAGGACTGCCCTTTGGCAGCTGCTCCTATCAAAAGACCAATTCCAATATTTACAGCTAGAAACACTATTAGAACCACAAAATATAATAACTGGTTTTTTGGCACTTCTGAACCATATGCAAGTGGTGAAACAATATAAATGATTACAGAAACCAAAAGCAGGTGGAGGAAAGTACTTACAGCATGAACAGAAAGCACAGCTATGCCCGGTATGCCGTTTACCTTAAAAGCTCTCAGTGTTCCTGTTTCCCTCATTTGAATAATTGGTACAGGTGCTCCCATGACAGCTCCCATGGTTATTGCGAAAATTGTCATTGATGCTGCCAAGTATTTTTTCATAAAAGGATTAATTGATGAAAAAACACTGCCCATACATAAGAAAAATATTAAAGGAACAAGATAAAAATTTAATAGAGTTCCCTTATCCCGCAGTTCCATTTTAAACTGAATAAATAAATATTTTAAAAATCCTTTCATTTTCTCTCTCCTCCCTGTACAAGTTCAAGAAAGCGTTCTTCCAGTGAAGGCCTTTCAACACGCAGGTCTTCAACCCTGTCACCAGATACTTTAACCTGTTTTAATATCTCAGTAACTGAAGCTGCAGCATCGCAGCTTTTCCACTCCAGATATCCATCTTTAACATTAACAAATACTGCACCATCAATATCATGACCCGGCAGTAGCAGCCCTTTGGAAGTTCGAAGACGGATACGGGTATCGGAATTTCCAGCTGATGTTACCTGTTCAGGTGTTCCACAGACAGCTATTTTCCCATTAATCAGTATTGCAATATTATCACAAAGTTCTTCCGCTTCTGCCATATCGTGGGTAGCAAGAATTACGGTTATTCCCTGTTTTTTAATTGAGCGGATTTCTTCATGAAGCTGAGCCCTGCTTCCTACATCAAGCCCGGCTGTGGGCTCATCAAGCACCAAAACCTCCGGATTATTAATAAGAGCAAGCACAAGATGAAGCCGCCTTTTCTGACCTGTTGAAAGCTGACTGTATTGTTTCTTAAGCAGCTCACCAATTCTAAATCTCTCTATTAGGTCCTGCCTGGGATGTACCCCCTGCCAGGCACAGATAAGATCAATTGCCTCGCAAACCTTCATACTGCCAGGCAGAGAAGATGACTGAAGCTGTACCCCCAGTTTTCTGCGTAATCCACTTTTATTTAATTGAGGATTACATCCGGCTATTCTCATACTTCCTTCATCTGCCTTTCTTAATCCTTCAAGGCATTCTAAAGTGGTAGTTTTGCCTGCTCCATTTGGACCCAGAAGCCCAAATACCCTGCCCCTGCCTACTTCAAAGTCAATACCTTTCACTGCTGTATAGGAACCATACCGTTTTACCAGTCCTTTAACAGAAACTACTGAATCATTCATGACTTTCCCCCATTTCCTTTAAATTAACACCTTTATTTTTTAAATATATTTCGATAGCTTTCCCTAAAAAATTTTCTATTGCACCCTGAAATACCTTTGCCTCTTCAGGCCAGTTATTTGTATCAAGACCTGCTGAAATTAATGATTTAAGAAGGCTCTGATCA
>JAJBWD010000090.1:0-2946 GCA_032907345.1 Bacillota bacterium | reverse complement strand
TTTGATAAGGTACAGAAAATACCTTTGACTCCAATACCAAATAAAAAAAATTGGTATAAGAATGATAATTTGTATAACATAGCAAAACAATATAAATATATAAATGAAATGATTACAAATAACGAATCATATGATAAATATATGATTAATATGGCACTTAGTAAAATCCCTAAAAAAATTGTTAAAGAAGATTACAAAGAAACTTTTGAAAGAATAGATCTTGAATGTCAACAAATATTAGGTGTATCTAAAGTAAGAAAGCAACCTATATCTGCATATTTTACAACAATGAAAAAAAATATAGACATTATATGGGAGAAAGCAGAAAGCTTAATTATGCCAGGTAGAGGTTCTGCTGGGGCTTATATGATTAATTTTTTATTAGGCATTACTCAATTAAATCCATTAAAACAAGGCGTAGAATTACCTTATTTCAGGTTTATACACCAATCTAAGCCAGAGATGCCGGATATAGATATAGATATCTGTTCGCATAAGAAAGATAAAGTATTTTATGAATTACGTAAATATTATCAGAGTATTGGTGGAGATATAGTTAGAGTATGTACATTTGGAACAGAAACAGCTAAATCAGCTATTCAAACAGCAATAAGAGGACTGCACATTAATAGTGATATAGGATTATATTTAAGTTCATTAATTCCAGTAGAAAGAGGAAAAGTATGGTCAATCCATGATTGTTATTATGGTAACGCAAAAAATAACCGTAAGTCTATTACAGAATTTAAAAATGCTGTTGATGAATATCATAATGATGAACAAGGAAAAGATTTATTAAGTGTTGCTTTAAAAATTGAAGGCTTAGTCAATAAAAGAAGTTCTCATGCAGCAGGTGTTTTAATAGTAAATGAACCTTTTACAAAAAGAAATGCAATAATGAAAGCACCCAATGGTGAATTAATTTCTCAATATTCCTTACATGATGCAGAACAAGTGGGGCAAATAAAATATGATGTATTGTGTACCAAAGCTTGTTCTTGTATTCAATTAACATTAGAAATGTTGTTAAAATATAAAAAGATACAATGGCAAGGATCACTACAAGCTACGTATAATAAGTATTTATCGCCAAATGTAATAGATACAAAGACAAAAGAAATGTGGGATATATTAAATAAAGGAGAATTGATTTCTGCTTTTCAATTTGATAGTCCAGTAGGAGAAAAAGCAATACAAATGATAAAGCCTACATCATTATTAGAGGCTACAGATGCAAATAATTTAATGAGATTGATGGGACAAGAGGGCAAAGAACCTCCAATGGATAAATATGTGCGATATAAAAAAGATATTAACGAATGGTATAAAGAAATGAAGGAAGCTCATTTAAATAGTAATGAAATAGAAATAGTAAAAAAACATTTATTAAATAACTACGGAGTTTGTTCTACTCAAGAAGGTATGATGATGTTATCTATGGATAATAAAATTTCAGGATTTGATGTCCCTGAAAGTAATATCCTTAGAGCAGGAGTATCAAAGAAGAATAAAGAGAAATATGAAAAAGCACATAAATTATTTTATGAGAAAGGTAAACAATTAGGAACTAGAAAAGAACTGTTGGATTATATTTGGAACGGGCAGATAGCAATGCAAAAAGGGTAAAACTTGCTCTTTTATGGTGAACCAACAGAGTTGGGTGTATATCTTACTATATAGAATATAGGTAATATAGGAAATGATATTTTAAAGATATGCTAACAGGGGAGGTCTAAGTTATATTTACAGAATAAATATAATATGGTAATCCTGTGCCAAGCTTGAATAACAATATTCTTGAAGGTCAAACGACTATTCCTCGGTGAAATATATTTTTTCACAATAGAAGTAGGGCGATAGCGATATCGTAGGTGAGAATCCTTTAAATCCAAGTGCCATGATTAATAATATACTGTTTAAATAAATAATATTGATAAAAATAATATATTATTAAAAGATATAGTCTACTCCCCTAATAAATATCGGGAAACCGAGGGTACAAAGGATGGGTTTTCAGTTATCCATGGAGTTGAATATACATACATATTAATCCAAGAATTAAATTTAGTATATTATTTTCCTTCTATTTATTGGAATACAGCAGTATTACTGATAGAATCAGGAGCAATTGAATTAGATAAAGTAGATAATGAACAATTAAATAAGAAAGAAAAAAATACTAATTATGGAGAAATAGCTAAAGCAATAGGTAAATTGCAATCTAAAAATGTAAAAATAGAATTACCAGATATTAATAAGGCAGAACAGGGATTTATACCAAATGAGAAGAATAACTCTATTATGTTCGGATTGAAAGGAATTATGCAAATTAACAATGATACTGCTAAAGATATAATAGATAATAGACCTTATAATAATATTAATGATTTTTATAGAAAATTAATATTACAAAAGAGAGAAAGAATATTAAGTACAGGTAAAACACAATTAAAATCTATAATATCTGACGGACAAATGTTAATGTTAATTAAAGCAGGAGCTTTTGATAAAATAGAGACATTAGATAGGGAACATATTTTAGAAAAATATTTAAGAATGATAAATCCATGTAAAACTAAATTAACCAGTAGAGACATTGGGAAAATACAAGAAATGGGATTAATACCATCTGAATTTAAAGATATTATAAAAATATATAATTTTAGAGATTATATTATGACGATGAAAAAAACTCCTGATAAGAATACAAAAAGTATAATATGGGCTATTATAAATGATAAAGAAAATATAGATATGAATGAATATGCAAATAATTTTTTCTTAGAACATTTTGCCGATGATATGGAAGAAGATAAAGATTATAAATATGATGAAAATGGCTTTTTAATGATTGCAATAAAAACTAAAAGGAAAGGTTCATTTGAATATATCTATAATCAAAAAATTAATAAGATATTAAACTGGATAAAAACAGAGGAATGTTTA
>JAJBWD010000089.1:0-9588 GCA_032907345.1 Bacillota bacterium | reverse complement strand
GTAAGATTTTTCATTGTGCTTATGGTTTTATTCAGCCTTTCAATTAGATCCAAAATGCCGATATGCCCCATGTCATCGACCGCAATATTTGAAATAATAGTCATGCCGATATTTATTGGTGATGTTCGAAGGGCTATATTTCTGTTTGGTTCCTCCTGAAAATTATCCGGTGCTATATATTTTGTTTTTTCATTTACAAAGTCCTGAAAATATGCAAAACTTTCTCTTGTAAGCTTTCTTAAATCATTTATCTGATCTCCGTTTAAGAATACGGTATTCTCTTTATTTTCCATGCTTATGAAGTAAGCTGTATATGGGCTTATAATCCATAACAAACAGGGCAGCAGCATGATGATTCCTATTCTGCCGGATTCATAATAGGATACAATCAGTATAATAATTGAATATGCCGTTCCCGGCCACATAAGCCACATAAAATCCTTCATATCTTTTCCCGTTGATTTTTCCATATCTTCTGCAGTCTGCCATTCCAAAAGCTTTTTTTTGCTTATAAAAACCCTGTACAAAGTTCTTATTACAGCATCCAGCATCAGATAACCCTGAAATGGAATAAAGGAAAATATCAAAAAGAATTGTTCAGCCACATATTTAAATTTTGATACATCACCGGAAAGTCCAATTCCTTTTATTGGAGTTACAACAGTTTCCGACACATCAAATATTATTGGGAATAAAAATGATACAAAGGCTATGGCCAAATATATTTCTTTATGCTGAAAAAACATAATTGATATCAAAAGAAGAGTAATTATAGAAGGACACAATAAGCTTCTTCTTAAGTTATCTATGATTTTCCATTTTGATAATCTGTTTAATTTATCACTCTTTAGATATTTTATCAGCTGCCAGTCGCCTCTGACCCATCTGTGAAGCCTTTTAGAACCTGAATTATAAGATGATGGGTATCCATCAACCAGGTTCACATCAGTCACCAGTGCTGTTCTTGCCAGGCTTCCTTCAAGCAGATCATGGCTCAGTACCGTATTTTCTTTTATCTCTCCATCAATAACAAAATTGAAGGCATCTATATCATAAATCCCCTTACCTGTATAAATACCTTCTTTAAAAGCATCCATGTAAACATCTGATATAGCTGTGGTATATATATCAAATCCTGTTTCACCGGAGAATATTTTTGAATATGGAGTCATGTTTGCTGATCTGGTACTTACAGTAATTCTGGGCTGCATAATAGAATATCCCCTAAGTACTTTTTTGTTTTCATTATCAATTACCGGCCTGTTAAGCGGATTTATCATGGCACCAACCAGCTTTTTAACTGCCTCCTTAGGCAAAAATGTATCTGCATCTAATGTTATTACATATTTTGCTTTAATTAATTCTGAAATATCAGAGCTTAATATATTATAGCTGGTGCTTTTATCTCCTCTCAGCAAATGGTTAAATTCAACCAGCTTTCCCCGTTTTCTTTCCCAGCCTAACCATTTGTCTTCCTTGGGGTTATATTGTCTGTACCGGCTTAAGTAATAAAATATGTCAGTATCTTTTTTATATTTTATGTTCAGCTCATTTATATATTTGATGCATTCATCTGCAATTTCCCAGTCCCCTTCTTCCTGCTGATTCCTGCTGTCCTTATAATCTGCTAATAAAACAAAATATAGATTCTTACATTCATTTGCCAGGTAATATATTTCAAGAGAGTCGATAAGTTCTTTCCCTCTTCTCTTATCCTTAATTATTGCAGGAATGGCAACTATAGTTCTATATTCCTCCGGGATATCACCTTTAATTTCAGTCTTTGGAATAAAGGATGGTTTTGCTATGCTGTTTATACTCCAGTTTATAATAGAATTTACTATTTCAGAAATTGGAATTATAGACAGCAAATAAGCAAAAATATATCTGCTTAATTTGAAATCTGTATCCTTTGCTGCCATCAAATAAATTAGGATGAAAGACAGGATTAAAGTAAATCCGGCATTTAGAAATATATAAATACTAACCTTTCTGTCTTCATTTATTTTTACTTCATTTATATTAAGGCTTGATAAAAGCTGTTTTTTGCCATAATCGTCCAGATAATAACCTACATGCTTTTTATAATCTTCATCACCCTTTGAAGATAACAGAGCAGCTGCTTCTGCAATATTTTTTTCAGGTATTTTATACTTTCTGGATATATATTCTATGGATGACCTGTAGTGTTCTTTGCTTTCAAAGTCCAGGCTCTGATAGAGCAGAATTGGATCCTGATTTAAGATGCTGTCAACAACTGATAAAGAATTAAATATGTCCTTAATGTCTATTCCTTCAGCAATTCTCAGTGAATTGATAAGGGTTCCGATATTGACCTTAAGTACTGCTTCTTCTTTACTTTCATCATTTATGATCTTGTTTAAATCCTCATCACTTATGGAAAGCTTTTTTAATAATTTGTAATAATTTTCTGTTCCTTCTGCTCCATAATCTCTTAAAACTTTTTCAAAAGAAATGATATAGTATTTTGAATAATTCCCCTCTTTGATCTTATCTAAATCTATTTCATATCTATCCTCTGAAAGTTTTACAAGAACCTTTTCCCCTTCCTCTTCGCCTTTAAGTCTTTCATTTTGTATATAGATGAGTTTATTGGATACCCTGCTTATCTTATCAATAAGAGCCATCTTAATCATTACAGGAAGTGCCCAGAGTTCTGCTATATTAAGGGGTGTATTTTCCTGAAATTTTGCAATAAAAGAAATAAAAGTTTCCGTATCAAATTCAGAATCTTTATTGGATATATAATCTTCAACTATTTGATATATCCTGGGCTTATTGTTTGGCAAAACAGGCAGATTTTTAAAATAGGACCTGGATACTGCAGATATTATCCCCCTGTACTCTTTTTCTATCATATATAAATTATCTAAAAGCCATTCTGCCGGCGGAACAATCTGCTTTTTGCTTCTGGACAGATTATCTAATATTGTATAGTCGTGAAGAATGCTTTTGAAACTTTTTTTAATATAAGATATAAGCTCTGCAGTTCTCCTGCCTTTTTTTACCTTTTCATATTTTTTTGAAATTTCTTCTGCATAGGAAATTATTTCATCTCTGCTTAAATTTTTATCTTCTATTACACTATCCCATTTATTATTTTTAAATTTATAATAAAGAATCAAACAAAATGCTGCTGCAATAATGTATTCCATAAATCCACTCCCTCATTTTCTTGTAAACAAGTTAAATTGTGCAATTCACAATATATTATTTGCAAAAAAAAAATAAATATTAAAAATAGCAAAAAAAATAGCGGATAATCCGCTATATAGAAATCTCATTACTAATTAAATCTTCGTAGCTTTGTCTTCTGCATACTAATTTTGCCTTTCCGTCTTTAACAAATACTACTGCTGCTTTTCTTATCTTATTATAGTTAGAGGACATTGAATATCCATAGGCTCCGGTTGAAAGTACAGCCAGTATGTCCCCGCTTTCCGCCTTTGGAACACTGACATTCTCTAATAAAATATCAGAAGACTCGCAGCATTTGCCTGATATTGTAACCTTTTCCTGTTCACTTCCTTCTACTCCATTTGCAACAGCACATTCATACTCTGCATCATACAGAGCCGGTCTTATATTATCAGTCATGCCTCCGTCAACAGAAACATATTTTCTAACATTTTCTATATCCTTTATTGAACCTATTGTATAAAGCGTTGTCCCTGCATTTCCCACAATGCTTCTTCCGGGTTCAATAATAAGTTTGGGAAGCTTTATATTCAGATCATTTGATATCTTAGTACCATGGGTTATTATAGCACTTAGGATATCCTCAATTTCTTTAGGTTCATCTCCATCTTTATAATATATGCCAAACCCTCCCCCTAAATCCAGTTCCTGAACTTGTACCCCATAATCTTTTAAAAGTCTGCTGCAGTAAGATAAAAGCACCTCTATTTCCTGAAGATATGGCTCCGTCTCGAATATCTGAGATCCAATATGGCTGTGAATTCCGCAAAAATTGATGTTTTTAAGCTGTGATGCTGCCTTAATTGCTTTTATTGTATCCTCAGAGAAAATTGAAAAGCCGAATTTTGAATCCACCTGGCCGGTCATAATGTATTTATGAGTGTGGGCTGAAATTCCCGGAGAAACTCTCATTAAAATATCCTGAACTATTCCCTTTTCCATGGCAAATTTATTTATAAGCTGAAGCTCATAATAATTATCAACAACAAACCTGCCTACTCTGTTTTCTATACCCATAATTATTTCATCTTCTGTTTTATTGTTTCCATGGAAATATACCTTATCCATTGGAAATCCGCTTTTTATGGCAGTATAGAGTTCTCCGCCTGAAACTACATCTAAGGATACTCCTTCTGATTCAAGCAGCTGGCACATGGCAATAGTTAAGAATGCTTTTCCGGCATATGCTACTTCATTTATACCATTATTAAATGCTTTTTTATATCTTCTCATATTGTCTATTAAAAGAGCCTCATCGTATACGTAAAGAGGTGTTCCAAATTTTTCGGATAATTCCTTTGCAGATATTCCTCCGATGAACAGATTATTATCTTTAATTTCCATAGAACCAAAAGTTTTCATAATATCTCCTATAAATTAAATTCTTCAGCAACAAGTTTAACTGCTTTTTCTTTATCTTTTCGTTTTATAGCAATGGTTATTCTGATTTCTGAAGTTGTTATCATTTTTATTTCTATGCCATTTTTACTGAATATCTTAAATATTTTTGCGGCTACACCGGATGTGGTCTTCATTCCTATACCTACTGCTGAAAATTTTGTTATGTCTTCATCTATAAGCATATTTTTCTTGCTTGTATACTTCCCAATTATCCCTTTTATCTCTTCTAAATCAGCTTTAGGAACTGTAAAAGACAGGTGAGTATTTTCCAGAACTGAGGTTGATTTGCAGATCATATCCACATTTATTTTCCTGTCTGCAATATTCTGAAATATTGATGATATAATATCAGCATCCTTAGGCAGGTTTGATATGGTAACTGATAAATCGCTGTCTGAGGTTGCCAGGCCTGTAATTGGTTTTTCTTCTATATTCATATTCTCCGCCTCCTTTATAATGGTCCCTTTAATATCACTGCAGGATAAGCCCACGTAAATTGGTATTCCATATTTCTGGCCTATCTCTATGCTCCTTGAATGCATTACCTGAGCTCCCAGGCTGGAAAGCTCCAATATCTCTTCATAGTCAATAAAATCAAGCTTTTTAGCATTGCTATATACTCTTGGGTCTACAGTATATATTCCCGATACATCTGTATATATTTCACATTCTCCGCCTAATTTGCAGGCCAGTGCTACAGCTGTGGTATCTGATCCTCCCCGTCCTAAAGTTGTTATGCTTCCGTCCTCAAAAACTCCCTGAAATCCACAGACAATTACTGTCTTACCTTCTTTAAGACTTTTTAAAATTATCTTTTCTTCCATATCTACTATTAGAGCCCGTCCATGGTGCTCAGTTGATTTAAGCCCAATCTGAAAGGCATTATAGGATACAGAGTCACACCCTTTATCCTTAAGTGCCATAGCCAGCAGTGATGATGAAATCATTTCACCTGTAGATAAAAGTGCATCAAGTTCCCTTTTATCAGGGTTTTCAGATATTTGATCCGCTAAGCTTAAAAGATCGTCTGTAGTATCACCCATAGCAGAAACTACCACTACAACTTTATTCCCTTCATTTTTCTTTTTTATAATAAAATCTGCTACATTTTTAATTTTATCTGCTGAGCCTACAGAACTTCCGCCATATTTTTGTACTATAATGCCCATTTATTCCTCCTTATTATAAAAAAATCATAGACAAAGGTATTACTTTATCTATGATTAATATTTAAGTAAACCTCTGCAGCTCTCCACTAAAAGTGACAGCTGTGCAAATATTCTTTGAACAGCCAGGCAAAATACCCACCGGCATTTTCCTTCGGCCGATACTCCTTTCCTTATCATCAAAGCCTGTCAGCTCCAATAAGTACTATTAGTAATCAGCACCTCTACATTAGGTAATATTCATTTTTGCTTATAATAGCATAAATATTCATATTGTGCAATAAAAATTTATAGATTATAAAAACTTGTAAATAATTTTATAAGGTAATAGTGGTCCAGTACTCCTCCCAGTTCTCTTATGGAATGCATTGCAAGTATAGGTGTTCCAATATCTACAGATTTTATATTCAGGTGTCCTGCTGTTATTGGACCTATAGTGGATCCCCCAATTTCATCTGATCTGTTAACAAATGTCTGATAAGGAATATCTGCTTTTCTGCATATTAATTCATAAATTCCTATAGATTCTGAATCAGATGTATATTTTTTATTGGCACTTATCTTAACAACCGGTCCCTTATTAATAATAGGCCTGTTAGTCGGATCTGATTTTTCTCCTACATTTGGATGAACTGCATGAGCTGAATCTGAAGAAATCATAAATGAATTTGCTAAAGTCCTATAATATTCTTCTTTTGTTTTACCAAGGGCAATAGCAATTCTCTGAAGAGCCGTTGACAAAAATGTGGAATCAGCTCCCTGAATAGTCCTTGAACCTATCTCTTCATTGTCAAAGCAGGCTAAAACCTGAACACCATTCCCTTTTTCACTTTTTATTATTCCTTCCAAACCTGCCTGAAGGGAAGAAAGATCATCCAGCTTTGAGGTGGAAATAAATTCTTCATCCATTCCTAAAAGACAGCCTTCACTCCAATCATATAAGAATAAATCAAAGCTTAAAATATCGTCTTTAGGTGCTCCCAGCTCCCTGCTTAAAATTTCCAGCAGATAATCATTTTTTTCTAATTTTTCACTTACTAAGCCAAGAAGAGGAAGCATATCTTTTTGAGAGTTAAGCTCTATTCCTTTATTTACAGTTCTGTTCATATGTATTGCCAGGTTTGGGATTATAACAATAGGCTTTCTTATGTCTACAAGCCTGATAACAGGTTTTAAAGGATTATCAGATACTAATGATACTCTTCCTGCAATAGAGAGAGGTCTGTCTAAAAATGTATTTAAAATCGGTGTTCCATATACCTCCGCATTAAGCTTAATATATGAATTCTCAGATATTATTTCAGGACTTGGCTTAATTCTGAGAGTTGGGGTATCTGAATGACACCCTGCTATTTTATATCCTTCTTCTTCAATTTCACCATTACCTATTTTAAACGCAATAAAGCCAGACATATTCTTCGTATAAAAATATTTGCCTTCTTTTTTTAAATCCCAAGTATTTTCCTCTTTTAGTTCTATAAATCCACTTTTTAAAAGTCTTTCCTTTGAAGCTGAAACTGCCTGATAGGAGCTTCCGCATTTATTAATAAAGCTAATAAGATCTTTTGCATACTCTTTAGCTTCCTTCATAAAACCACCTTCTTAAATTAATATTCTTTTATTATTTACTCTTAATAGTATAGCATAATAATATTTCCCTAACTATGATATAATAATAGAAAGGCTTAAAATATATTATTCAAGGTGATAAAATGACTGATTTATTAATAAAATTGTTTATTAAGGATTATGAAAACGTAAAGGATGAAGGAGTCAGGGATTCTTACGGCTATTTAGCAGGAATTGTAGGTATGATATCAAATGTAATGCTTTTTATAGTAAAGTTTACTATAGGTTTGATTACGTCAAGTATCGCTGTAACTGCAGATTCATTTAATAACTTATCAGATTCTGCTTCTTCGTTAATTACCATACTGGGATTTAAGCTGTCCTCGAAACCTGCTGACAGTGAGCATCCCTTTGGTCATGGAAGGATTGAATACCTGTCCGGATTATTTGTATCTGTTTTAGTAATTTTAGTAGGAATTGAGTTTATAAAAAGCTCTTTTAACAGGATACTTCATCCTGTTAAGATTAATTTCCTTGTTATTCCATTCTTACTTATAATTATCTCAATATTTCTTAAAATCTGGCTCAGCAGATTTAATAAAACGGTAGGAAGCAGGATAAATTCCACGGCTCTAAAGGCCAGTTCCTTTGATGCTCTTTCAGATGTTTTTGTATCCTCCACTACTGCTTTATCCTTTGTACTCACCAGATGGACTTCACTTCCCATTGATGGCTACATAGGTTTTCTTGTATCCGGATTCATATTATACTCAGGAGTAACCCTGATCAGGGATACTTTAGATCCCCTGCTTGGTCAGGCACCGGATAAGGAGCTGGTACAAAAATTAGAAGAAGGTGTAATGTCTTATAATTATATATCCGGAGTTCATGATTTGATAATTCATAACTACGGACCGGGCAGAATAATGGCCAGCATCCATGCAGAAGTACCTGCCTCAGTAAATATAATGAAGCTCCACGAGGTAATAGACAAAGCAGAAAGAGAGCTTTCAAATGCATTAAAGCTGGAACTGGTAATTCATATGGATCCGGTTAATACCGACAGCGAAGAGGTATTAAAAGAAAAAGAGGAAATAGAAAGTTCACTTATGAAAAATTTTCCTGCTATAAAATCAATTCATGATTTCAGGATAGTAGGAGAAGGGGAAATTAAAAATCTTATATTTGATGTAGTTATAGGCTATGATAAAAATTTAAACAAAGTAAATTTAGAAAAATTAAAAAAAGGCATTGATGAATTTATATTAAAAAAACATCCTGGCTTTAATACAGTGATAACCATAGACAGAGATTTTACAGAATAAAAATGCCCATATGGTCTCCATATGAGCATTTCTTATTATCTGTTTAATACTATCAGCTTGTGAAGAGCTCTTGTACACATAATATAAAGCAGATTATCCTCAATTTCTCCTGTTTTAGGGATAACAACTGCATCAAACTCAAGTCCTTTAGCGAAGTATGAAGTTATAATTGATACTCCCTTTCTTAAAATCTTATCCTCTGTATCTATAAGACTTACACTGATATCTTTTTTCAAATATTCATAAATACATTTTGCTTCCTTTATATCTCTTACTATAACTGCTATACTCTCATAACCGGAACTGATAAGACCATCTATTTTTTCATTTATGATTTTCAGCATTTCATTTTTATCAGTTACTGAAACCTCTTCTACCGGTTCACCGCTGCGGACTAAAGGAAGTATTTCCTTATCCTTGGTATACTGCCCGGCATACTCCATTATCTCTTTTGTACTTCTATAGCTCTTATTTAAATTATATTTTACTATATCTAAATTTAAATGCTGATCTAAATTCAGCATGCTGATACTGCCTTTTAATGGAGTGATTCTCTGATCATAGTCTCCTACTATTGTAAAGGAAGATACTTTAGTAAGCTCTTTTAAAACAATAAACTGAAGTGGGGAATAATCCTGAGCCTCATCTATTACAATATGCTTAATATCATTTTTAAGCTTTGCTTCCTCCAGTTTTATCTTAAGATACAAAATTGGGGCAAGATCATCTATGGTAAGTTCTTCATTTCTATTAAATTCATTATATATATCTATAACACTTTCTTTTTTTAATACTATAAGGCTCTTCTTAAGTTCAATTATATTTTCCATAAGTTCTCTTATCTTTAATTTTCGCATAAACAGCAGATTATTTTTATCCCTGTCTTTTTGCTTTCTGCAAAGCTCTTC
>JAJBWD010000088.1:0-2540 GCA_032907345.1 Bacillota bacterium | reverse complement strand
CTGAACAAATATGCTGCTTTCTATAAGGAACATAAAACATTTAATACTATGGAGTTTACTATACTCTCCTGCCTGATTAAAAGCAGTGAAATAAATAATGGCCTGGCCTCCATAGGGGATGTCCGGTTTTGATAAAATCAGGTATCAATAAATTTCGGAACAAAGGTAAACAACCCAAAATTATTGATTCATAAAAGGCAGGATAGTTTAATATATTTTATAAAAGCATTTATTGGAGCCAAAATTGAACAAGAAAAAATTCAGATTGCTTATCTTATTTCTTCTTATAATTAACCTGGTTTTACAATTTAAACTGTTCAGAGAGTATAAAGCAGCCTTTGCAGAAGAAAAAAAGCTTCCTATATATAATGTGGATAGAAATGATAAAAAAATAGCCTTAACCTTTGATGTAAATTGGGGAGACAATAATATTGACGAAATTTTAGATATTTTAGATAAATATGATATAAAAGCAAGTTTTTTTATTATTGGGAAATGGGCTGAGGAAAATAAAACTGAAGTAATTAAATTATATGAAAGAGGTCAGGAAATAGGAAATCATTCATATTCCCATAAATATTTTTCCAGGATATCAAAAGAAAATATGAGATCGGAAATAGTTAAGTGTGATAATGTGATAGAAAAAATTATTGGAATTAAACCTTATCTGTTTAGATTTCCTTCAGGAGAATACAATAATATGGCTGTGGATATGGCTTATAATACATCGCATTTTCCGGTGCAGTGGAGCGTGGACAGTATAGACTGGAAAGAGCAGGGCCGGGATATAGAATACTATAGGACAGTGAGCAGCACAAAAAGCGGAGATATTATTTTGTTTCATACAAATACAAAATATACTCCGGAAAATCTTCCTAGAGTTATAGAAACGTTGAAATCAAAGGGTTTTGACATTATATCTGTTTCTGAATTGATATATAAGGACAGTAAAAAAACAGATATTTTTGGTAAACAATTAAAATAATATTGAAAATGGTATATATTGTGTATTATAATAAAGTAGAGTAAGAAATTCCATAAAATAACAAGGAATAAATTACAAGATTACTGAATATTCATTTATATAAGGAAATTGAATAATCATATTTTAAATATTGAATTATTCAATATTCTGCAGAAAAAAACGAAGGGAAAGAGGGGTTTAAATGGACAATTTAATGCAAAACAACAAGATATATCTGGAAGGGGAAGTAGTATCTGATTTGGAATTCAGCCACAAAATGTATGGTGAAGGGTTCTATACATTCCTTATGCAGGTTCCAAGATTAAGTGATGCAAAAGACAAGCTAAGTATTACTATATCTGAGAGACTGCTTATCGACTTTGATTTCAAGATAGGGGCAAGCTGTATTGTTGAAGGGCAGCTAAGGTCATATAATAAATTCCTGGATGGAGCAAACAGGCTAATACTTACCGTATTTGCTAGGAATATTCAGATTTGTGAAGAAAAGAGCAAGAACCCAAATCAAATATATTTAGATGGGTATATTTGTAAAAAGCCTGTTTACAGGACTACTCCTTTTGGAAGAGAAATATCGGATATGCTGGTTGCTGTAAATAGACCTTATAATAAATCAGACTATATTCCAACTATAGCCTGGGGCAGAAATTCAAGATTCTGCAAGGATTTGGAAATAGGGGACAATATTAAGATATGGGGCAGGCTGCAGAGCAGAGAGTATCAAAAGAAGATTGATGAAGATAATGTAATAAAAAAGATAGCTTATGAGGTATCCATTTCAAAGATGGAGATGGCAAGCAAAGATGGAGTAAAAGTTTGTGATGATTTTGATGATGTAGGATAATCAGGAAATGAGAAGTAAAATTAAATACTAACTTTAAAATATCCTTCCGATTAAAAATTAACCGGAAGGATTTTATTTTATTTTCTCAGGTCATCTAATATTTTTGTTTTTTCTTTAGTTTTGTCATCTACATTTTTAATTATTTTAGCAGGCGTTCCTGCAACTAATACTCCCTCAGGCACATCATTAATAACCACAGCTCCGGCAGCTACAACAGAGTTTTTCCCTACCTTAACTCCTTCAAGTATAACTGCATTTGCTCCTATAAGTACATCATCTTCTATAATGCAGGGTGAGCTGCTGGGGGGTTCCAATACTCCTGCAACCACAGCTCCGGCTCCTAAGTGTACTCTTTTGCCTATTATTCCTCTTGCTCCTACAACTGCATTCATATCAATCATTGCGCCTTCCCCAATATGTGCTCCTATATTTATAACAGCTCCCATCATGACAACTGCATTATCTTCAATTGTTACCATATCACGGATTACAGCACCTGGTTCTATTCTGGCATTAACATTTAAAACATCTAATAGGGGGATGGCAGAATTTCTTCTGTCCTGCTCTATTTTGAATTTCTTAATTCTATCCTTATTATTTTCTATAAATTCCACAACTTCTTTTCCTTCTCCGAATAGGATATAGAAATTGTTTCCTCCGAAATTTTCAAGTGTTCCAACTGAAGTATTTGTAAGGTCTCCGTCTATGTATGCT
>JAJBWD010000087.1:0-4717 GCA_032907345.1 Bacillota bacterium | reverse complement strand
TTATATGGGACGAACCAGACAATTTATTATTTGATACGTGGATAAGATATGCTTAAATCCCTGCATCCGGAAAATTAAAGAAAATATGAGATTTATTAATGATTGGCTTTCCATAAGCCCAATTTTCAAATATCTAATAAAATAAGAGACTGCTGCACAGCTGCTAAATCAGCAATGCAACAGCCCCGTCAAGATTAGTGAACGTATGGAGACTTATAGGTTATTTTAGGTCTAACCTTAAACTTTTGCCCTTAACCTTAAAATCCTTTTCCATGACTAATCACCTCTCTATGGTCATAGTATGTGCAGGTTTTGCTTTAATATTCATGTATCTTCTGGCATGTTTGTAAGAAAATATTAAATCATTTGAAATCCATTTATAAAAAATGACCTGGTTATTATATTTTCCCAATCAGGCTTTTACAGCTCTCTGTAAATCTTTTTATTACATCCTTTTCAGCCTTTACTTTATCCTCTGTGAGTCCACCTCTTCCTAACCTGTCGCATAATGAAAAAAGAGCTGTTTCATCGATGGACACCTGTGAATTCATTTCTTCAATATGGGCAAAAGGAAGACCTTTCGAAACATAAAGAGGCTGCATATGCCATCTTACCAGTCTTGTAACTTTTTCAACAAAATCCCCCTCAGCAGTGAGTTCTGAAAGAAACCTGAAAGCAAGGTCAGCTCCAGATACATCATGGTCATAAGAGGTTATTTTGCCATTTTTTATTTTTGTAGTTGGAGCTTTGCCTATATCATGTAACAGTGCAGCCCACATAAAAGCTCTAGAATCCCGGCTTTTATTTTTTAACAAAGCTGCGTTATCTAAAACCATCATGGTATGGTTCCAAACTGAGCCTTCCGGATGATATAAGGGTGACTGAGGTGTATCTGTAAGAACTTTTAAAAGGTAAAAAGGATATTCGCTGAAGTAATCTTTAGTAGAAATTTCTTTGTTAAAATATTCTGAAGGTTTAATATCGTTTAGAAGATGCTTATTAAAATCATTAAAAAGTATTGCTTTTTCAGTCAAATTATAACCCTTCTTTCAATCTGTATTGCTATATTTATTATTTTAACCAAATAATAAATTTTAAATATAAGTATTTTAGCATCTAAGAAAAGTTTACCTTCCATATAAAAATTTCCCATTATTAAAGTAGATTTTTTATAGCGGCAAACAGAAAAATTATTGTTCGATTAACACATATTGCTTAATATGGTAGTAAATTGGATATATATACCGTATAATTAGATATGACAACTTAAAGATTATTTATATAATCATCAGTTACACTGTAAAATGAATATGAAGCTTTATAGCTTGGATTCATTAAATTATTACAATGTCAATTCTGGGAGGTAAAAAAATGAAACGGTACTTAAGAAGTTTTATGCTACTTTCTTTAGTTTTGACAGTATTGTTGTTGTCAGCTTGCAAAGGAAAAGAAGAACCACATCTGAAAATCCTGGCGGGGAAGCAGGAAATACAGGGAATCTACTATGGAAATCAATATAATCAAACAAGAGAAGAAATAGAAAAAAGGTTAAAAAAAGTAATGGAAAACAAAAGCTTGGAAGAGCTGCCCTATGTATCCTTGAATGAATTAATTACTATAGAAGCTGAAAATTTTCAGACTAAAGAGCTTGCAGTATATGATTATATACTTACAAGAACCGGAACAATCCGCTATAATGATAAATTAGTGCAGCCTTCAGTTATTCCAGTGAATGGGGGGAAAACGACCATGAATTTGTCACGCAATCCTGCTGTGAATTTAAGCTCTGACAGTGAAGATTATCTCCCTGGAAAAACCATTAGATGTTTTGTTATTCGTACTGATATAGAAGGTTCTTCTTTCGCTTTTGCATTTATTTTGAGGACAGATGCAAACTGATTTGAAAAAGAACAAATTAAAAATTAAAGTAAGCTTTTGATGTTATTTGTTTTTACGAAACATTCTTATGATGTGTCTTACTGATTTGTTGGTTATACTAAATTGGAGTAGTTTAGGATATTAATAAACTCCCTTATAGCAGGCAGTAAAATAATAAAAACTGCTGCCATAAAGGGAGTTTATTTTATGGAAAGAAAAAATACTTATCCAGGAAAATTGCATAATAACATTTTAGCTGTTTTGTTAGTTTGAAAATAACGAATTTAGAGCGTTTTATAGACTAAAAAGGTTAAATTTTAAATTAAGTAATTTCCTTATCTAATAATTTTTATTTGCATGCCTGTCTCTGGAATTTAAAGTTCCGGGAGCAGTTTTATCATTATCAGTAGTATCTTCCATTACATCCAGCACATTGCTGACCTGAAGATTAGTAATGTTTCTATTTTCTTTTTCACTTTCAGCTCTTTTCTTTTTTACCATGAGATTTTCTCCTTTCTGTTATAAAATTTATATTGTATAGATATATAATTTGCTAAATACTTTGTAATATGTACAGAACTTTATATAATCAAAATGAATTTAAAATTTTTATTCTTGAATCTATTATGAGCCCATAAAAAAATGTATGATCTTATCTAAATCATACATCCATTAATTTATGTTAGTATCACTATGCACTCACAGCTATTTCAGCAAGCTGCACCGCACCTTCAATTGTTTCTGCACCTGCCAGGAATAAATTGGCATGACAGAATATTGAGCCTTTTACTTTTGTTGTTTCTTCAAAATCTTCATCACTGACTCTTCCCCACTTTGCAGGTAAGTCCTTACGATTTTCAAAACTGTCAGCTTGTTTTGGAACAGCCTGGATCATAAATGTTCCCTTATCTGTAGGGTAAATTGTATAAAGGACTTCTTCATTTTTATCCAGATCCATTAGCGCATCCTTCCAGGGGATACGCCTGTCCAGAATTAGAATTTCAGGTATTTTCCTATTATCAAGAGCTTCTCTTATTACTTCTTTTCTTTCTATATAAGATACAGCCTTTTTAATCTCTTTTCTGAAAATAAACTTTGCAAAAGAAGCAGCGTTATAAAAAGCTTCATCTTCTGAAGTACCCTCATTAAAGGTCGGATTAAACTCCCCGATCACATCCGAATAAGTTTTTATCTTATATTCAGAATTATATAATTTCTGTCCATTATCTTCTGCGCAGATAGGCAGTAAAAAATCTTCATCAAACTTTTCAACAGCATTTTTTACCTCCATATTATTAAGACCGGGAGCATATTTTTTTATAATGATTTCTCCAAAATCTCTCCAAAGAAGCCCTGCTCCAGAATAATAAATACCGTTTTCTCTTTTTTCTCTGTCTTCCTTATGATGATCAAATTTCCCTCCGCCTACATCAAAAACAAGGTCACAGGTTTCAAGGACAGACTTATCTCTTGTCCTGACAAGCGCAGCATCCGGCCATAATTCTTTTACTAATACCCACCCGTTTACATCATCTGCATGAAATGAACCATTGTGAGTACCTGCTTTTATAACTTTCTTTAGTACATTTCCCATAATTGAACTTCTCCCTTCAAAGACTCTTGTATTATACCAGTTAAAGTCTCATGCTGGAATATTATTAATGAATTTTCTTAAAATTATTCCTAATTTGAAGAGTACTTTGAATATTTATCTCTATAAAAATCCGCATTGTTAGAAGAAGAAAGAATTTGTCTGATATCTTTACCAGTTAATTAGTGGTCTGTTTAATCCATTTTTTCAATTTTTTTATTAATTTTAACTCTGAAGATAACAACTAAAATAATGATCATGACACAAAGCAGCAGCAGTAATAACGAGGTAAGAAAATCTCCCTTAGAAAGCCGTGACCCTAATACTGTTGATATTAAGATACCGGGAATACTTGCTAAAGCAACACTTAATAAAAACTCCCCGGGTGTAATATCAGACTTACTGAAAATATAGGGTAAAATACCATTGGGGATACCAGGGATGACATACAAAAGAAAAGCTAATAATTTAGGGTTCCTGGCTTTTCTTACAAAATTAAATTTACGGGTTTGGCTAAGAGGCATTAATGCATTTCCAAGTTTTCTGGCTATGATGAATATAATCAAATGGCCCAATGTATATCCTATGATGGAAATTACAGAACCATATCCTATTCCATAGCAAAGGCCTGCCAATATCTGCACCGGCATAGCCGGAAGTACCGCTGAAAATACCTGAAATATCTGTAAAAACATGATAATAAAAATTCCTTTAACCCCATAGGATTCAATGTAACTTACCATTACACTCTCATTCTGCCCATTTTCCATGACTTTCTGAAAGATTGGAATTAAATCTATACACAAAACTGTAAAAAGTATCAGGAATATTATAAGGGGAAGTATAAAAATTTTAGATTTGCTATCCGCTTTAACTTTCTTTTTCAAAAGACAAACCACCTTATAAACGAATTATTATAGATTTATATATAATCGAATGCATGACTGCAGCAGGCAAAAATGAATCTTTCATTTGCAGTTTTATAATATCTTGATTAGTTTTTTCAAATTTATTGTATTCATTTTTTCCTTTAGTGAATATTTTTGTCAATGCAGCACTATCTCCCTTTAAAACATTTAACTATTATTCAAAGTTCATCCAATTAGTATACTACATTTTAAGGGTTATACAAATATCTATTTTCATACAGGTTAAAAAAATAAAAGTCAGCTATTTATGGCTAACTTTTGTATTTATAATAATTAAAGGGGAGTAATTATTATAATTTTATACTAAGCCATTTATATG
>JAJBWD010000086.1:0-3545 GCA_032907345.1 Bacillota bacterium | reverse complement strand
TTTTATTTTACAGATGCATGAGAGCAGCATTAACAGCTAAGGATAATTTTTCCAGACTGGTTGCAGTTGGATACAGTTCAATGGTTGCTGCTCAGACTCTTGTTATAGTAGGAGGAGTTACGAATGCAATACCTCTTACAGGAATTACCCTGCCCCTTGTATCTTCCGGAGGAAGCTCCCTTATAATAACCTATTTTGCTTTGGGAGTAATACAGAAGATTTCAGAGGAGGGGAAAGAATAATGGATCTTAAAAAGAATGTAAAAAAAGTTCTTATTGTTTATCTTCTGCTCTTTACTGCTTTATTTAGTTATATAGGGTATTTTGAGGTATTTAAGGCAAAGGAAGCAGTTCAGAGTTCATATAACTCCAGACTCTGGGTTAAACGGGCAGAGGTACTTAGGGGAACAATATATGACCGGAATATGAATCCTATTTCAGTAAGTAAAAAAATAAATGATACTAAACAAGTGAGAGAATACAAAGGCGGAGTGTATACAGCCCAGGTATTAGGATATGTAGATGAAAAATACGGAATAACAGAACTTGAAAAGAAATATGACAGCGTTCTTTCAAACGAACAGCTGGATGTAAAGGAGACAATTACAAGCCTGGTAGAGGGTAAAAATAAAAAAGGGCATAATATTGTGACCACCCTGGACATGGACCTTCAGAAGAAATGCTATGATTTAATCGGAGATAACAAGGGCGCTGCTGTATGCATAAATCCTAAAACCGGAGAGATTTTAGCTTTAGTTTCCAAGCCTTCCTTTGATCCGAACAGCTTAAAGGAAGATTGGGCTTCTCTAATAAAAAATCAAGACAGCCCTCTTTTAAACAGAGCAACATCAGGTCTTTATCCTCCCGGATCAACTTTTAAAACTGTAACCCTGGTATCTGCCCTTACAAACATAGCTGGGGTGGAAAATCAGACCTTTAAGGATAATGGAAAGCTTAAATTTAACGAAAAAGAATGGATAGAAAATTACGGCGGAGCAGCTTTTGGAAGCATAAAGCTTAATAAAGCCTTTTACAAATCTTCAAATGTAGTATTCGGAGGACTTGGGCTTACCCTGAAAGACCAGCTTTATACTACAGCGGAAAGCTTTTATTTCAATAAAACAATAACATCAAATGATATGGATATTAAAAAGAGTCAGTTCCCTAAAGCAAAGGCAGCAGAGCCTGGAAACCTGGCCCAAAGTGCCATAGGGCAGGGAACTGTTCTTGCAACGCCTATGGAAATGGCAATAATTGCTTGTGCAGCTGCCAATGATGGAGTTATAATGCAGCCCTATTTAGTATCCAGGATACTTAAAAGTGACAATTCGTCCTATGAAAATATAGGAAGTAAAGAGCTGGCAGAGGTTATGACGAAGGAAACAGCTGAAAAGGTAAAAAAATATATGAGAGAGGTCGTTTTATACGGTACCGGAAGAAATGCCAATATAAAAGGAGTTGAAATCTCAGGGAAAACAGGAACTGCGGATTTTAAGAAAAATGGAGTTGATATGCCTCCTCATTCCTGGTTTATAGGCTTTGCACCATATAATAACCCTGATATTGCAGTAGCAGTTATAATAGAAGAGGGCGGCAGAAATTCAGAAAAGGCTTCCTCAATAGCTTCAAAAATAATAAAAAGCTATGAAAAATAAAGGAGAGAGCTAGTTGTTTGATTTAGAATATCAGCTAAAAATACTCCCGGATAAAAGCGGAGTATATTTAATGAAAAATAGCTTAGGAGAAATTATATATGTTGGAAAAGCAAAAATCCTTAAGAACAGGGTAAGAAGCTATTTCCAAAATTCTAAGAATCATGCTGCCAAGGTAAAAGCCATGGTCAGCAATATTTATGAGTTTGAATATATTGTTACAGATTCTGAGATGGAGGCTCTTATCTTAGAGTGTAATCTTATTAAGAAATTCAGGCCCAGATATAATATTCTTCTTAAGGATGATAAACAGTACCCCTTTATTAAAATTACTGTTAATGAAGATTTCCCCAGGGTAATAAAGACAAGAAAGGTAGTTAAGGATGGCTCAAAATATTTTGGGCCTTATACTGATGTAACTGCTTTAAATGAAACCCTGGAGATAATTAAAAATAACTTTCTTGTAAGATGCTGCAGCAGAGTAATAAAAGATGGAACCTATGAAAAAAGGCCCTGCATTAATTATTCCATAGGTCTCTGCAGTGCGCCCTGCGTAGGAAAAATAAGTAAGGAAGAATATAAAAATATAATAGATGATATTATCAGGCTGCTAAATGGAGATAATACAAATATAGTAAATTCATTAAAAAATCAGATGGAAAAGCTTTCAGATGAATTAGATTTTGAAAAAGCGGCAAAAATTAGAGATAGGATAAAGGCTATTGATAAAGTATCTTCAAAGCAAAATATAATAAAAACTAATTTTAAGGATGAGGACTTTATTGCTGTATTCAGCGATGAAAAAGACTCATCAGTATATGTTCTTATGTACAGAGAGGGCAAGATAGTAGGAAAGGATAACTTTATAATTGAGAATACAGAAGGAATGGAAGTTCAAGAAATAATAGAAGACTTTATTCTTCAGTACTATAAAACTGCAGATTTCATTCCATCTTCCATATATGTGGAAGACATTGGAGCTGCAGAGCTTTTAGAGCAGTACCTGAGTACTATAAAGGAAGGAAAGGTGTCTATTAAGCTTCCTGTTAAAGGAGATAAAAAAACCATAATAAATATGACCAAGGCAAATGCAAAACTCACAATAAGTCAGTTTAAGCTTAAGCTTTTAAAGGACAAGGAAGAAGATATTAAATCCCTGATTGAGCTTAAGGAACTTTTAAATCTTCCTGAACTCCCAAAGAGGATAGAGTCCTATGATATATCCAATATATTTGGTATGGACTCAGTAGGCTCCATGGTAGTATTTCAAAATGGAAAACCCAGCAGCAGAGATTACAGAAGGTTTAAAATAAGAGATGTAATTGGTCCTAATGATTATAAATCCATGGAAGAAATAATAGAAAGAAGATTTAAAAGAGGTTTGGAGGAAACAAAGCTTATATCAGAAAACATGAAGAGTTATACAGAAGGAAAGTTTTCTTTATTTCCGGATTTGATTATAATGGATGGTGGTAAAGGACAAGTGTCCTCTGCAGAAAAGATTTTAAGAAAACTGTCTGTAAATATTCCTGTCTGCGGACTTATTAAAGATGATAAGCACAACACAAGAGGATTAATATATAATAATAATGAGATATCATTATATAAAGGCTCAAAGCTTTTTAAGCTTTTGGAGAGAATCCAGGATGAGGTTCACAGATTTGCCATATCATATCACAGAAGCTTAAGAGATAAAAAAATGGTAAGCTCTGTTCTTGATAATATTCCCAGGATTGGTCTTAAAAGAAGAAAAGAACTTCTAAAAAAGTTTAAGTCAATAGATAATATAAAGCTGGCAAAATATGAAGAACTAATTGATACGCCCTCAATAGATAAACTGGCAGCAGAAGAAATATTAAAATACTTTAGGGATGAAGGAGATAAAGATGAAATA
>JAJBWD010000085.1:0-12221 GCA_032907345.1 Bacillota bacterium | reverse complement strand
AATAAAAATTAAAAATTAAGAAAGGTGGAATTATTATGTTAAACATGATTAAGAGATTAGTATCTGAAGAGGAAGGACAGGGAATGACTGAGTATGCATTAGTACTGGGCGTTATAGCAATAGGAGCGGTAGCAGTTATAACAATATTCAGAGATAAGGTTAAAACACTATGGGATACAATAGTAACTGAAATAGGAAAAGCAATGCCAGCTTAACTTATTATTTTTACTTTAAATTAACAGGGTTATTAATTCCATAGCCCGTAAAGGCTCTGCATGAGCAGGGCCTTTTAACAAAAGGAGGTCATGGTATTGATATTTGATATTCTTCTTTTTATAGTTTTAGTGATATGCTGCATAACAGATTTAAGGACAAGAAAGATATACAATAAAGTTATTTTTCCAGCCCTTTTTTCTGCATTTTTGCTTAATCTGATAATAAATGGGTTATCAGGCCTTAAGACTTCTTTTCTTGGGTTTCTGTGTGGCACAGCGATTCTCATTATACCATTTGAATTAGGTGGATTTGGAGCAGGGGACGTAAAGCTTCTTGCTGTTATCGGAGCAATAAAGGGAAGCAGCTTCGCGGCGCTTACTGCATTATATATGTTCATTATTGGAGGAATTACAGCACTTATAATAATTATATTTCACAAGGAAACCATAAACTTTTTCAAAGGTTTATTTTATTGGCTGGCTGGATTTATTAAAGGAAATTACTATAAATTAGAATTCCCAACTACGCCATTTTTAAAAAAGTTCCCTTATAGTGCTGCTATAGCAGGAGGAACTATTTTAAGTCTTTTGTTAAAGGGGGCAATATTTTGAAAAAAAGGAATGGACAAGCTGTAGTGGAAGCTGCATTAGTTTTACCATTATTATTATTACTTTTCTGCATGATAGTTGATACGGGCAGAATTATATATTCTAAATCCATGCTTAATTCAGTATGTCAGGAATCAGTCAGGATTGCCGGACTTGGGCAAGGAGATGATGCTGTTAAATCCTATGCTGCCAGTAAATTGGATGCAAGTATGCTGCCGGCAGATTGGATATCTATTACTCCTTATGACAGAAGATCAGGAGACTTTGTTACTGTGGATTTAAAAATAGATATAAATTATATAACGCCTTTTGCAAGTGCAATCCTTCCTTCACCATTTGTGGCAGCAGCTGAATCTACCATACGTGTTGAATAGGGGGGAGTATATTGATGAAAAAATTTAAGTTAATTAAAGATGAGGATGGAGTAGGGGTAGTATGGTTCACCCTATCTTTTATTGCTGTAATTTTCATAGCCGGGTTAGCTATAGACGGAGGCAGGTTATATGAAACTAAATCTGAACTTAGAAAAGCTGCAGATGCGGCAGTTTTATCAGGAGCTCAGAATCTTACATTAAGTGACAGTTATGTTACAGATTTAGTTAACCGGATACTTGCAGCACACAATGAACAAAGCAGCTTGAAGGACTTACCCCAGATAACTCATCAGGCTGATGAAAGTAGGGTTACGGTAACACTGAAAAGGAATGTACCTTTATACTTTATGAGGTTATTTGGCTTCAGCAGTGCCCCTGTCAGCATAAGATCATCTGCAGCAATTTATCCGCTGGTTAAAACCTCAGGAATAGTACCCTTTGGACTAAATGAAGATGTCATAAATACTGATCCTGATCTTTATCAGAAAACCATAGAATTAAAGGTAGATTCAGGGGATTCCACCTACGGAAATTTTGGAATAGTAGCACTCTCCGGTGTGGGAGGAAGACTATATGAAGATGCTTTGAAATATGGATATGATTCAGATATAGACATATCGGACCCCAATAATCCGGTAATCATAGATACACAAACGGGAAATGTTCAGCAGAAAACAATAAAGGGAGTTAATTATAGAATAAGCATATCACCCTATGCAGAATTTGACCCAGAACATATGGATGACCCAAGAATAATTACCATACTGGTATACAAGCCAGAGAAAATTACGACAAATCAGTTAAAATCAATCAGAGTAACCGGTTTTGCATATTTTTATTTAGACCAGCCAATGTCTTCAACTGATTCAACTGTAAAAGGACACTTTTTGAGAACGGTTGGAAGAGGAATAGGTAAGAAAGATGCACTGGATTGCGGTGCATACGGAGTAAAATTAGTGGAGTAGGTGATTTTATGAAATCGAAATTTATATTAATCGGGGCAATATTATTTGCTGTTGCAACTACGATTTTGTTTAGTAAATATATAAAGAGTTTAGATAATAAGTATAAAAATGATAAAAGTTTGGTTCAGGTTGCAGTACTTAAACAGGATATTAAAAAGGATCAAAAGGTTACGGCTGATATGTTGGAAATTAAGTCCTATAGTTCGAATTCAGTTCTTCCCGGCGCTATAAAAAATATAAAAGACATTGACGGAAATTATGCTCTTGTTGATATGAAAACAGGGGAACAGCTCTTTGAAGACAGATTTACAAATCAGGCTAAAGAGAAGGATGTTTTAACAAGAAAAATAAAGGAAGGAAACAGAGCAATTTCAATAGCAGTAAGTTACGTGCAGTCTGTTTCTACAATCATAGAACCTGAAGATTATGTTGATGTAATCTCCAGTGTTAAAAATTCAAGCGGTGCCAGTACAACAACCACATTGCTTCAGAATATAAGAGTTCTGGCGGTGGGAGAAAAATTAACAAAATTGAGTACTGCAGCTTCTGCTTCAAATACTGCACAGGGTACAGCAAGCGGAAGTCAGGCTAAATATACTTCAATTACTTTAGAATTAAATCCCAAGCAGGCAGAACAAATTACTAATGCTGAAGCAAATGGAGATTTAGTATTTGACTTAAGAAGCAGCCTTGAGCAAAAATAATTTATTTAAAATACAGGGAGGAGCCTTATAAATGGAAGAAAAAATTGATGAAAAAAAAGGAGAAATGGCAATTTTTATTAGCAGTAAGGGAGGAGTAGGAAAAACCGTAATGGCAGTTAACACAGCAGCAGCTCTTGCCTCCAGAGGCTTTTCTACATGTATTTTGGATGGCAGCTTTCAGTTTGGAGATGTAAATCTTGCCCTGGATATTCAGCCAAGATATACCATTAGTGATTTGGTGCAAAAGGAAGAACAATTAGAAAATGCTAATATTTCTAATTATCTTTATACTCATGACAGCGGACTTAAAGTTTTATCGGCACCTCTAAAACCGGAACTGGCAGATCTGATAACAGCTCCTATGATTCCAACTATATGCAAAAGGCTTCTTCAGGATAATAAGTATTTAATTGTTGACCTTACTACCGGTATATCTGAGATAAATTTAAATTTCATAGAACAGGCAGATTTAGTATTTGTTGTTACAGATTTGGAGCTTAATGCTTTGAAAAATACAAAAACCATGCTTAAGACCTTGGAAAAATTAGATATGGGAAATAAAGTAAGAGTAATCGTGAATAGATCTGATACTGAAACATTAACAAAAGCATCACAGGTGCCGGATATGCTGGAAACTGATGAAGCAATTTATATTTCTGATGATTATAAGGTAGTTTCGAAATCACTTAATATAGGTATTCCTTTCGTAATCAGTAAACGGAAGGAAAAGATATCATCGGATGTTCTTAATATAACTAAAGAATTCAGCATGGAAAATCCTATATCTGTAAGAAGAAGGAGAAAAAGAAAAAGAGGATTAATGGGGGTTTTATCCAGGTTTTAAACCAGGAGGAGGGGTATTATGAGTTTGCTTGAAAAATTAAACACAGTTAAAAAAATAGAAGAAGAAAAGCAGCAGTCAGAACCGGAAATAAAGCCGGGTATTGCTGTTTTTGGTGAAACTAAAACTATAGATGCACCTATAAGCAAAGAACAGGAATTAAAGTTAAAGCTTCAAAAAAAAATAATATATGAAGCTAAAAATAACCAGGACGTCAGTAATATTATTCCTAAAATTGACTCTATAGCACAAAAATTTCTTGAGACAGAAGAAGAATCCTTTGATACTGTTGATACAAAGAAGGTAGTTCAGGAACTGATTGATGATGTAACCGGATATGGTCCCATCAATCCCCTTCTGTTAGATCAAGAAATTACAGAAATTATGGTTAATGGACCTTATAAGGTTTATGTAGAAAAGCATGGAAAGCTTAAACTGACTCCTGTAAAATTCAGGGATAATGATCAGGTAATGAATGTAATTGACAAGATAGTTTCTCCTCTGGGAAGAAGAATAGATGAAAGCAGTCCAATGGTTGATGCCAGGCTGCCGGATGGCTCCAGAGTAAATGCCATAATACCGCCTCTTGCACTTAATGGCCCATCAATAACAATAAGAAAATTTTCAAAGGATCCTTATACAATTGATAATCTTATAGAATTTGGTACTGTGACAAAGGAAATGGCTCAATTTTTAGATGCCTGTGTAAAGGCTAAGCTTAATGTTTTTATAAGCGGAGGTACAGGTTCAGGAAAAACCACCACTCTTAACGTTCTGTCATCCTTCATCCCTAATGATGAAAGAATAGTAACAATTGAGGATTCAGCGGAACTTCAATTATCCCAGGATCATGTGGTTTCATTAGAGGCAAGACCTGCAAACATGGAAGGCAAAGGGGCAGTTACCATAAGAAATCTGGTTAAAAACTCTCTAAGAATGAGGCCTGACAGGATAGTAATCGGTGAGGTCAGAGGTGAAGAAGCTCTTGACATGCTTCAGGCTATGAATACAGGACATGATGGTTCACTGGCAACAGGTCATGCCAATAGTCCAAGGGATATGATTGCCCGTCTTGAGACTATGGTGTTAATGGCTGGAATTGAGCTTCCGATTAAAGCAATACGTCAGCAGATTGCAGGCGGTATAGACCTTATTATACAGCAGTCAAGGCTTAAGGATGGTTCAAGAAAGATTGTTAATATTACGGAAGTTCAGGATCTTGAAGGAGATATGGTCATTCTTCAGGACATATTCGCTTTTAATCAGCAGGGTATAGATAAATCAGGAAAAGTAGTAGGTAAGATGACAGCAACAGGAATAAGGCCAAAGTTCTATGACCGTCTTGAAACTTCAGGAATACAAATACCGGCATCTATATTTAATGTAGAGGAGTGGTAATTATGAAAGAAATAATGCTTTTACTTTGCTTTTTATGCTCTTTCATGATGATTTTTGGTATCTTTTATTATTTTATGCTGAATGATAAAAGGGTAGAAAAAAGACTTAAATATTATCTTGATATTAATGAAAAATATAAAAAAACAAAGAAAAAAGAAAACAAAGAAAAAGTTAAATTATTAAATTTCAAAAATATTAATTTGTTTTTAAGCAGCAGACTTACAGATAAATCAAATAATAAAATTGAGCTGATACTGAGAAGTTCCGGACTTGAGATGGATCCTGAAGAATATATGGTACTTGTAATAATTTCAACAGTATTCTGCGGACTTACTGCAGGTATGCTGCTTGGACATTTTTTATTTATCATACCAGGCAGCATTATCGGATATTTTATACCTAAGGCTTGGATAAATGAAAAAAGGAAAAAGAGGATTAAAACTTTTAACGATGCTCTTCCGGATATGATCATGACAATAGTGGGATCACTTAAAGCAGGATATAGTTTTGTACAGGCAATGAAGACTGTGGCAGAAGAATGTGAATCCCCGGTAAAAGAAGAAGTAATTGCTTTTTTGAAAGAAACCAGCTATGGAATAACAATGGAAGATGCATTAAACAATTTAAAACTCCGAATGCCCAGTAATGATCTGGATCTTATGATACAGGCAATTTTAATTCAAAGACAGGTTGGCGGAAATCTTTCAATGATTCTGGAGGTTATTGTAAAGACAATCAAAGAGAGAAATTCAATAGACAGACATGTAAGGTCACTAACTGCACAGGGAAAATTATCAGGAAAAGTAGTTGGTCTTCTTCCTGTTTTTATATTTATAGCGTTATCACTGGTTAATCCGGGATACATGGAACCATTTACCAGTAGTATAATAGGAAAAATCGCTCTGGGAGTTGGAGTGATTATGGAGATAATTGGATTTATAATTATGAATAAACTTGCTAAAATCGAGGTGTAGAATATGAATATGCTTATGATTTGTTTTATTTTAACATTAACCACACTGTGCTTATATTTATATTTATTAAGCCATGACCATGAATTAAAATTAAAAAAAAGACTTAAGACTTATGTAGGAGAAGCTCAGGTAAATAGTAATTCGGAGAAAAAAAGAAACAATCAGAGTTTAATAAAAAAGCTAGGCTATTTTAAGGATAAAGGCACTAATTTTTATAGTAAGAATTTATCCTCTGATAAAGAAGAAAAACTTGAGAAATACTTACTTCAAATGGGGAATCCCTGGGGAATAACCGGTGTGGAATTTCATTTATATCTTACTATTTATAAAATATGTCTGCCAATAGTATTTGGAATTTTTGGAGAGCTTGCTCATTTAAAATTAAGCGGTATTATTTTTCTAATTATAGCAGGAATCCTTTTAGGTATAATCTCTCCTTTAATTTTTATAAAATCAAAAATTAAGGACAGGTATAATAAGGCTCTTAAAGAACTTCCTGATTTTATCGACCTTTTAACAGTAAGTTTGGAGGCGGGACTGGGATTTGATTTAGCTATGAATAAGGTTGTATCTAAAACAAATGGTATATTATCCTCTGAATTTCATACCTGCCTTGAAGAAATACGTCTTGGAAAATCAAGAAGAGAAGCATTTTTAGCACTTAAAGAGAGATTGAATTTTGATTCAATAGTTTCTTTAATAAATAGTATTCTTCAGGCTGAAAAACTTGGAATGAGCATGGTACAGATTTTTAGAATTAAGTCTCAGGAGGAGAGGGAAAAAAGAAGGCAGAGAGCTGAAGAGGCTGCAATGAAGGTTCCGGTTAAAATATTGTTTCCCCTGGTATTCTTTATATTTCCCAGCATATTCATTGTGCTGCTTATGCCGGCTGTATTAGGATTAATGAATGGCCTTGGGAAGTAAAATAAAACAATTTAATAGATAACAGGATTAATTAAAAATATATCATCTGTAGAAAGGAGATTGGATATGAAAGTAATTAAAATCAAAGGAGTTAGCTCAGATTCATCAATGATACAAAATACATTGGAGAACTATTCATTCGATAATCCTATTTTTATAATAGACAAATCAAAAGAACTTTATAAGTTTATTGAAGAACTTACCATAGATGAAAGCTACTTATATGTTCTGAAGGCAGCAAAAGAAATACAGTTTTACGGTGTAAATGTAAAAATAGCTGATAAGGAAACAGATTACAGCATTAAAGAAAACATTGCTTCTCTCAGTGAATTGATTGAAGATCTGGATGAAGATAACCTTGATTCATATCAGATCATAATTGATACAGAAGATAAAACTTTTGCCAGCGATATAATTCAGTCTTTTAATTATTTAAATTTAGATATAGATGTAACCATGAAAAAAGAAAAAGCAGAGAGAGCCAGGGCAAATGCATTTAAAAAAGGTTTTTATAAAATGAGTAAGTCCATTACTAAGGCTCAGGATTTAATAAGTGATTTAGATTTAATAGATGAACTGTCAGGTGAAAAAGAAAACATTTTAAATATTTTAAAGAGCATTGAAGAAAATCTGGACAAAGCCCGGGAAAGAGATTTAAATATTTCCGTTATGGCAACTAAAAAATCCGGAAAGAGTGTAGTAGTTAATTCATTTCTTGAGGAACAGTATGCCCCCACAAGCTTAGAGCTGCCTACACCTAATACCTGTGTTTATAAAAACAGCAAAGACGGTCGGATTCGTCTCATATACGGAGACCAGAATATTTGTTTTGATTCGCCGGAAGATATATATAAGTATACATACAATGAATTTAAGAGAGCTCAGAATGACCCTGAAATTGCATGTTCAATTGATGATATGGAAATCCATTATACAAAAAACAATAATGATTTCGCATCATTTGCCATAGTAGATACCCCGGGACCTAACTATGCAGGAGCCAACAGCAGAGAAAACGGAATAAACATGCATAAGAAAAATGCATATATGTGGATAGAAAAATCTGATGTAGTGATCTTTCTTGTTAATTATTCCAATTATCTGACTTTAGATGAAGAAGAATTTTTCAAGGATATAAAATCACAGTTTGAAAAGCACGATAAATTTTATTCATTAGTTGTAGCAGTAAATAAGCTGGATGAAATGTATTTAAGCGAATGTGAAAATAAATCTGTTGTAAGATTTCTGGATTATATCAGGTGCAAATTAAGCAGCCTGGGCTATAAAGGATTTATAGTACTTGGAGTCTCTGCCAGATCTTATTTTGATATAATAAAGGTCTGCCAGATTGACAACAGGGAGTTAAAATTCTTAGGGGAAAGTAAGAGAATTGAACAGCTTTCCGGAATTGAACTCCGGCAGAGGCTTAAAAAGCTGAAGAGAAAATATATAGGCAAGAATCAGATGACTGTTCTAAGCTTTGTTGATGACCAGCTGGAGAAGCTGGAATGCTTTCAGGGAATAGATGAAGTAAGCCTTGATATACTGAGAGAAAGAAGCGGCATGCAGAAATTAATTGAGTATACAACGTATATTGCCATGCAAAAGGCTAATACTGAGCTTTACTCATCAATTATAAGAAGTATCGATGAACTGTTCGTCAGGCTTAAAAACCTTGACGTAGTGAAAAATATATTAGATGCTAAGCTGCAGAAGCAGGAAGAAATAGAAGAGATAGAAAAAATGCTTCAGAAAATGATAGACAGCTTTGATTCCCTGCAGAAAGAGATTGGTGAAAATGTAAGTTTTGAAAGTCTTAGGGATGATTTAACCGATGAAATAAGTGAATCAAGGAAAGACAGGATAGATCAGATTTCAGAAGTTTATGAAGAGAAAATTGACAGATTTATCATGAGACTTAGAATGAAGGATAAAGACGATTTAAAGGAAATGAAAAATGAAGGATTCAATATTGACTTTTCCGTAAACAATACAGGAATTGAGGAAGAAATTAATAAATTAATCGGAAACATGCTGAATCAGGTGAATTTGGATATAGACCAAAAGGAAAAGTACTTTAAAGAATGTGATACTACCATAAAGGAAATTGTTCATACCTTCAGTGAAAAAATTAAAAAGGATTATAACTTAAAAGACTTTAACATTACGGTGCCAAAGGTTGATCATGCCTTTAACAGAAAGCCTCTTTCTAAAATTCCTAAAATAAATATTAACAGTATTAATATAAAGGAAGAGGTGTTAGACAGCATAGAGTTTAGAGAGAATTTTTTTGAAAAGTTTATAAACCACTTTTTAGAAAACAAGATTGGCACATATTCAATAGACAGTAAGAAAATAACCGAAATTAAAAATAACTGGCTAAAAGTAATCAGAGACAGTGTAGAAGGAGAGTATATTTTACTGTTTGCTAACCTGGAGGAAAATATCTTTAAATGCATTGATGATTTAAAAATTGAGATATCCAAATCTGCGGAAAATCTAATAAATACATATAGAAGTACTTTCAGCGAAATACTGAAAGATTTATCTATCACAAAGATGAATGTAGAAGAACAGATGAATTATTTAGATGCTAAATTACAGTTCTTTGACCAGATTGAGGACAAGATGTCCGTATTTACGGATATTTGGACTGGCATAAGAAATTAACTCGTTTATCAGATCCGGGAAAATGGTAATATGAAGTATAAGAAATTAAAAAAAAATATTAGCTTAAAAGGGCTGCAGAAATGCAGTTCTTTTGTATTTTAAAGAATAAGAAACAAGTTGACAAAATAAATATAAAGCTATACGATATATTAAGCGTTTAACTATTAAGTGATTAACTATTATTATGAGGTGAAAAAAATGAGTCGTAAACTTTGTGAATTAAACGGAAGGCTGACCAGTCTTCATTTAATGAGACGTATTTCAATACAGAAAGAAACAGCAGACATTGGCTTATATTTTGGCCAGCTGCCTATTTTAGAATATATTAAACGGAATGAAAACTGTACCCAAAGGGAATTAGCTGATAAGCTCCAGGTTACAGCCGCATCAATTGCTCTTTCAACTAAGAGACTTCAGAAGGCAGGATTAATTAAGAAAATAGCAGATGAAGATAACCTTCGCTGCAATAAACTGTCTATTACAGGAAAAGGACTGGAAACTGCTGAAAATGGGAGAAAGATATTTGATGCCTTAGATGTAAAAATGTATCAGGGATTTTCAGAAGAGGAACTGGAAGATTTATATAACTATCTTAACAGGCTCATCATAAATCTTACAGGTGATGAGAGAACTAAAATTAATATGTATACAATAACGGCTCTGGAGAATCAGCTGAAAAATAATGAAAAGGACATGGAGAAAGAAAAATGATTAAGAAACTGCTGCCCTGTATAGGGAAATATAAAAAACCTGCATTGCTTACACCTGTTTTAGTCATATGTGAAGTTATACTGGAGATTTTCATTCCTTTGATTATGTCCAAAATAATTGATGTGGGAATTAAGAATAATGATATTGCTTACGTAATTAAACTGGGGGTAATGATGATAGTCATGGCTTCCCTGTCGCTCCTTGCGGGAGCTTTATCCGGAAGGTTTGCAGCAGTAGCCAGTGCTGGATTTGCCAAGGGAGTCCGAAAAAAGCTTTTTGATAAAATACAGGAATTTTCTTTTGCAAATATTGATAAATTCAGTACAGCTTCCCTGGTAACCCGTTTAACCACAGATGTGACAAATACCCAGAATGCATTTCAGATGATAATAAGAATACTTGTCCGCGCCCCAATCATGCTGGTCAGCGCCACAATCATGGCAGTCAGTATAAATGCAAGGCTGGCGGTAATATTTTTAATTGCTATCCCTTTTCTTGGAACGGCCCTTTACCTTATTGCCATAAATGCTCACCCTAGATTTCGTGCCATGCTGAAGAAATATGACAAAATGAATTTGTCTGTTCAGGAAAACCTTACTGCCATCAGGGTAGTTAAGGCATTTAACCGGGGCAGCTATGAAGATGAAAAATTCAGGCTGTCAGCAGAAGAACTGATGGAGGCTCAGAGAAAAGCCGAAAAAATAGTTATATTTAACATGCCTGTTATGCAGCTCACCATGTACGCCTGCATGATAGCCATATCCTGGTTTGGAGGGAACATGATTATAGCCGGCAGCATGAAGACAGGTGAATTCATGAGCTTCATCAGCTATGTTACCCAGATTCTCATGTCACTTATGATTATATCCATGGTATTTATCATGGTAGTTCTGTCAAGGGCTTCAGCGATAAGAATAGCGGAAGTACTTGACGAGGAGCCGGATATTAAAAGTAATGAGGAGTCAGATGATTTATCTGTGGAAGACGGCTCCATAATATTTCATAATGTTTCCTTCAGTTATAATAAAAATAAGGACAATCTGGTCCTGGAAAATATTAATTTTGAAATTAAATCAGGTGAAACTATTGGAATTATAGGGGGAACCGGTTCTGCCAAAACATCTTTAGTTCAGCTTATTCCAAGACTTTATGACGTACTTTGCGGAAAAATTTTGGTTGGAGGGCATGATGTCCGTGACTATAACCTGGAAACCTTAAGAAATCAGGTAGCAATGGTCCTTCAGAAAAATGTCCTGTTCTCCGGTACTATTAAGGATAACTTAAAATGGGGAAATGAAAATGCATCTGATGAGGAAATTGAGGAGGCCTGCAAATCTTCTCAGGCTCATGATTTTATAATGTCCTTCCCGGATGGATATGATACGGATTTAGGACAGGGAGGAGTTAACATATCCGGAGGACAGAAGCAGAGAATTTGCATAGCAAGGGCTCTTCTTAAAAAGCCCAAAATCATAATTTTAGATGACAGCACCAGTGCTGTGGATACAGCAACAGACAGCAAAATAAGACAGGCTTTTAAGGATAAATTATCAGGCACAACAGCCGTCATAATTGCCCAGAGGATAACCTCAGTATGCGATGCAGATAAGATTATAGTTCTTGATGAAGGAAAAATTGACGGAATAGGAACCCATGATGAACTCCTCAAAAACAATAATATATACAGGGAAGTTTATGAATCCCAGCAGAAAGGAGAGGATTAATATGCCAGGACCCATGAGAAAACAGGGAATTCAAAAACCTAAGAATGCCAGGAAAACATTAAATAGAATTTTAAAATACCTGCTTAACTACAGGCTGCAGCTGATTTTTGTT
>JAJBWD010000084.1:0-3132 GCA_032907345.1 Bacillota bacterium | reverse complement strand
ACAAAAGGCATCAGGTTTTACATATTTTTATCTCCTCGTATAATTAATTTAGCAGTCAATTTAGATGCTATTTCCAGTAATTAAAATGACCACTTAAGAAAAGATATTACTGGAAATTATATTTGTATAAAGGATGGTACTGGAGTGCCCTTAGTGCTAATATTTAAATATGGAATTAGCATAGGTATATTCAGTTTCTCCTTGTTGGCCACATTAGTGGTACTTCTTAAAAAGACTGTTTCCTTACTTATATTGTTAGCTTCTAACCCAGTCGTTGTTCAGGTTATTGGACTGCTAGCGCAGCAACTAGTGCAAAAGGTTTAATAACTTAGTTCTTATTAGTGCGAGGGTGTTGATGCAGTATAAACTAAGGGTAGTCCTGTGCTAGTTCCTGTTTTTTATAATCTAAATTAAAGGTGGTGATACCAATGAACAACACTTTAACAGCTGCTTTATTTATAGGAATAGATGTTAGTTCAAAATCCAATTATGTGTATGGTATGGACTTCTTCGGTAATAAACTGCTTTCCTTTCAAACTTCCAATAACAATCCAGGTGCTGAAGTTATTGCACATGAAATACTTCAGTGTCTTAAGAAAAATTCACTTACCCACCTTAATATAGCTATGGAATCCACCTCATTCTATAGCTGGCATATAGCCAACTTTTTATCATGTCATGAAAAATTATTGTGGTTTAAACCGAAGGTTTATTGCCTAAATCCAAAGGTTATAGCTAATTATAAGAAAACTTTTATTGATATTGACAAAACAGATCCCAAGGATGCCATGGTTATTTCGGATTTTGCAAGAGTAGGAAAAATAACAACGGCACCATGGAAAGGCAGCCAATATATTGCATTACAGAGACTGACTAGATGCAGGCTGCATATCATGGAAAATATCACAAGGGAAAAATCATATATTCTCTCGAATATTTTCCTTAAGTTCAGTGAATTAGCTGTACTGGATAAGAGCGACCGACCTTTTTCAAATAAATTTGGATTCACAGCTTCGGCTGTATTAACTGAATTTATGTCAACAGAAGAAATTGCGAACACTGATATAAACCAATTAGTTGATTTCTTAGTTGACAAAAGTAAAAATAGATTCAAAGATCCAATGGCTACCGCCAAAATTCTAAAAAGGGCGGCGCGTGACTCTTATCGACTTGATAAATCTTTATATAACCCACTTAATGCTGCAATTGCTGCATCATTTAACTGCATAAAAGCCTTAGAAAAAGAGGTTAAAACTCTTGATAAAGCAATTGAAAGAGCAGTTAAAGTACTGCAGACACATGAATTTGAATGCCTTTGTTCTATATATGGCATAGGACCTGTTTTTGCAGCCGGAATTACAGCAGAAATTGGTGATATAACTAAATTTAACAATCAAGCAAGCCTTGCTAAATATTCAGGACTTACCTGGAGAAAAAAGCAATCAGGCAGATTTACAGCAGAGGATACGTATTTAACTAAAACAGGTAATAAATATTTAAGATACTATATCCTCGAAGCCGCAGGCAGTATTTTACGCTTCAATAGAGAATACAATGACTACTACCATAAAAAGTATAATGAAGCTTTAATCCACAAACATAAAAGAGCACTTGCACTCACAGGTAGAAAACTAATAAGGTTGATATTTGCATTGCTGAGCAGAAATCAGCTCTACACTATGAATGATGACGCTGATAAAGAAATAAATTCATAATCTTTTATATTCTACCCTTACAGTTTCCAGTTAAAAAATGGAAACTGGCTAAGGCTTATTAATTGTACTCTTTTTTATGAAAATTTCTAAAATAATTTCCAATTGTTTTGTTTTTTCATATTGACATATTACCAGTCGTCTTTTATTACTAAATTTATATTATAATTATTTCACTAATTTATTTATCCGTATTTTATATTAAGATAATTTAAGAATAAATAATATTCAATAGAAGAATTTTTTATATAAAGGAAGAAGGACTATTACAACTGTGTCCTCTTCCAAGGCATTAGAGAATCAGAGAGATACTTACGGTATGTATATTGAGCTAATATAGTAAATTTTTAACATCGACTTGTTTTGAAAATTCATTTTTAAAATTGATTTTATTGTATACCGGCTTTTTTTGCATAATTTAAATCTATTAAATCATCAATATTTACATCTTTTCTTATAACTTTGTTTTCTCGCAAAAACCTAGCTGTAGCTTTCACTGATTGTATCCCTTCATCAGTAATATTAAGATTATGTGAAGTTTTATCAAATCCTGGCTTTAAAACATCTTGTTTTACTCCAGTATCTTTAGAAATTATTTTTATAGTTTCCTCTGGATTAGCATCTATCCATTTCGCTGTCTTGTTTAAAACTTTTAATAGCCTCACTACTATATCAGGATGTTGTTTCAAGAATGAATTTTGAGCAATAATTACATCAACTTCTTTTTTGTATCCTGTACCATCGGCTACCTGTTTTACTGTACCAGTACTTACAGTTTGTGTAACAACAGGTTCCCAAATAACTGCTGCATCAATATTGTTAGATAATAAGCTTGACCTTATATCTGCAGGTTGAAGATTTACCTGTTGAATATCGCTAGGTTTTAAACCAACTGATTTTAAATATATATATAGAAGCTGCTGTGCTACAGAACCAATAGGGACTCCCACTTTTTTACCTTTTATATCAGAAATTTTATTTATTCCAGATTTCTTTGTTGCAACTAATGCATCTGCTTTTTCACTTGTTCCATATGCTGCTATAGCTTTAATATCAACATTATTTGCTCTTGCCTGAATGGCTGGTTGATCACCAACTTGCCCAAAATCTAACTTTTGTCCAGTCATTGCTTCAATCATTGGTGGACCTGAAGAAAATTTTTGAAGTTGAAATGTTATACCATCTTTTTCAAATTCATCTTTAAGCCATCCTTTATCTTGTGCTACTATAATTTGAGTATGTCCTGGTTGATATCCATATTTTATAACTATATTTTGCTTACCACTTTTAGTTGATTTATTATCATTGCTTTGTTTATTTGAGCACGCAATAACTGTAGTTAAAGAAATTGTTAAAATTCCAATCAAAATCTTGTTCCATAAATTTTTTTTCATTATTACAGCCTTCTTTCTAGTATATT
>JAJBWD010000083.1:0-2569 GCA_032907345.1 Bacillota bacterium | reverse complement strand
TTACCCTGGTATATCCTTGAATGTTTCCTCCTACCATCATAACAGGAAGTATTCTTGGCTTTGGTACTTTTGAAGAACTTGCTTCAAAGAAGAATGCACATCTTCAATTAAAAATCAGAGGGAAAAATATTCCTGAGGAATTTGGGCTTACTTCTGAAGGAAATAATTTATACAGTAAATCTATTTCAGGAGATCAGGAGGTAAATGCTGTTATACACAATATAATAGAAAACGGCGGGGAAGTTTATGAGGTTCTGCAGCAGAAATGGTCTCTGGAGCAGCTGTATTTCATGTATATAAAAGGCAGTGCTGACGGATTAACTTTGTAATAATGGAGGTTTATATGAATAGAAGCGAAACAGCATTAATTAAAAAAGATTTAAATGAGATAACAAGTTCAAAGCAGGTTATTCTGCCAATGGCTATTGTACCCATTGTTCTAACTGTAATCATACCTTTAGCCATACTTATTGGCGTAAGTTATATTGGCAGTGATTCAAATATCATAAGACAGCTGGGACCTCTTATAAAAAAGCTGCCTTCAGCATATAAGGCATATAATCCATCACAATTGGTAATTAAGATTGTTATGGACTATATGTTCCCCTCATACTTTCTTATAGTACCCATAATGTGTTCAGGAGTTATTGGAGCCAGCAGCTTTGTGGGAGAAAAAGAGCATAAGACAATGGAGACACTGCTTTATACACCCATATCCATGGAACAGCTGCTGAAAGCAAAGATTATAGGCGTTTTCATACCCTCCTGTATTATAACCCTGCTTTCATTTATAGCCTTTGGCATCATAATCAATATAGCCGGCTTTATATATTTTGGAGGGCTTATTTTCCCGGATATAAAATGGCTTATTATCATACTTTGGATTTCACCTGCAATTAATTTGCTGTCCTTAACCTTTACTGTAATGGTATCGGCAAAGTCAAATACCTTTCAGGAAGCTCAGCAGGTAAGCGGTATTCTCGTTCTTCCTGTAATTCTCTTATTGGTTGGTCAATTAACAGGAGTAATTCTGTTAAATAACTTTATTACGTTTATAGCTGGCAGCGTTCTTCTGATACTGGATTATATATTGATAAAGAAGATTTCCTCTAAATTTATTCCTGAAAAATTAATTTAAAATCTTTTAATATGTTAATTATTGAACAGGGGGATATCCCCTGTTCTTATTTATCACATTGTATCTGCTCTTTTTATTAGGACTATGAAGATAATGGAACTTGTTTATTTTAAAATTTCGACACTGAATTGTCATATTTATAGTATAATATAATAATGGTTAATATTATGCAGGATTAAATTTAACTTAGAGAGGTATTAAATATGAATATTTCATTTTTTTTGACGCCTAAAAGTGATGTGGCTTATGAAAAAGCAACTTCTACTATGAGACAAGCGATGGAGAAAATTGAATATAACGGCTATACAGCCATACCTATAATAGATGACAAAGGCAAATATGTGGGAACACTTACAGAAGGGGATTTGTTAAGAAAGCTTAAAAATACCCCCGGACTTGACTTTATGAATACAAATAAAGTAGTATTATCTGATGTAAATTTTCGTACTAATAATAAACCGGTTCGTATAACCTGTAATGTAGAAGACCTGGTTGTGACTTCAATAAATCAAAACTTTGTACCGGTGGTAGATGACAATGATATTTTTATAGGTATTATTAAAAGAAGTGACATTATAACCTATTGTTATAAAAAACTTTTTGATCAGAAAGAAAGTTAAGCAAAAAGAAGTCGGAATGATGACACTGAAACAGTAAATAAAATTATATAATTAAGGTTTAAAATGAGATTTTCATTTTAACCCTTAATTTTTTTATAATGATTAATTTCAAAAAGGATTTTTAACTAATTTAAAGGAAAAAGGTCAGAGAATTTAGAGCTTTTACTCATAAATTTTCTGCACTACCTATAACATTAAATTAAAATTCGAAGACATTTTCAGTGGTTTTCCAAAAGTCTTCTTTTTGTTTATTATATAGTTCAATTGTGAATAATTTATTGAACTGAAGGATACAATGTGTTACAATAATTATAGAAATTAGAAAATTCGATAAATTACGAAAATTTAGAAATGGGAATATATTCACTATTTAAACGTTTACAAAATATGCTGGGAAAATACTGCATTTTAACTGATCTTAAATTAAGGCAGCATTCATAGCACGCTTATTTGGAGGAAAATATGAATACAAATGATTACCTTTTATTGCTGGAGGAAATGTATGAAAAATATTTTACTGTAGAAAAAAATGTTAAACTATTGGACATGCCTATAGATATATATGCCCGGTTCAGTGATGTGGGAGGACGAACATTCGTAACACAGAAAGACATTATTGATAAGTTTGAAGTCAATGAATTTTGTTTTGTTAAATCTTTTGATGAAATAACCACAGGCAATTTAAACGATTTTACAAATTTCTTGAAGCTTACTACGGAAAAAATGGTGAATCACAGCAGGGATCATAAGTGTACAACCATAACGGGGGTTATAATTTCCGGGAAATCACCTGCTAAGGGCATTAAAGAAT
>JAJBWD010000082.1:0-4892 GCA_032907345.1 Bacillota bacterium | reverse complement strand
CAGATGCACAGTTAAAGCGAAAAACATACTTCAAAACCTCCTACACTTATTAGACGTATGTTTTGAGTTATTTCTCACATATAAATAAAATTATTTAATCATTTTAGAAAGATATTAAATGCAGGATCTTTAACATGGCATTTTACAAAATTAAACTAACTTTATAAAAACCTTATAATATATATTTTACATTTTATGGCATAACCATGTAAAGATATTATTTATAAAGGACATTTGTAAAAAATAGGATAGTGTATTGACTTCTGATAAGTAAAAGAGTACAATTTATTAATCAAATATCTGCATAACGAAGATTTGCGGTATTCCGCATCTCGGAGTATAAGAAATAAAAGCTGTGATAAGAATTAGTAGCAATCAGTATGCCAAACAGAAAGTTACCGGATGATGAGAGGTGCATGGCCAGTGATTGTGAATACATCTTTGAGCTTCGTACCAAACGGATATGTCTTAGTAGGATACGACGGATACCTGCACCCGTTACTGTGCTAAAGTATCTCATCAATTGATGACGTACTTGATAAGGTAGGCAATGTGAATTGCTTATAAATTAAGGTGGTAACACGAATTAATCTCGTCCTTTTGAAAAATAGGGCGAGTTTTTTATTGCTTGCTTTTACCTTCTTATAGACCTTGCAATATTAAAAATATATTTCAGGGAGATGTTAAATATGTTAACACCAAAAGAGCAGATGCGAATTATCTGTAAAGGGGTAAACACCCTTGTAAACGAGGAAGAGTTATTTGAAAAACTTAAAAAATCATATGAGCAGAGTAAACCACTGATTATTAAACTAGGTCTCGATCCTTCTGCGCCGGATATTCACTTAGGTCATGCAGTGGTGCTGCGTAAAATTAAGCAAATGCAGGATTTAGGACACCGGGCTGTAATTGTAATCGGTGATTTTACCGGTAAAATCGGTGACCCGACAGGAAAGTCCAAGGGCAGGACAGCACTCACTGATGAGCAGGTAAAGGAGAATGCCCAAACCTATTGTGAGCAGATTTTCAAAATACTTGATAAAGAAAAAACCGAAGTCAGGTTTAACAGCGAATGGCTTTCTAAACTTAATTTTGAAGATGTTATAAGGCTTGCTTCTTCAACTACAGTCGCTAGAATTTTGGAACGTGATGATTTTCAAAACAGATACAATAACCAGGTTCCAATTGGATTACATGAATTTTTCTACCCGCTGATGCAGTCTTATGACTCTGTTGAACTTAAAGCAGATATTGAGCTGGGCGGGACAGACCAGACCTTTAATATTCTTATGGGCAGAATGCTTCAGAAAACTTTCGGCCAGGAGCAGCAGATTGCCATGTTCATGCCTATTCTGGAAGGCCTGGATGGCGTTGATAAGATGAGTAAAAGTCTTGGCAATTATATAGGTGTCAGTGAACCGCCAGAGATAATGTTTAAAAAAGTCATGGAAGTTCCTGACGAACTTATAATTAAATATTTTGAGTTAGCTACTGATGAGCACCCGGATGAAATAGATAAAATCAAAGAAGAACTAAATAAGGGTGTAAATCCAAGAAATGTTAAGTACCGTCTGGCTAAAATTATAGTTTCACTATACCATACATCAGAGGATGTGGAAAAAGCAGTTGATTATTATGACGCAGCATTCAGTAAAAAAACTGTTCCTGATGATATTCCGGAGCTTTTAATTAAGGCAGGTAAAGAAACTATTACAGATATTATTCCAAAGCTGATAGAAATGAACTTTGTAAAAAGCAAAAGTGAATTTATGCGGTTAATAAATCAGGGCGGTGTTCAGTTAAATGGTGAAAAATTAACTCCAGATGATAAGAGCAGAGTCATAACCAGCGATGATGTGATGAAAATCGGGAAAAAGAGATTTGTAAAATTTCACCCCTGGGAAACTGCCGAAAAAATATGGTAAAAATTTAATATTTATTAATCAATGAATTAATATACATTTATTTTAAAGCAGTTTTTTAATTTTGCCTAAATAAGAATAGATATATTACAAAAAATCTTTAATTCTTAAGTCTTTTTTACATGCTTTTTTAGTTAAACCTGGATAATTTTTTCCGGGTTTAACTTTTGGCAATAACAAAGTTAGACTGAGAGCCTGTCCATAATAGGTTCACCATTCTTACAATATTGCATGCGGTATTAGCAAGTGTTATATGTATCTTTGCACCATCAATTTTTAGAAAACGACAGCGTCTTAAACCGTTATTTACAACAAGAGTTGAAAACCTTCTTTCAACTATGTACCTTTTTCCAGAAGCTTTCTCAAATTCTATAGTTTTATTTCTGTGGATGTCTTTTGTAACAGCATCATATCTTGTGGATAAAAGTAATGTCCTCACTTTGGATTTGGGATCTATACACCGATCTCTTAAAATACAGTGTTCACATTGGTGTTCAGAAAACTTAAATATAATTTTTTCAATTCCTTTTTTACTTTCTCTTTTTCTCACATTTGTTGTTATGCAGCCGTTTGGACATGTTACACTTTTTAAATCCTCTGCTACATCAAACATTTTTATATCAAAAACCTTATGTTCCTGTTTTGATAAGTCTCTAAATCTTATATTTGAAATTATATTATTATCTTTTAAATATGCTCTGTTACCTGTTGTGCCGTATACCGTATCTGCCGATACTTCTTCCGGTTTCATATCAAAATTTTCCTGTACTTTTTCTACTAAATCAACAAGGTGAATCTCATCTCCTTCATTAAAAGGAGTCTGTTCTGATGCCAGTATTATTTCACTTTCTTCATCAATTATTATATGGTCTTTGTATCCTCTTTTTAAATTTCCTTTAGTTTTATTGCCAACTCTGGCATCTGGATCTATAAAACTGATAATTCTGTCCTGTTTAGTCTTATTCTCACCATACTGCTCAATTATGAGCCATAAAGTTGAAAAAACTTCATAACACTTAGCATTATTTTTCAGGTCATCGTATGATTTTACATATATCTCTTCTGCATGTTTCTTTGCAATAGAACAGTAAGTTTTTATACTTACTTTTTTAGAAGGATCTTTTTCATTTTGCATATCACATTCTTTTTGTATATCACTTTCAAAATCATTTAACTTTGCTTCCGCAAAAGGAGGATTTATATAGCCTAATTTTTCTATCAATCTTCTATAAGCATCACAGACCAAGCGCTTTTCTTTTGGATAATTAGTATTAGCTGCTACATCAGTTGAGTCTACTATATATCTTTTTTTACCTATTAAATCATTATCAATACATTGCTGAACAATGGCATTGAAGAACTTTTCAAAGGGTTTACTGCCCAATCTCTGTGCCCTGAAATAGCTGATTGTTGTATAATCAGGCACTTTGTCATCTAAACTTAGTCTTAAAAACCACCTAAAGGCGATGTCTGTTTGAGTTCGAGTCTCTACTTCTCTATCTGATAAAGTATAAAGATATTCTAAAAGATTCATTTTTACTAAAACTACAGGATCAGTGGATTCTCTTCCAACCTCACTATACAAGTCTTTACAGATATCATAAACAAAAGAAAAATCAACTATGCTATCAATTTTCACTAACAGATGCTCTTTAGGAATTAACCTTTGAAAAATCATCTCATTAAATATATCAATTTGTCCGCTTTGTTTGCCTAACATACCGATCCCTCCATATTAATTGCTATAATCTAATTATACCAAATATGGATTAAAAAGTATTTATACACTATATTTTATCTTTATACATTCGACATCTAACTTCGGCAGTTTCCCTGGGGCGATACCCGCCTCCACATATTTTTGATATGAATCTCTGCCATTAAAAAATGACAGCACAAGTCCGCTGCAGATTAAATTTTCCTTTTCATCACCGATATACATGGAATAGCTGCTCCATTTATAGTTTTCCGGTTTTTCTGTCATTTTTGCTCTCACCGGGTTCAAATGTATATATCTGCTGGTTTCAATCATTTGAGAATCTGATTCTATAAGCTCAGAGAAGTATCTGTCCTGAAACAAATGCCCCACGCAGTCATATTTTTCATTATAGTACTTCGCGTATTTGCTATTTATTCTGCCTATAAATTCTCCTAATGGCTTTTCTCCAGTTTTAATTAACAGATGGACATGATTATCCATTAGACAATAACAAATTATTTCATAATTTTCATTAAAATAATACTTTAGTGTTTCTTTAATTAATGTTAAATAATATGCAAAATCCTCGTTATCTCTAAATATATTTTCTTTGTGATTGCCTCTTGCAGTAACATGATAACTGGCCCCAGGATACCAATTTCTTATTTGTGTGGTCATAATCAAAACTCCCCTTTGCTTTCCTATGATTTCCGTTCTACCTTTGATTATTTCCAATTATTCCAGAATTTACACCCCAGGGGCGATATCATCACTTGAAAAAGCTGCATATTGAATTGATGAAATCTAAAGAAGAAAAATACCTAGCTTCAATTCCTAAGGTTTCATTAACACAATTAGAACAAAATATAATTGTCGGAAGTATTTTAGGCGATGGGAACCTGACTTATGCGCCTAGAAGCAGAAACGCATATTACAGAGAACATTTCTCTATAAAACAAAAGGAATACAGGGAGTGGAAAATGAATAATATACATTCAATGAAATTTAGAATTGAAAAAGAATGTCATCTTAAGTCCCCAAGCCATCCTGTTTTCACTGAACTATATGATAAATTCTATATTAATGGTATAAAGACAATTACGGAGGACAATATTAAATTGCTTAATCATCCTATTGGGCTTGCCTGCCTTTATATGGATGACGGGACGTTAATGATATCTGCTTCTAAATCAAAAGGAGCTATTCGTATCCATCCCACGATTGGAATTTCAACCTTAAGTTTTTCAAAAGAAGGATGTGAAATACTTTCT
>JAJBWD010000081.1:0-3311 GCA_032907345.1 Bacillota bacterium | reverse complement strand
CGCTAAAGCCCATCATGTTTGTATTATAGTCTGCCGAAATAATTACATCCAAATCACCATGGGTTCCAATACTGGTGTGCAGGTCTTCACCAAGAACTTCTACTGGATATCCCTCAGAACTTAAATAGGCAGCAATTGCAGATAACCCTCTTTCTACACCGATTTTTTTCACTTATTATCACCTCATTTTTTATTTTCCCCTGCTCTTGGTTTATATATGTATGCTAATTTTTACTTACATAAAGTGAAAAGTGAACTGGGTGGCACCTTATAAATACAGCATGAACCTGTTAAATTGTTTTGCTGCTATCTGCTGTGCCGATTCCCTTATATTATTAATCATTTCAAAATTATCTGTAACAATCTGAACTACTTTGGAATCTAAATCCCCGTTTATCACCATATCATTTAAAACCTTCTTAGTGCTGATATCACTCATCCCATTACGGTATGGGCGGTTTTCAGTAACTGCTGTAAATACATCCGCCACCGCCATTATTCGGGAACCTAACGGAAGTTCATCTCCGCTTAGGTGAAAAGGATAACCCCTGCCATTTAATTTTTCATGATGGTATGATGCCCATATATTTATTGTCTTGAATTGCTCAATTGTATCAAGAAGATGATAGGTATAATAAGTATGGGTCCGTATTTCATTGAACTCTTCCTCATTCAGTTTGGCAGGTTTTTCTAAAATATCATTGCTTATTGCAATTTTGCCCAAATCGTGTAAATATCCGGCAATAAGCATCATTTTACATTCATAAGGTGAAAACCCGTTAAGTTCTGCAATCTTCTGGGCTGTTTTAGCTACTCCTGCTGAATGCCTCGCAGTAAAACTGCTTCTAAAATCGATGATATGTGAGAATATATAGGTAAGATCAACAATATCATCTATCTCCAGTGTCAGTATACTAAGCAGGTCAATGTCCCTTATCATTTTTAATGGAGAATTTGAAATCAAGTCAAGCCATACAAATTCTTTTTTACTTAAATCAAATAAAGCTTCTACTAGTTCCGGCTGAAAGACCGAACCGGATTGTTCTTTTATTTTTGAAAGTATTTCAGGTAAAGCTGAAATTACGCCGGCATTTGAAGGGAGCAGCGCGCAAGTACGGTCTGCCAGATGAATAATATGGCTTCCCAGCAGCACCTCTTCCCCCATATAGAATCTTCCTTCACCATAATTCCAGGGCAGATGATGAAACTTAATTATATTTGCAGAATGCTTTAAAGGTTTAAATTCTTCCAGAAGCTTTGCCCCTTTGAAAGCATGATTATGTACAGTAAATGGTTCTTTTTCAATAATTTCAAGTCTTTCCTTCGTTGAAAATGCACCAATATCATGTACCAGTGCTGCAAAAAAAATATTCTCCTGTCTCTCAATAGATAGTTTCATCTGCTCAGCCAGACGAAATGCAAGATATGCAACCTGCTGATGATGATTTGAAAGATTGGGTGATACAAGATCTTGTGCATTTGACATACACAGCAAAAGATCTTTAAGGTTTATCCTTATTTTATTCAATTTTGTTTTCCTCCATGGTTTTTATCTTATGTAATATGTATGTAATATGTATTTAGGGACTGCACATCAGCTCCATGTCATAATGATTATATCATTAATTACAACCTTGTTGCCACCCAGTTCACATTTCACTTTTCACGAATGCCACCCAGTTCACTTTTCACATTCTGTATAAAATAAATTTATATGAAAATAATTACAATATGCAGATTGTTAAGTGAGGTGAGATTTTGGCAGAAGAGAAAAAAGACATTTGCGAAGGAACAATATATCATGTTACATCTAGAGGAAATAACAGGGATTATATTTTATCTGATCCTAGGCATAAAGCATTTTTATTGAAACAGATTAAAGAATACAATATGAAATTTGACTTTGAATTACTGGCTTACGTGATTATGGATAATCATTATCATCTATTAATAAAAACCAATAAAACACCAATCAGTGAAATAATGTTCAATATTAATAATGTTCTTGGCAAATATTTAGTGCGGGAGCTAAACAGGAAGGGTCATGTTTTAGAAAAAAGGTACACATGTAAAATAGTTGCCACTGACACATATTTAATATGGTTGTTAAGGTACATACACAGAAATCCTATACGTGCGCATATGTGTAATGATTTGGATGATTATAGATGGAGCAGCCATTTTTTCTATAAACAAGGTTATAGTTCTTTTATCAATACTGATTATATACTTAATATTTTATCTCCAAGAAAGGCTGTGGCACAAATGTTGTATCTTGAATTAGTAAATTGGACAGGGAATGAAACAGATAAAATTTCTGATATGAATGAGGTGAAATGCAAATATCACCTGCAGGACATTCCCCTTTGTATAGATCAGACGGAAACATCATCTAATGTGCAGAAAAAGAGAAAATCCTTAGATGATATATTGGAATACCTAAATTTGAAACCGGAATTAAAAATGCTCATTACCTCCGGAAGCAGAAAACATTCAATTACAGATTACAAAGTTAAATTTATTGCTGAGGCTCTTAATAATAAATATACTTTTAATGAAATTGCCTCTTTCCTTAATATAGGCAGGTCGTCTATTTCCATGCTGCTGTCCCGGCATAATAAAGAAAATACTAACTAAATGGAAACTATTTTTCACACTCAAAAAGAGCCAGCATATTTTACTGACTCTTTTCTCATCAAATGTGAAAAGTGAACTGGGTGGCACCTTAGCTGTTAGCAGCAACTGCTGCTGTCACCTGAGCAGTCACAGGTTGGCTCAGTTCCTAAAATCCATCCCTTTATAACTGCATAGGCACATCCAACACCTGATTTAACCTGAATTGCATTAAATGCACAATTTTTTGCACATGCACCACATTCCATACAACCATCTCTATTAATAAGTTCAATCTTACCTTCATTTAATTTAAATACTTTATGGGGACACACCTCAATACACCTTCCGCAGCCAACACATTTATCTGAATTAACCTTAAGTGTACAGACATTTTTCAAATATTTATCCTTCATGACACCCTCCTTATATATGAATAAAGCTGTTTATGAGAAGCAGCAGCACACCAAGCCCTATTGAAAGAATAATAGCAGGAACCGCTGTCTTCATTTCTTTAATTACGCCTGAAAAAGATGTATAAGTTGAAGATCCCGTAAAGTTCATAGCATAATATGAAGCTATTGATGGTAAAATCAATAAATATGCAATAGTTTTTAACATTCCATAATGTGGTACTCCCGGCCAGCCATTAATTATATTTACAGTAACTGCCCATATTAATCCTAAAATCCATCCTT
>JAJBWD010000080.1:0-9369 GCA_032907345.1 Bacillota bacterium | reverse complement strand
ATCATGAGAGATGGATTAAACTCTGTAGATATAACAGATTCGAATATTGATTTAAGTAATAATGGTACAGATAACATTTTGACCATAAATTTCAACTTCAAAATAATTGATTACAGCAGAAGCGGAAATAAAGTTAAAATCAGAGTATATTTACCAAAAACTCTTGGTAATTATACCGGAAAAGAAGTCTATGAGTTTGAAAACACTTATAGAACCTATGGCAGCCGCAGACCGCTTAATATAAGTGAGCAAATAATTGTTAAGACAGATAATAATAATGTGGAAGACCAATTATTTAAATCTAATTGGTTCTGGGAGGATTATGAGTATGAAATATTTAATGAAAATGATTCAGTTAGAATTAGAGAGCATGAACGTTAATGATAAATAAATAATGCTATTTAAGAATACTGATTGATATTCTTCTTTTATTATTAAATATATCCTATAATGTAATCAGCAAATGATTAAATTGTCCCAAATACAAAGGAGGTACAGAATAATGTACAGTTTTAAGAATGATTACAGCGAGGGAACCCATCCAAGAATATTGAATGCGCTTTCAGAAACAAATTTCGAACAGGCTGAAGGGTATGGGGAGGACTCCTATTCAATTAAAGCAAAAGAAGTTTTAAAGCAGAAAATAAAATTAGATAATATAGATATTCACTTTCTAACAGGAGGCACTCAGACCAATCTTATTGCAATTTCAGCTTTTTTAAGACCTCATGAAGCGGCAGTATCGGCCAATACAGGGCATATTCTTGTTCATGAGACCGGGGCTGTGGAAGCTACGGGCCATAAGGTTATTTCTGTGGAATCGGAGGATGGAAAACTTAATCCGGAAAAGGTTAAATCTCTGCTTGATATTCATACTGATGAACATATGGTAAAGCCAAAGCTTGTTTATATATCAAATCCTACTGAAATAGGTACAATATATAATAAAACAGAGCTGGAAAGGCTCAGCAGCTTCTGCAGGGAAAATAACCTGATCCTCTATATGGACGGAGCAAGACTGGGTTCAGCTTTATGTTCTGATGAAAATGACCTGGAGCTTTCTGATTTTGGCAGACTACTGGACGCATTTTATATCGGGGGTACAAAAAATGGTGCTCTTCTTGGTGAAGCACTGGTAATCTGCGAAGACTCACTGAAAGAGGATTTCAGATTTTATATGAAACAAAAAGGTGCACTGCTGGCTAAAGGGAAGATCCTGGGAATACAGTTCCTTGAGCTTTTCAAGGATGATCTTTATTTCGACCTGGCAAGACATGCAAATAAAATGGCTGAGTTATTAAGAAACAGCATAAGCTCCATGGGTTACAAATTTTTAATCAGCTCACCTACAAATCAGATATTTCCTATTTTTCCAAACAAGGTTATTGAAAAGCTGCAGGAAAAATATTTATTTTACATATGGTCAAAAGAGGATGAATTTAATTCTTCTGTCCGACTCGTAACCTCCTGGGCTACAAAAGAGGATGCAGTTGAAGCTTTCATTAAAGATTTAAAAAATATTACAGAATAAATCAGGTATAAATAGACTCAGATGGCAAAAAAGGAATTCTTCCTAAATTAAAACTTAAGATTTTTGTATGGCTATATCAAAGTTATTAAACTATGGTATAGCTTTTTTATATAAACCATAATATGGTACAATAATTATAATATGTAAGAAATAAATTTCTCTAGTATACGGGGGGATATACATGAATAAATTATTTAAAATTTATGTATTGGGAATTTGCAGCGTCATACTTGGGCAATTATTAAATGCAGCACTTTCCAATACTTATCAGGGTTATATAGAGAGTGTCATATTAATAGTCCTGCTGTTTATTGTATCTATCAAAACAGAACTTATGGGGAAAAAGGAATTTTTGTTTATGCAGCTGGGACTTTTAAGTGTATTTTTAATAATAAAGCTCTCAGGCTTTATTATGCTTCTGGATTTATATATCAGTTTTCAGGGAAGTACAAATGTTAGTTTCTCTTTTAATCTTAAGATATATTTGTTTTCAAATCTAATTCAGCTATTTGGATTTCTGATATCAATAATTTGTTTAGCAGGATATTATAAAAAAACTAGCAAAGAAACAGAAGATATCAGTTCATAGGTTAATAAATTAATGGATACAGCAAAATTAAAACGAAAACTGAGACAATTAAAGAAACTTGAAGCTCAGATCAGGTTTAACAATATACAACTTCCAAAATATAAACATTATATCTGGGATGAATATTTTTCCACAAAGGATGAATTTGATGATAATGCAAAATATAATATGAGTATTCTGGCAGGTATGGATCATGTAAGGCTGAAAGAGATTTTTGATGAATACTTCATTCATGTTTATTTTCAGTATTATAAAGAAAATGGCATGACAGTTAAAGGGCTGTATAATACTTCCCTTTTGAAAAGTCTGGACCTCCCGCCGGATTCCTCGTTGGAAACTATTAAAAGCAGGTTCAGGGAATTAGCAAAAATGTATCATCCTGATCTTGGTGGTGACAGCAGTAAATTTATTGAGCTTATAGAGATATACAGGAAATTAATACAAAATGATTAATGCTGATAAGTCTGGCAGAACTATGAAGAAAATGGAAAATTGAAATTGAAATGGAGCAAAAATATATGGATATAGCAGTCTTAGCAGATGTTCACGGCAATTATGTTGCATTAGAGCGTTGCCTTGAGTATGCATTATCACACAATATTAGAACATTTTTCTTCTTGGGAGATTATATTGGCGAATTAGCATACCCTGAAAGAACAATGAAGATATTATATGACGTATATGATAGATATAGATGTTACTTTATCAAGGGAAATAAGGAAGATTATTGGCTAAAATACCGAGATAGTGGTGAAGAAGGCTGGAAGGATAAAAATTCTTCCAGTGGTTCACTATTATATTCATACAACTTCCTCACATCCAGAGATTTGGATTTCTTTGCACAGCTACAGCCAGTACGTGAGATAACGGTGGGTGATATGGAAGCAATTACTATATGTCATGGCTCACCCAATAAGATTAATGAAAAAATGTTACCAGATGATGATAGGACAATCCAGGTTGTGGATAGTGTGAAAACATCTATCATATTATGTGGTCATTCCCATGTGCAAAGAAAGATTGTACATAACGAGAAGTATGTTCTAAATCCAGGGGCTGTGGGTGTACCGCTTTTTAGTGAAGGTAAGACACAGTTTTTAATATTGCATGGAAGTGGCGGCATATGGTCAGAGGAATTTATCAGCCTGGAGTATGACGTAGATAAAGTAATCAGAGACATGCATGAAGTTAAGCTTAATGAACATGCGCCTTACTGGAGCCTGATAACTGAAAATATTCTGCGCGGAGGTAATATATCACATGGCAGAATTCTATTAAGAGCTATGGAGTTATGCAGAGAAGAAACTGGTGATTGTGTGTGGCCTGATATCCCTGAAAAGTGCTGGGCGCAGGCTGTAAATGAAATTATTGGACTATAAAAGTAATTTCTTAATCTATTACACAATTTTAATCTGTTTCGCATTTGTAAGATGAACTAATTTATTTAATCAAGGGGGGGGTATTTTGAATATAATAGAGACTAATAGGCTTGTATTAAGGGGCTGGAAAGTTGAAGACTATTTAGACATGTATGAAATTAACTCTGATGAAAAAGTTAATCCCAGTGCGGGGTGTGTAGTTGTTAAAGACATTGAGAAGATAAAAGATAGTTTAAATTTGCTTATTCCTCAAAATCAATCTTATGCAATTGTTTTAAAAAGAGAAAACAAAGTAATCGGTACTATTGGAATGGATGAAATTGCTCCAGATGAATCACTTGAAAATTTAAAACAGCGTTATATTGGCTACAGATTAAATTCAAATTATTGGGGAAAGGGTTATGCAACAGAGGCTGCTCAATCCTTTATTAAATATCTCTTTGATAATTTTAATTTGGATTTAATTTGGTCCAGCCATTACAATTTTAATGTGAGGTCTAAAAGAGTAATTGAAAAGTGTGGATTTCATTATAAATTTAATCGCAGCAAAACAGTTAAGGCATTAGGTAATAGAATTTTAACAGAACTTTTTTATAGTCTAACAAAAAATGAATACATAAAGTTAAAGATATAAATTGGGGGTGTGGAAATGGATAATTATTTTGATGAAGCAGCGGAAGTTATGAGAGAGTTATATGGAAAGGATACGGTAATATCCCTGGCAACAGTTAATGGTGATAAAGCAGGCATTCGGATGGTAAATGCCTATTATAAAGAAAATGCATTTTACATCACAACCTATGCATTGAGCAATAAAATCAAGGAAATTTCAAAAAATCCAAATGCTGCTATAAATCATAGTTTGCTTGTGGCACATGGAATTGGGGAAAATTTAGGGCATCCTCTTGATGAACAAAATAAAGCATTGAGAGAAGAATTAAAAAGAGTATTTGTGAAGTTTTACGATAAGCATGTTGATGAGCAGGATAAGAATACCTGTATTTTGAAAATATCTTTAACTGATGCGCTCGTTTTTGCTCATGATTATAAATATATAATTAATTTTGAAAGTAAGACAGCAGCACGGGAAAGCTGTGTAATTGATATTATATTTTAAGAATCTGGCATTAAAAGTAATATAAAAGTGAGGTACTTAATGAAAAAAATATCGGGTATCGCTATTACTATTTGTATAATTTCAGTATGCGTTTTTGGTTTCATTTATTATACGAAAAGTCATACCATAGTTTCACCAGAGATAAATCTTTTATATATAGATGATATGACTAATTTAGATAAACCAGTAAAGGTGTGGCTGAAAGGTAAAGAAAATACACAGGGGATTTTTCTTGGGAAATTTTCAAAGGAAGATAATTCAAATGAGTATTATCTATGCGTAAATAATATGAAAATTAGTGATGTAGAAATTAAACCTTATAAATTTGATGGGGTTGCAATAAATGTGACATCTAGTTATAGCGATTTAAAAAAACAAGAAGTGTTCAGGATCAAAGAAAGAAATAAAAAAATTAAATATATAATACTTAATGGCAATAAATTTGATATATCTTCAATTAAAGCTATAAATTAAAATGCAGCTAAAATTTTGTGAGGTGTAAATTAATTGAACTTATAGAGACATACAGGGATTTAATTGGGGATGATTAATATGAAAGTTGGCAGTATTATGAAGAATACTATAAAAGTAAAGATAAAGAACCAAAACTTTGGAGCGTGTTTAAGGAAATATTGAAAAAAAATAATGATGTATTAATTTAAGGAGAATAAAAATGATTAGCAGAAGTCTGGTGAAAACAGCAAAAACTCGTTATGATCTGTCGTTTTCAATGCTGGAAAATATGATTGAAAAGTGCCCTGATGGCTTATGGAATGAGAAAAAAGGCGGCTTCGTATTCTGGCAGCAGTTATTACATACCTTTACAGGAATAAACTTTTGGATGAGAGCAAATAATGACAAATTTTCAGAATCCTTTGCTGATAAAAAAGTATATCCGGAATTGGATCATGACCCTGAAAACCAGTTAACCAAAGAAGATTTGACTGAATATAAGAATACGGTTAAAGAAATTTCCAGAGCTTTTTTTGATGATAAGGATGATGAATGGCTTGGAGCTGAATATGCAGCGTGATTATGAAGATAATGATAAGAAATTCTGTGTACTTGACCAATTTATGATAGACAAGCAGCATCAGGGAAAAGGCTTTGGAAGGGCCGCCATGAAGCTTTGGCTTTCTATAGTTAAAAACAAAAAAAAATATGATTCTATAATACTTTGCTATATTGAGGGTGATGAAGCAGCACGTAATTTATACTCTGACCTGGGTTTTAATCATAATGGAGATGTAGACGAAGATGAAATACAGATGGAATATAATCTGAAGTAAGTTTGAGAGGTTTGATATGAAAGCAATAACTGATATAACTGATTTTATTTTTCTTGAGGATAAGCCTGAAAAAGCAGATATAATTTTTATGCCCGGAGGTTCTTATGCAGAGCAGGCAGAAAAGGCAGCCGGGCTTTGGAAGGATAATTATGCACCATTAATTCTGCCTTCCGGGAAATATAGTGTTAAACGGGGTTTTTTCCCGGGCCCTTTGTCAAAAGCAGATAGATACACTGCTAATTATGCAACAGAGTGGGAATTTTTAAAGGATGTTCTCTTAAAAAATGGTGTGGATGAAAAGGCAATTTTAAAGGAAGATTATGCTGAAAATACATATGAAAATGCTTTTAAGTCCCGGGAGGTAACAGATAGGCTTGGACTGCATATTAATAAAGCAATTATCTGCTGCAAGAGCTTCCATGCAAGACGGTGCTTTATGTATTATAAGTGGGCATACCCGGACACAAAACTTATAATCTGTCCGGCAGAAGCACAGGGTATCAATAAGAATAACTGGATTAATTCTGAAAATGGTATAGACAGGGTTATGGGAGAACTGATGAGATGCGGTTCACAATTTAAGGAATATGTTATGGAATTTGATAAACAGGACTATGCAGCAGCTGAAATTGAAGAAGGTGTAAAAAATGAATTATGAATTAAGACAATTATCAAGAGATGATGGAAATGATATTTATGAAATGTTAAATGAAATTCCTAAGGATGAAAATGGATTTATAAATGGTGCCAACGGGAAATCCTTTGAAGAATACAAAAGCTGGCTAATAAGAAGTGATGAAATTTTTAAGGGCATAGGGCTTCCGGAGGGCAGGGTAAAACAAAGCATCTTCTGGCTTTACATAGACGGAAGGCCAGTGGGAATAGGAAAACTTAGACACTCCCTTGTGGACCATCTTTATAAGGAAGGCGGTAATGCAGGCTACAGTATCAGGCCTTCGGAGCGGGGCAGGGGATATGGTAATTTAATGATGAAGCTGCTCATTGATGAAGCAAGAAAGCTGAATATTGATAGAATTTTGCTTACCATTAGGAATTACAATGAAAGATCAATAAAAGTTGCCTTGAAAAATAATGGCGTTATAGAAAATGTAACAGAAGAAAGGCATTATATCTGGATTAATGTATAGTATATTGAACGTACTATGGAATCATATCAGGCGGGTTTTGTAACCGGCCGATTGAAATAGGAGATGATGTATATTAAAACTCAGTTTCTGTCCAAATCTTCTTTGGGTAAATGGTCATCAGGATTAACTGCATTTTTTATCCTACTGATTACAGTTTTTTTGATTTTTATGTCATTTGGTTTGGTAACATTTGACGAAGGTCATCTATGGGATATAACAGTAGCTATTGCTGCTCCTACAGAAATTTTTGCTTTTATCTTAAGCATATTAGCTGTAAAGAAGAAGAAAGAACGCTCCGTTTCAGTTTATTTATCATTAATTATAGGTGCCTGCGTTATTCTTTTTATTCTTCTTCATAGCCTTTTTATCCATGATTAACAGAGTAATATATTATATTTAAAAGGGTGATAACATGACTGATTTTAAATTGGTAACTCCTGTTAAGGAATATGAAAAAAGTGCATTTGAATATATCCGGGAATTTTTGGACTATAATTCTGAAATTAATGGAACAGGCGGACTTAACCGGTATGACAATTATGATGAATGGCTGCAAAAGCTTGAAAGGGACCTGGATATACCCAATATACCAGAAGGCAGGGTACCTGCAAATACCTACTTCTTTGTGAGAACAGCAGATAATAAAATTGTTGGAATGATCAATATAAGACATAAATTAAATGATTTTCTTTTTAATGAGGGCGGTCATATTGGCTATTCCATCAGGCCTTTGGAAAGAAAAAAGGGATATGGAACTATGATGCTTAAGCTAGGACTTAAAAAATGCAGGGAGTTAAAGTTAAAGAAGGTTTTAATTACCTGCGACAAGGAGAATATCGGATCAGCCAAGGTTATTCAGAATAACAACGGAATATTAGAAAATGAATCTTATAGTCAAACTTTTTCTGCAGTAGTTCAAAGGTATTGGATAGCTTTATAAAGTAAGGTGATTATCATGTGTGATAAATGCTATATTTTAACAGAACTTTTTAAAGCAGCCGAAAGTAATTCACATCAAAATTATATTCCAACCTTATCGTTTATAAAAGAAATGATAAAACAAGGCAGAATAGAACTGTACGCTGGAGATTGCCCTATAGAAGAAGTGGAAAAGAATCTAAATGACGAAATACATTATACAATTCGGCATTATTTTAAGTGTAAGACTTGTGATCGCTATTTTTTCATTGGTGATTGTATTAGAGGTGTTCCTGTTTATAAAATAATCGATAATATTAAGACTGTTAATTTTGACAATATGCTATGGGGACGTTATGGAACATTGTATGAGGAGAATGAATTAAAATAAAACATAATAGACATACAAAATGAACAATATGTTAGAAAGGAGGTTTTTATTGGACTTTAATACTGCTATGCACTTGCCCAATAAAGATAATTAATGAAACATAAATTAGATAAGAGCGGAATAAATTATTTAGTCAGAGTTCTTTTTCAGGTTCTGATCGGTATGGCTTTATTTTATATCTCTTCCGGGAGAACTTTTGCTTTCCGGGGAATGATATATTTTTCTCTCTATATTATTTTAGTAATATCGGGAGTTATATTGCTGGCTGGCAGGAATTCAGAGGTTTTGAATGAACGGGCTAAAAAGCGGGATAATACAAAGGGCTGGGATAAAGTTCTGCTGAAGCTTTATATTCTGCTTGCTTTCTTTGGAGTATATATTGCTGCTGGTCTTGATGCGGGTAGATATCCTAAAGCCCGGATATCCTTTGATTTTATTTATCCGGGTATTTTAATTTATATTTTTTCATCTGCCTTATCAATATGGGCCATGGCTGAAAATCAGTATTTCGAAGCTACTTCTCGGATTCAGAAGGACAGAGACCAGGTTGTCTGTTCATCAGGTCCCTACAGGTTTATAAGGCATCCGGGTTATTTATCTATTCTTTTATGGTGTATTTCAGTTCCGATGATATTTGGATCGGTTTATGCAATGCTTCCGGTAATTTGTATATTCCTGATTATTGTAATAAGAACTTATCTGGAAGACAATATGCTGAAAAAAGAGCTTCCAGGGTATATTGAATATTCCGGCAGGGTAAGGTACAGACTGATTCCGTTTATATTTTGATAATTAAGTAAATAAGCTGAAGGAACTTTATTAAATTAAATTTCAAAAACCTGCTTTAGCATATATATTTTTTTAAGGGGAGCCTAGTTTTAGAAATTATAGATTTCTTTACAAACGTATTAAATGCGAAGTAAAGATTATTTATATAATTTACAGATAAACAGTAATTTGAAAGGAGACTTAAAGATGCTGGCTAAAATACCTACAAGTGAGGATAT
>JAJBWD010000079.1:0-27272 GCA_032907345.1 Bacillota bacterium | reverse complement strand
TTAGATTTGTTAAAAGATTTAAGAGCCAGCTGCCTGGCTCTAATAAGATTTATCTAAGTTTCAATATACCCACTTCTATAAGTGAGTGATCATATAATTTTCTCCCCATCTGAAGACCTGAAGCTTATCTTTAGCTAAGTTATTTCACTTAATCTTTTCATATTTTCTTAATAATTTTTCAAATATCTCCAAATGTAGTTTTTCATCCAGTACTATTCTTTTTAATAACTTTTTAATTTCTTTACTTTCAATAATCTTTATATGATTTTCATAATTTTTTATAGCAATTTCTTCACTAATAACAGCATTTTTAAGTTTTTCCTTTAAACTTTTTCCATATGGAATGAAACTGCTTTTCCATGGATTATCCTTTCCGCTTACAAACTTTGGATCTTCTCCTAAATCATTTATTAAATCCCCCAGAAGCTCAAGGTGAAACATTTCTATTATTGCTATGCCTTTAAATGCTTCTGTTATCTGTTTACTGATTTCATCAGTCTCAGATATCGTAATATGGGAATGAATATACTGATTTACAGCAGTCATTTCACCATCACGGCTGGCATAATCCTGAAATATTAATTTTATATATTTTTTATCGTTTTTATCTGGTTTTATTTTAGGATAGGGCTCCGGCAGCTGATATTTTTTTATATCCATGCCGATGATTAGAATCTCTTCGCTAATGGTTTTACTTTTATCTTCCATATAGGCTCCGCATGATTAATATCAGTTTATTATATTCAATTATAAAATATTAATTACTATCTTTTAGAAAAGCTTAGAATCTCCTTTTCTATTTCAGCAATGTCAGGTTTATAGCTTTTTAGAAGGCTTAATTCACCCTTTATTTTATACTTTCCTAAGAAAGCTGGAATTAAGATGCTGTCTCCTTCATTAATTTTTTCTTCTCCTCCCTGGAATACTATGCTTCCAGATCCTTTTGTACAGGTAAAAATATAAAATCTGTTTTCATCGCTTTCTTCTTCCATATCTTTATTAATATTATATAGTTCCAGTGAGAAATCCTTGCAGTAACAGATGTAATTTTTTGAATATCCATTAAAAAATGCAGTAAGCCCTGTTGATTTTTGTCCCTTAAGGTTATAATCTATTACATCCAGTGCCTTTTCTATATGAAGCTCTCTTCCTCTGTTATAATCGTATAATCTGTATGTGGTGTCGCTATTTTGCTGTATTTCTGCAATCAGAAGGCCTTCACCTATAGTATGTATAAGTCCGGACTTTATGAAATATGTCTCCCCTTCTTCAACAGGAACTGCATTCATAAGTTCTTCAGCTTTTCCTTCTTCTATGGCTTTTTTAAGTTTTTCCTTAGTCACTCCCTCTTTAAGTCCTGCAATTATTTTGCTTCCTGATTTTGCCTTTACAACATGCCAAACTTCAGTCTTTCCCATTTCATTTTCAACTTTTTTTGCATAATCATCGTTTGGATGGACCTGAACTGAAAGTTTATCGGAAGTATTAAGAAGCTTGACTAAAAGCGGGAACCATTTTTTATCAATTTTATTTCCTATTAAAGCTTCTCCCTCTGAATCTATTAATTCTGTAAGCTTCATTCCCTTAAACTTACCGTTTGATATAACTGAAACTCCATGAGGATGACAGGATACATCCCAGCTTTCCCCTATTCTGCCCTCTGGAACATCTGATCTTAAATTTTTTAAATCACTTCCACCCCATATTTTATCTACATAAATGCTTTTAAATTTTAACGGATACATAATTATCTCCCTTATTCAAATCAAAATATTTTATTATCATAGATTCTGCTTCACTTTTATATTCATTTTTTCCTTTAATATTTTTAATTTTTATTTTATAATCTTTATTTTGATCAATTGAAATATTTCCCACTATTTCATCATCTTCTTTTCTTATTATAACTGATTCATTTAATTTTCTGCAATTATTTTCCAGAATTCCTGTGTTGTACAGTACTATTTTATCTGTATAAATACCTCCTAATATTTCCTCTCCTTTATCTTTTATCTTTTTAAATTTGAAACAACTGATTAAATGGTCATTTATTATGCCTACTGCCTGAAGATGAGCATACATAATTGTACTCCCAAGAAACTTAAATCCTCTTTTTTTCATGTCTTTACTTATTCTATCAGATATTATATTGGTTGGAGGAAGATTTTCAATTTTTTCTATATAATTTGTAAGCCTTTTCTGCTGTGTAAATGATAAAAGATAATTGTTAAAAGAGCCAAACTCCTGCTGAAGTTTAAGAAAAAGTACAGCATTGTTTACTGATGCTTCTATCTTTTTTCTATTTCTGATTATCCCAGCATTATTTATTAATTCTTCTATTTTATCTCCATCATATTTTGAAACAATATCAGGATTAAAGCCAGCATATGCATCTCTGTAATTTTCTCTTCTTCTTAGTATAGTAAGCCAGGATAACCCGGCTTGAGCAGATTCCAGAACAAGAAACTCAAAATGCTTTTTATCATCCCCTGTATATTCTCCCCATTCTTCATCATGATATTTAATATATAATTCATCATTTTTAGGCCAAGGACACCTTTCCATAAATGCCTCCGAAAATTTAATTTAATTAAATTATAGCACAATTATTTAATTCGTCACTTATTAGTAAAATTGATCTTTATTTAAATTTTTCAAATCCATAAAATTAATTAAATTTTTGAAGCTTGAAAAAATAAATCTTGCAATTTTCACTTTATTATAATATAATACCTTTAACATGAATAAAGGCAATGATGAGGAGAAGTAAGTTTACATCCTATTCACAGCGAGTCAGGGACAGTGTAAGCCTGGTATGAAGGGTAATCTGAATAACACCTTGGAGTCATTAACCGAAATTATTAAAGTAGGCTTAATCGGGTGTCCGCCGTTACAAGGAACAGATATGAAAGTATCGAAGAGTGGGCACTGCTAATTAGAATGGTACCGCGGAACTATCCGTTTCTATAATTTTTTATAGAAACGGTTTTTTTTATAGAAAATTAATTTTGAGGTGATTGTATGAAAAGAACATTAATTAAAGATCTTAAGAGTTTAAAAGAGAAAGAAGTTTTAGTAAAAGGCTGGGTATATAAAATCTACGAACTGTCTAATATAACATTTGTTAAGCTTAGAGACAGTTCCGGAATTATCCAGGTTGTAATTGATAATAAGACCATTGATTTAAAAAATGAGATGAGTATTGAAGTTGCTGGGTCTTTAGTGGAATCTAAAAAGGCTCCCGGCGGAATTGAAATTTTAGCCTCAAATATTAAAATTTTAGGTAATACTTATTATGACATTCTTCCTTTTGAAATAAGTAAAAAGAAAATAAATGCCTCCCTGGAAACAATACTTGATAACAGGGCAGTTTCATTAAGAAAGCCTGAGCTTAGGGCTGTATTTAAAATTCAGCAGGAGATAACAAATGCCTTCAGGGAATATCTTATGTCTCAGGAATTTACGGAGATCCACACTCCAAAAATCATATCCTCCAGTACTGAAGGAGGCTCTGAGATGTTTACGGTAGATTATTTTGGAAGGAGAGCATTCCTGGCTCAAAGCCCCCAGTTTTATAAACAGATGATGGTAGGAGCCGGCTTTGAAAGAGTATTTGAAGTTGCACCGGCTTACAGGGCTGAGCTTCACAATACCTACAGACATTTAAATGAATATATATCCTTAGATGTGGAAATGGGGTTCATTGAAAGCTATGAAGACCTGATGGATCTGGAAGAAGGATTCTTAAAGCATCTTTTTAAGCATATTACCGAAAAATGTGAGTTTGAGCTGAAGCTTTTAGGAACTGAGCTTAAGGAAATAAAACCAATTCCAAGAATTCCACTTCTAAAGGTTCATGAAATTCTGCAGGAGGAATTTGGGAAGGCATCTCCTCCGGGGAATATTGATGCAGAAGGAGAAGTTTTAATAAGCAAATGGGTAAAGGAAAAATATGATTCGGATTTTATATTTTTAACTAAATACCCGGTTCCAAAAAGGCCAATGTATGCAATGCCATCTCAAGAGGATGAAACCCTTACAGACTCCTTTGATTTAATATATAAGGGTCTGGAGATAACTACAGGAGGTCAGAGAATCCATGATTACAACATGCTTAAGGATAACATTATTAAGTTTGGTTTAAATCCTGAGGATTTCAAATTTTATCTGGATACCTTTAAATATGGCATGCCGCCTCATGGAGGACTTGCCATAGGCCTGGAGAGAATAACAATGAAAATATTAGATTTGGATAATATAAGAGAAGCGACCCTGCTGCCAAGAGATATGAAAAGGCTGGAGCCATAGGAGGATATTATGAAGGTAGATAAAAGCACAGTAGATTATATTGCTAAGCTTGCTAAACTTAGCTTAACAGATGAAAAATCAGAAAAGATGGCTGAAGAATTTGAAGCAATACTGACTCATTTCCAGTCTCTTAACAATGCAGACCTGGAGGATGTAAAAATAGATTATAAAGATAATATAACATCTGTTTTCAGAAAAGATGAAACTTCAGTATTTGAAGATAAGAAAAAGCTGTTCCAGAATGTGAAATCCTTAGAAGGATCATCCATTAAGGTTCCAAAGATTATTGAGTAGGAGGTATATCATGAAGATTGAAGAAATGAGTGCTGCAAGCTTAAGAGAAGCAGTATTGAATAAAGAATTAAACTGCAGAGATATTATTAAAGCTTATTTTGAAAGAATAGATAAAGTTGAAAGCAAAGTTGATGCCTACCTTACTCTTTGCCGTGAGGATGCATTTAAAAAAGCAGATGAAATTGATGAAAAAATAGAAAAAGGTATTCCCGTTGGGCTCTTAGCCGGAATTCCCATAGCTGTTAAGGACAATATATGTACTGATGATATAAGGACCAGCTGCGCATCCAAAATGCTGGAGGATTTCATACCTCCATATGATGCTACAGTAGTTAAAAGACTTAAGGAAGAAGATGCAATAATAATTGGAAAAACCAATATGGATGAATTTGCCATGGGTTCCTCTACTGAAAATTCAGCCTTTAAGAAGACAAGAAATCCCTGGGATTTATCAAGAGTTCCCGGAGGATCTTCAGGAGGATCAGCCGCTGCTGTAGCTTCCCTGTCAGCTCCCCTTGCTTTAGGCTCAGATACCGGCGGTTCCATAAGGCAGCCCGCTTCCTTTTGCGGAGTTATAGGCCTTAAGCCTACCTATGGATTAGTATCCAGATTTGGACTGGTTGCCTTTAGTTCTTCCTTAGACCAGATAGGTCCGTTTTCGAAAACAGTTGAAGATTCTGCTCTTCTTCTTCAGGTAATTCAGGGAAATGATGCTTTAGATTCCACCAGCTTTAAAGGTGATATAAAAACTGATTACCTATCTTCAATAAAAGATGGAGTTAAAGGAATGAAAGTTGCCCTTCCAACAGAATTTTTCCAGGAAGGACTAAACAGCGAAATCCGTGAGGCTGTGCTTAATGCAGCAGAGCTTCTGAAAGAAATGGGTGCTGAAATTTATGAAGTTTCCATTCCAATAACAAATGAAGGATTATCAGCCTATTATATGATTTCCTCCTCAGAAGCCAGCTCAAACCTGGCCAGATATGACGGAATAAGATACGGCTACAAAACAGAAGATTATGAGAATATAGATGATTTAATGAAGAAAAGCAGGACAGAAGGCTTTGGTCCTGAGGTTATAAGAAGAATAATGCTGGGAACCTTTGCCCTATCCTCCGGTTATTATGATGCATACTATAACAGAGCACAAAAGCTTAGGAAAAAGATGAAGGAAGAGTTTAAGAAGGTATTTGGAGAATTCGACTTAATACTAAGTCCTGTAACTCCGGATCTTCCATTCAAGATAGGGGAGCACTCAGAGGACCCCCTAAGCATGTACTTAGGAGATATATATACGGTAAATATAAACCTGGCAGGTCTTCCTGCAATGTCCATGCCAATTGGAATAAGCAAAAATAACCTTCCTATAGGCCTTCAGATAATAGGGCCTGAATTTGGGGAAGATAGGATATTTAAAGCTGCCTATGCTTTAGAGAAGAAAATAAATCTTGATTACTTAAGGAGGGATATATAATGAGCTTTGAAACCATAATAGGACTTGAAATACATGCAGAGCTTAAGACAAAATCAAAGATATTCTGCTCCTGCAGCACAGAATTCGGAGCCCCTCCAAATGAACATACCTGCCCTATCTGCCTTGGACTTCCGGGTACCCTTCCTGTAATGAATGAAGAGGTAATAAACTTAGCTATAAAGGCGGGATCCTCCTTAAACTGCAGGATAAATAACCTAAGCAAAATGGATAGAAAAAACTATTTCTACCCGGACCTGCCTAAGGCATATCAGATATCCCAGTACGACCTGCCTGTATGCAGCGGAGGATATGTGGAGATAGAAAGTGAAGGAATTACTAAAAAGATAAGACTTAACAGAATCCACGTAGAGGAGGATGCGGGAAAGCTGGTCCACCTGGAGACTGAACCTTATTCGCTTATAGATTACAACAGAGTTGGAGTTCCTCTTATTGAAATTGTTTCTGAGCCTGATTTAAGGTCCGTAGATGATGCTGTACTATTTTTAAGAACTTTAAAATCAATCCTTGAATACGAAGGTATTTCAGACTGCAAAATGGAACAAGGGTCCCTGAGGTGTGATGCAAATATCTCTATAAGGAAAACAGGAGCAGAGGAGCTTACAACAAAAGTAGAAATAAAAAACATCAACTCCTTTAGAGAACTGCAGAAAGCTTTGGAAAAAGAAGAAAAAAGGCAGAGAGAGCTATATACTTACGGAGAAGAATTTAAAATAATTCAGGAAACAAGAAGATGGAGCAGTGGAAAAGGTAAATGCGTTCCCATGAGATCAAAGGAAGATGCCCATGATTACAGGTATTTCCCGGATCCCGACCTGGTTCCTGTGTATGTGAGTGAAGATAAGGTTAAGGAAATTAAAGAAAGCTTAACTGAGTTTCCAAAGGATAAATATAACAGATTTATTTCAGAATATAAAATTGGTGAAAATGAAGCAGGAATTTTAATCGATGATATATTACTATCCTCCTACTTGGAAAAGGCAATATCCTTAGGTGGAAATCCAAAATCTGTTGTTAACTGGATTTTAGGGGACATACTTAAGCTTATAAAAGGAAAAGAAGATATTACCACCATACCTGTACCCCCTGAAGAATTAATTAAGCTGATAAACCTTATAAATGAAGGAAAAGTAAGCAGCACTCAGGCAAAGGAAGTATTTGAATTCATGTTTAATGAAGGAAAATCTGCTGAGAATGTAATACAGGAAAAAGGATTTACTCAGATAAGCACAGAAAATGAGATTGAAAAGATTATATCACAAGTTTTAGCTGATAACGAAAAGTCTGTTCAGGATTATAAAAGCGGTAAAAAGCAGGCCTTTGGATTCCTTATGGGCCAGGTAATGAAAGCCTCAAAGGGAAAAGTAAATCCGGCAGCTGCAAAAAAAATATTAGAAGAAAATTTAATATAAGCTAAAACACTCCTTAATATGGTTTAATAACTATATAAGGGGTGTTTTTTTGCCATTTGATTCAATTTATATTATAATTTAAAATAGTCTTAATTAAATAAGTTTCGGAGGAATTAATGGATAACTTTATATATATGGACCATGCAGCAACTACGCCGCTGAAAAAAGAAGTTTTAGATGAGATGTATCCCTACTTAACAAAAATTTATGCAAATCCATCTTCTCTTTATGCACCGGCAAGGCTTTCAAAAGCTGCCATAGATAACAGCAGGGATAAGTTATCTTTAGCATTAAATGCTTCAAGCCGTGAAATATATTTTACCTCCGGGGGAAGTGAAGCTGATAACCTGGCAATAAAGGGAACTGCTTTAGCCAATAGGGATAAGGGAAATGAGATAATAACCTCAGCTATTGAACACCCTGCGGTTTTAAATACCTGCAAAGGTCTTTCCAAAGAAGGATTCAAAATAACCTATCTTCCAGTTAATAAAGATGGATTTGTAAGCATACAAGACCTAAAAAAAAGCATAACTGATAAAACAATTTTAGTTTCAATAATGTTTGCCAACAATGAAATAGGAACTATTCAGCCAATTAAAGAAATTGGAGAACTGTGCAGAGAAAAAGGAATAATATTTCATACAGACGCAGTACAGGCTGCAGGCAGCATTCCAATTGATGTAAAGAGCCTGAATATAGACCTGCTTTCTTTAAGCGGCCATAAATTTTATGGTCCAAAAGGAATAGGAGCCTTATATGTGAGAAAAGGAATAAAATTTAACCCATTAATTGAAGGAGGCTCTCAGGAAAGAGGCAAAAGAGCAGGAACAGAAAATGTGGCCGGCATTGTAGGCCTGGGAAAAGCCATAGAAATTGCATCTCATAATATGGCTGAAGAAAGCAAAAGAATATCAGAGCTTAGAGATTACCTTATAAATGGCCTTTTATCTATTGATGGAACTTCCCTAAATGGAAGCTGGGAGAACAGGCTTCCAAACAACGTTAATGTATCCTTTGAAAGCCTGGAGGGAGAAACCCTTCTTATGATGCTGGACAATATTGGTATATGTGTATCCTCAGGAAGCGCCTGCTCCTCACTTTCCCTGGAACCCTCCCATGTTCTTTTAGGTATCGGACTTTCAGAAAAAGAATGCGCATCTTCTGTCAGGTTTACTCTGGGAGAGGAAAATAGCAAAGAGCAGATTGACTATGTAGTTATTAAAGTGAAAGATATTGTTGAAAGATTAAGAAACATAAACAGTAACTGGAATAGTATAAGGAAGTGATAGTATGAATAATAAAGTTGTTATAGGTATGAGCGGAGGAGTTGATTCTTCTGTGGCAGCTTACTTATTAAAAGAACAGGGCTATGATGTTATTGGAGTAACCATGCAGGTATGGCCTGAGGAAGAAGAATTTGAAGAAAGAGAAGGAGGCTGCTGTTCCCTTACAGCTACAGAGGATGCAAGAAGAGTAGCCGCTAAGCTTGGTATTCCATTCTATGTAATGAATTTTAAAGAACCCTTTAAAGATAAAGTTATTGATTATTTTGTAGATGAATATCTGGAAGGAAGAACTCCAAACCCCTGCGTTGCCTGCAATAAATATATAAAATTTGATGAGCTTCTGAAAAAAGCCATGGCATTAGGTGCAGATTATGTGGCCACAGGACATTATGCCACTCCCATTTTTGAAAACGGAAGATATTATCTTAAAAAGTCAAAGGATTCTAAGAAGGATCAGACCTATGCATTATATAACCTGACTCAGTTCCAGCTGTCTCACACTTTAATGCCCTGCGGTGTTTATAATAAAGACAGGATAAGAGAAATAGCCAAGGAATTGGGCCTCCTTGTTTATAATAAAAAAGACAGCTTTGAAATATGCTTCATACCTGACAATGATCATGGAAAGTATATAAAAAGTCATACAGAGAGAAAAGTTCATCCTGGAAACTTTGTTGATAAAGCCGGAAATATTTTAGGAAAACATAAAGGAATAGTCTATTACACCATAGGTCAGAGAAAAGGTCTGGGTATTGCTCTTGGAAAGCCTGCCTTTGTAATAGATATAAATCCATTTACTAATCAGGTAATATTAGGAGAAGAGGAAGATATATTTAAAACTGACCTGATTGCCAAAGACCTTAATTTCATGCCTTTTGATAATCTCAAGGAGCCTCTTAAGGTTCAGGCAAAAATAAGATACTCATCAGTTCCTTCTGATGCCGTTATATATCCCCTGGAGAATGACAGAGTAAGAGTAAGCTTTGATAAAAAGCAGAGGGCTATAACAAAGGGACAGTCTGTGGTGTTTTATGATGGTGATGTTTTAGTGGGCGGTGGAATAATAGAGAAAATAATATAAGCCAGCGGTTTTTCGCTGGCTTTTTATTACTTATTTTCTTTTTCTCTGTTATAGGAAATAAACTCCTGAAAATATTCTTTAGACCTGTTTATGATAAGATTTTCAGGAAAGCCTGCCATTTCTAAAACCGGCATAACGTGATCCATGTTTGCTATATCATTCATATAATGTGCATCACTGCTTATAAGAACCGGTATTTCATACTCTTTGCACAAATCTAAAATCCTGATGGAATTTTTCACAGTATCTTTTCTGCCGCTGCTCCTTAAGGAATTATTGTTAATCTCAAGAAGTGTATGATTCTCTTTTGCAGCTGAAACTACCTGATCATAATCTAATGGACAGTTACCGTCGTCCGGATGACTTATTATATCGATTAAGGGATTCTTAATGGCACTTACGACAGCATTCGTATTTTCTTTTATGTTCCCAAATTTATAACAGAGACTATGAATTCCTGCAATACGTATATCCAGTTTTTTTATATATTCTTCGCTTAAGCTTAAAGCTCCCGTATGATCCACAATGTTTATTTCCGCACCCAGCATCAGCTTTATTCCAAACATTTCCCGTGGGATTACCTTGAAATTTACAAAATAAAAATCATCACAGGTTCCCGGTATTCCACTAGTATGTTCCGTAATACCTAAAAGCTTAAGTCCTTTTTCTGATGCTGCCCTGGCCATTTCCGTTACAGTGCCATAGGCATGTCCACTGGCAATGGAATGGGTATGGACATCCAGCTCAATATGCATTTTCTTCACCTTCTCAATTTTTTATCAATTGTATTTTGCCTTTGACTAAGGCTTATCCAGAACCATTATATCACAATCACACAAATCTTTACCAATCAGCGGGTCTAAACTTTTTATTTCAATTTTAACAGGAGTTATGTTAGAATATTCTATATATTCAGGAGGAATTTATATGATAAATAAGGATATTAAGATATTAATAGTAGACGATGAGGAAAGCATTGTGGAATTTATAAAAATGGGTCTGGAAGCAGAAGGATATACTGTATTTTATGCCTATGAGGGAAATACTGCCATAACCATGGCAAGGCAGATTAAACCCCATATAGTAATTCTTGATGTAATGCTTCCGGTTATGAATGGCTTCCAGGTCTGCACTGAATTAAAAAAACAGACTGACGCTGCAGTCATTATGCTTACTGCCAGAGGCGAGGTTGATGACAGGATAAAAGGATTAAATTTAGGTGCGGATGACTATATGGCAAAACCCTTTAGTTTTAAGGAGCTGCTGGCCCGGATAAATGCCAGACTTAGGAATACAGCTCCGGACAGTAATAATATAAAAGTTATTGGTGATTTTGAAATAAATGATGATGCCCATGAAATAACCTATAAAAAAAATCTGCTGGAGCTTTCACCTACAGAATATAATCTTCTCAGGTTCCTTCTTAACAATAACGGAATTGTTATAAGCAAGCAGACCATTCTTGACAGGGTATGGGGAATTGACTTTCCCTGTGATGAAAATGTAGTTGAGGTATATATACGTTACTTAAGAAATAAAATCGGTGATGAGGATTTTAAAATCATAAGAACAGTAAGAGGTGTGGGATATAAGGTGGCAGCATGTTAAAATCATTTAAAAACAAAGATAATGTTAACAGCCTCAGTTTTCAGCTGATACTTAGGTTAGGGATATTACTGATTGCCCTAACAGCAGTTATAATTTTAATTCAGTCCTTTTTACTTAAGGATTCATTATATTCAAGTTCCAAAAGCCTTCTGGAATCCAGACAGCATAATCTGGAGGCTGATGAGATTACAGGCATTAAGACAATGGAGGATTTGAAAGAAAAAGCAGATGATTTTATCTATAAAATGATAGACAGCAATGTAAGTATTTTAATTATAGATAAGAATGGAAATATTCTGGCTGATTCAGAAACCTTGAGAAAAGATATTTACTCTGAGCATTTTCATAAAAAGGAGAATGACATAAAAGCTTCTGTAATAAATACCCCGAAATTTTCAAAAACCTTTTACCAGAAGGTTACCGCCAGCACAGGAAACTCTAAGGGATATCTAATTACTGAAAACAGCAGAGACGAAAAATTCATGGTTAAATTTCTTAAGATAGGGTCTCCGGATAATAATACCGGGCTTATTCAGCTTAGTACTTCCCTGGATCCGTTAAGTGAAATCTTGTTTAAAAGCATACTTATTTTTATCCTTTTTTCTGTTTTTGTTTTAGCTTTAAGCTGGTTTATAATAAACAATATTATTAACAGAACTTTAAAACCATTAAATAATGTTACAGATAATATAGAAAAAATAAATGCAGAAAAGCTTCATCTCCGTATCCCTGAGGATACAAAGCAGTCAGAAATAAACAGGCTGAGCAAAGCTTTTAATGGGATGCTGGAAAGAATTGAATTATCTTTTAAAAAGGAAAATGAAATTAATGATAAGATGAAAAAATTTGTATCTGATGCCTCTCATGAGCTTAAAACTCCTATAACTTCAATTCATGGTTTTGCAGAAGTACTCAGTATGGGTGCAGCTAAGGATGAAAAACAGCTGCAGACATCACTGGAAGCAATAATGAATGAAAGTGACAGGCTTACCAGGCTTATTAACAGTCTACTTCTGCTGAGCCGATTTGACCAGAATTATCAGTTAGAGATGAAAACTGAAAACTTAAGTGAAATAACAAAGGAAATTCAGCCTCAGCTTACAGTAATAGCCCAAAAAAGAAAGCTTGAATTAAATATTGAAAATGATATATTTATAAAAGCTAATAAGGACCAGATAAAACAGATAGTATTTAATCTGGTTCAAAATGCAGTCAGGTATTCTCCGGAGGAAACAGGAATTATTAAAATATCACTTAGTTCCATAGCAAAAGAAAATATTAAATATGCTGAGCTGACCGTTGAAGATAATGGTATAGGCATACCTGAAGAAAATATCAGTTCCATATTTGACAGGTTTTACAGGGTTAATTCACACCGGGCAAGAAGTCAGGGAGGCTACGGTTTAGGACTTTCAATAGTTAAATCCATAGTTGAAGCCCACAGAGGTGAAATTTTAGTTTGGAGTAAATTAGGAAAAGGAACAACTTTTAAAATACTGTTTAAAATAGAAGAATAATATTTTGAGGGAGCATGCTTCCTCTTTTTTATTAAAATTCTCAGCAAATTCTCAGTATTTATTCAGTTTGATTTAAGGTTGATGTTATATAATAAATATAAATCAAACCAAGAGGTGGTTTTATGAACTCATTAATATACGGAGGTCTTTTACTCCTGATTTTTATAATCATATTAATTTATTTAACAGGCAGCAAAGAAATAAGCATCGCTTATAGAACGGTCTTTGTTCTTGGTACAATAGTAAATCTTAAAGCCTTTGGAAAAAATGGAGAAAAAGCCATAGATGAAGCTGTAGACAGACTTAATCAATTAGATGATATGTTTTCTGCATTTAAACCTGACAGTGATATTGGAAGAATGAATATAAATTCCGGTGGAATTCCTCAAAAGGTAAATATAGAAACTCTGCAGCTGCTTAAAAAATCAAAAGAGTACAGCTTTTTATGTGAAGGTGCTTTTGATCCTACCATAAGGCCTCTGGTTCAGCTTTGGGGCATTGGTAAAAATAAAGAATTCATCCCTGAAGACAGCGAAATCAAAGAAAAAATGAAGATGGTAAATTATGAAGATATAGAGATAAATGAAGATAAATGCTCTGTAAAATTAAAAAGAAAAAACCAGGCTGTTGATTTAGGTGGTATTGCAAAAGGATATGCAGCTGATGAAATAAGAGATATATTTGCTAAAAACAAAATAAAAAGCGGTTTAATAGACTTAGGAGGAAATATATTTGTTCTTGGAAAAAAGATTGACAAAAGCCTTTGGAAGGTTGGAGTTCAGGATCCTTTTAAAGACAGGGGTCAGTGTGTTGGAATATTAAGTGCAGAAGATAAATCTGTAGTTACTTCCGGTTATTATGAAAAGTTTTTTGAAAAGGATGGGGAGCGCTATCATCATATTATTAATCCAATAACCGGCTACCCTTCCGAAAGTGAAATTATAAGTGCCACTATAGTATCAGATCATTCAATAGACGGGGATGGTTTATCTACCGGTATATATATTCTTGGTATAGAAAAAGGATTTAATATAATAGGAAGGGTTAAAGGAATTGATGCAGTTCTTATAACTGAGAATAAAAAAATATATATTACACCAGGTATTAAGGATAAATTTATACTAACAAATGGAGATTACAAAGTTATAATAAAGGAGAATTAAAATGACGAAAAAAATAAACAAAATTCAAATATTCAGGCATCTGGTTCAGATAATTTTATTCTTTCTGCTGCCGGGATTATACATTATGGCTTTCAGTGAGCTAAAAGGTGTATACCAAATGATATTAAAGGGAAATTTCAACTTTATTCAAGCCTTTCCAGGTATATTTGAATTAGTAACCATATTATTTATAACAATAGTTTTAGGCAGGTTTTTCTGCGGATGGGTTTGCGTGTTTGGAGCCTATAACGACTTAATACATGAAATATCAAAAAAAGTCTTTAAGATAAAATTTAAAGTAAATGAAAATTTGGATATTGTTTTAAAATATTTAAAATATTTAATTTTAGCAATTATTATGGTTTTTGCCTGGACTTTGGGCGGCAGCATATTAGGAAGTGCCAGCCCCTGGGAAGCCTTTGCACAGATAACAGATATTTCACTTGTTTTATCAGATTTTGCAGTAGGATTACTGCTGCTTCTTTTGATAACTGTAGGAGCTATGTTTGTTGAAAGATTTTTCTGCAGGTATCTATGTCCCCTTGGTGCTGTATTTACTATTATATCTAAAATAAGCATATTTAAAATAAGAAAGCCTAATGATAAATGTGGAAAATGCAGAATATGCACCAATAACTGTTCCATGGGAATTCCTCTTTATAATGTTAACTCAGTTCGTGGAGGAGAATGTATTAACTGCTTAAAATGTAAAGAAGTATGCCCAAGGAAAAATATATCAGCAAATATTGCAGGTGCCGATATTAACTCTGGTTTAGCAGGCTCGGCGGCTATAGCTGCTTTTGCCGGAATGTATGCTTTAAATGGCTCAGCTTCTAAAGTATTAGTAAACAAGGGCTTAGCTTCAGCTTCTTCAATTAGTACATCAAGCATGCAGGCTAATTATTCAAATTATAAAGATGGAACTTATAAAGGACAGGGAACTGGCTTTAGAGGAGGTACAACTTCAGTATCAATAGTTATAAAAAGCGGTAAAATTGTAAGCATTGAAACTGTTTCAACTGAGGATACACCGGACTTTTATCAAAGAGCTTCCGGTACTGTAATAAATGACATTGTTTCAACTCAGTCCACATCAGTAGATACAGTATCCGGTGCTACTTTCTCAAGTAATGGAATAATAGAGGCAGTTAATGATGCTTTAAATAATGCTTTGGCAAGTTCTGCAGCTTCAAAGACAGAAAGCACAAATACATCAAATACTGCAGCAGCTTCATCTTCTGATACTTCAGCAAATACATCAAGTGATACTGAGAATACAACATCTCAGGAAACTGGTTCCAGTTCAGCTAAAGAAACAAAATATAAAGATGGAACCTATGTAGGAGAAGGGTCCGGCTTTAGAGGAGGTACAACTTCAGTATCTGTAACTGTAAAAAGCGGTAAAATTACAAGTATTAAAACTATTTCAACTCAGGATACACCGGAATTCTATGAAAGGTCCTCAGGAACTGTGATAGATGAAATTATATCAAATCAGTCCACATCTGTTGACACAGTATCAGGAGCCACCTTTTCAAGCAGAGGAATAATGGAAGCTGTAGAAAGTGCATTAAGCAAAGCAATTTAGATATGAAAATACCGCTGAATCAAACAGCGGTATTTTTATTTTTCTATATTTAAAATTTGGATATTAAGTTCTTTTGTTGAATGAAGAATTAAGTCCGCATCTTTAAGTGTCTTTTTATCACCTATTCCAACTGAAAACATTCCTGCAGAATTTATACCTTCAATTCCTGCTGCAGCATCTTCAACTCCAATACAGTTTTCAGGTCTTAGATGAAGACCCTTTGCTGCTAAAATAAAAATATCCGGTGCCGGTTTATTTTTTTTACAATCATTAGGGTCTGCCACATAATCAAAATATTTCTTAGCATCTAATCTTTTTAATACGGGCAGTGCATTTTTACTTGCCGAAGCCAGCCCGATTCTAATGTTATTTCTTTTCAGATCTTCTAAAAAGTCTTTAATTCCAGGCAGCATATCAGATGGCTTAATAGTATTAATCAGCTTAACATATTCATCATTTTTTTCTTTCGCCAAAGCTTCCTTTTTCTCTATAGGCATTGTTTCCTTTAAACCTTTAGACTCCAGAATTCTGTCCAGTGAATCCATTCTGGACACTCCCTTAAGTTTTTCATTAAAGCTTCTGTCAATCTCTATCCCTAATTTCTTGCCCAGGTTCTTCCAGGCTATGTAATGGAACTCAGCAGTATCTACTATAACTCCATCCAAATCAAATACTACTCCTAAAATATTCATAAAATCACCTTCATTTAAATAATTTATACTTCTATTCCAAACCAACTTACTTTTCCATATTTCTTAAATCCTGTCTTCAAAGCAAGCCCTGGAGACATATTATTGCCCTCCACAATATGAAGATATGGAATATTACCTCGTTTTAATATCTTATCAGTTAAATCCAGGGAAACGTAAAGAGCGTAATTTTTACCTCTGTACTTTTCTTTTGTGTACATAATTCCCATTGAATTATCCTCATGAGTAAGTACCCAGGATGCTAAATCATTTCCTTCATATATACAAGAGGAAGGTCTGTTTATAATATCATTTTCTATTTCCTTTAAGCTGAAGTCTCCCCTATATGTATAATAATCATCTACTTCCTTTGCATTCTCAAGTTTTAAATCCTTTGGGTTTCCTTTAATTCTGCTGGTGTCAATGCTGGAATCCGGATAATAATAAAGATCACACTTATTCTCCCAGTCTATATTATATCCCTTTTTAATTTCTTCTGCTATATCAGTTCTTACTCCTGAAAACCCATATTCACCCTTCTTAATTAGATTATCTTTAATATCTTGAATAAAACCTTTGCTTTTTGTGTATATATGATTAAAGTAACCTCTGCTTAAAAAAACTCCCTTTATATTTTTAGCATCATCAACATACAGATCATATCTCTCCAGGTTTTCCATAACTGCCTTGATATTAAGATTATATATATTGTCTTTTTCAATAAATTCTTTTACTCTTTCAATATTGCTGCTGCTTAATATTAATTTTTCCATAATTATATCTCCTTAGTTATCCATTTATCCTTTTTATAATAATATATTAAAATTCCAGATTCAACTACTACTGATAAAGCTACAGAGGTCCAAACTCCATTTATCCCCATGAACATGGCAAGGAAATAGGCACAAGGCAGTTTAAATACCACATTAGATATTATAGATGCCATCATTGGTGGAAAGGTATCTCCTGCCCCCTGAAAGACTCCGCCATATATAGTTGAATATACCACAAATATAAGTCCCATAAATACTATTCTTAAGTAATTAGCTCCAATCTGTATTACATTTGGATCATTTATAAATATTCCAATAATTACTTTCGGAATTACCAGGTAAAAAAACGAAAAGAATATCATATTATATACGGCAAATTTCATTCCATATTTTATTGCAGTTCTCGCTTCCTCTACATCTCCCTTTCCAAGGCTTTGTCCTACTATTATAGAAATTGCAGTTGAAAGCCCGACAAGAAAAATAAAAGTATAGTTAAAAAGCTGTCCTCCAATACCAAAAGCTGCTGTTCCGTCAGATTTTGATATGGAATAAACTATTCTGAACATTAACATACCTGTAATTGGTCTTGCAGCCTGAGAGACAGCAGAATACCAGCCAATTTTCAGTACTCTGAGCCAGTTTTTTAAATTAAACTCCAGGCTTCTAAAAAATAGATTCAACTTATTTTTATAGATTTTTTTTATAACAACTCTTAAAATCAGAATGCATCCAATAAAATTAGAAATGACAGTAGCTATTGCAGCTCCCTTTATGGAGTAGTTCAGAGTAAACATAAAAACAGGATCTAAAATAATATTTAAAGCATTAGCTATACCAAATATAACAAGAGGAGTCCTGGTATCACCTATAGCCTGAAGGATTGTCCTCAGCGCTGAATTCAGAAATACTATAAAGGTTCCCAAAAATATGACAGATAAGTAGCTGTATCCTAAAGCCATAACTTCAGGGCTTGGATCAAACATAACAGAAAGAATGCTTTTAGTAAAAATAAAACATAGAATTCCTGAAAAAGCCCCAATAATAACTGCCAGAATTATGGAGATTCCCGAAAAAGTTCTTACGCTTTCCTCATCGCTGCTGCCATAGCTTCTTGAAACCAGGGCAATTGCTCCGGCTGATACCAGAGATGAAAGAACAAATATTACAGTTGATGAGGAATTTGAAAGAGATGCGGCGGCGGCATAATCTTTTCCCAGCTTTGATATGTAAAACAAGTCAACTGATGTTAAAAGTGTCTGAAGTATCATTCCCAGCATAACCGGCCAGGAAAGAGAAAATAATTTTTTTATATACATTTTTAGTCCCCCAATGATATATTTAACCATGCATTTTCATCATATAAAATAACAGATTAATTTGCAATACACCCATCTATTTTTTTATGCATATATTATTATAGTAATAAATTCAGGAGGTCGTCGTGGGAAAGCCAGTACTATTTCAAATAAACGAGGAAACGAATAAGGATTATCAAAGAAAATTTATAATTGAAGAAGATAACAGAGACATTATAGATGGCATAATTTTAGATAATAATAATAATGCTGTTGCTGATGCCGTTGTGAAATTATATATTATGAATAAGGAAGCGAATACCCTGGAACCTATATCTTATACATTTACCGATGAGTATGGAGAATTTGCATTTGGTCCTGTAAATACTGCGAATAATTATCTGATTAAGGTTTGGTATTATATTAAAGAAGATAATCCGATTAAGATAAATCTAGAACCCATTAACGACTTAACAGCATTTTTGAATGAAGCAAATCTTGATACCGCTGAATTCTGCCAAGTGGAGTGTGAATATATTACCTAGTTAAATCACCTGCTAGTCAGCAGGTGATTTATAATAATTTACTGATTTTATAGTAAAAAAATGAGGATTAATCCTCATTATCCTCATCTGTAAAATTATACTTGTAAGTAGCCTCTTCCTTTACGTCCTCTCTTTTTATGAACGTCCTTTTTTTCTTAGATATGGCAGTATGTATTAGAGTTCCGATACCAATTAAAGCAAGTGAAAAAATTGCACTTCCTAAATAATTTTTATTTTTTTTCATTTTTTCTCTCCTCCATTCAGCATTATATTATCACCTAATTACTATTTTAACCCAATTTTATTAAATTTAAAAGAAAGATTCTATTAAAAATTATATAATAGAGATAAAGAAGATGAGATTGCATAAAATATAGTTTTATAATTTCCTAAACTGAGAAATTATAAATCTTAAATTTATTTTTCAAATAAAAAAACGCAGAACATTCGTTATTTTTGCTTGAAAATCAGCCAAAGGTAATTTTATAATTTCCTAAGGAGATGATTATTATAAAAATAGGACTTATTCAGTTAAAACCATCTAAAAATAAAAATGAAAACATAATAAAGGCTGAAAAAATGATAGGAGAAGCTGCTTTAAATGGAGCTGAAATAATTTCTCTTCCTGAAATATTCAATACTCACTATTCATCAGAATACTTTGCATCAAATGCTGAAACATATCCCTTCGGTAAAACAATTAAAATGCTGAGCATGGCTGCTGCCCAAAATAAAATATATCTTATAGGAGGATCTATTCCTGAAAAATATGAAGATAAACTATATAATACCTGCTTTATATTTGACGGATGCGGAAATCTAATAGCAAAGCACAGAAAGCTTCACCTGTTTGATATAGATATAAAAGATAAAATTAGCTTTAAAGAATCCTTATATTTTTCTCCTGGCAGCTCAATTACGGTATTTGATACAAAGTACTGCAGGGTGGGGGTATGCATTTGTTTTGATATCAGGTTCCCTGAAATATTCAGAATCATGGCAGACAGAGGAGCTAAATTGATATTTGTACCGGCAGCTTTTAATATGACTACAGGTCCAAAGCACTGGGAAACTTTATTTAAATCAAGAGCAATGGATTATCAGGTATATACAGCAGGCATATCACCAGCAAGAGATGAATTAAGCTCTTATACAGCATATGGCAATTCAATTATCTGCAGTCCTTTTGGTGAAGTATTAAGTTCTCTTGATGAAAAGGAAGGAATATTATATGGTGATATAGATATGGAATACTTAGAAAACGTAAGGCAGGAGCTGCCTCTTATTAAATCAAGAAGGCTGGATTTAAAAGCTGAAAAATAAAAGGCTGATTGTCAGCCTTTTAAAATTTAACCTTTGGAGCTTCTCTTTCCTCTTCACTTTCAACAGTAAAAAATGGTTCCTCAGTAAAGTGAAATAAGTTTGCAACAAGATTGCTTGGAAAATAAGCTATCTTCCTGTTATACATCATAACTGTATCATTATAGAACTGCCTTGCAAAAGCTATTTTTTCTTCCAGCCGGGATAATTCACCCTGCAGCTCTAAGAAATTAGTATTTGCCTTAAGTTCAGGATAATTTTCTGCTACAGCGAAAAGATGATTAAGAGCCTTAGTAAGACCTCCCTCAGCTTCTGCCTTTTGATCTATGGTGCCTGCACTGTCAATTCTGCTTCTTGCTTTTGTAACTTCTTCAAATACTTCCTTTTCATGACTTGCATATCCTTTAACAGTTTCTACTAAGTTTGGTATCAGGTCATATCTCTTCTTAAGATGAACATCAATCTGTGAAAATGAATTTTTAACTTTAAGCCTTAAGGATACTAAACCATTGTAGGTGAATATAAACCATAGGATGATAACAGCTGCTAAACCAATCAGTACATAATTCATAATATACCCCCTTAATAAATAAGTAAATTCATAATTTAATTATACAATATTTTAAACTAATTATACCAAAAAATTATAAATCCCTCAAATGAGGGATACAATTACTTTTGTGTGAAATAATATTCCCCTCTTTCCAGGCTTTCCTTCACATAGTTTGGAAGAACAAAAGCTGCTTTATGAACATCTATATTGTAATACCTGGTTTTAAGATTAAGCTCCCTCCACCCTTTTTCTTTTATATCATTAACCGGGTGGAGCTTTTTCGATGAAAATCCAAAAAACCAATAACCTGAACCATAAGTAGGTATCATGTATTGATATAAAAGACTGATATTAAATACACTTTTCTGTTTTTGGTGAGCTCTTATCATCTCTTTTGCATTATTAATATAATATGGACTTTCGTTTTGGTTAATAAGTATTCCGTCCTCTCTTAATAATCTGTAACAATTCTTATAAAAATCCAATGTAAATAAGCCTTCTCCGGGTCCTATAGGATCTGTTGAATCTATAATAATAAGATCATATTTCTTTTCTGATTTTTTAACAAAATTTACCCCATCATCAATGAATATCCTTACCCTTTCATCTTTGAAGCTGTCAGCTGTAAAATTCAGATACTGCCGGCTTACTTTTACCACCAGCTCATCAATTTCTACTACATCTATATTTCCTATTGTTTTATATCTGATAAGCTCCCTGACTGCTCCTCCGTCCCCTCCGCCGATTATTAAAACATTTTTTATCTCAGGATTAACTGCCATAGGGACATGAGTTATCATTTCATGATAAATGAATTCATCTTTTTCCGTACACATTATACAATCATCAATTACAAGAACTCTTCCAAATCCTTCTGTATCATAAATATCGATTTTCTGGAAATTACTTTTTCCTGAATATATATGATCTTTTGTCTTTATTGAAAATTTAACTCCCTCAGATTGATTTTCTGAAAACCAATTCTCCATATTTCCTCCTGTTAAGGTCTATATTTCATATTATTATATTTTTTATCCGAGAAGTAATTTATCCTCTCTAATATTCCCCTTGCAACTTCCGATGTTTCATACTTTTTAGATTTTAATTTTTCCTTTAAATATTCAAAGGCTGTCCAGGGGTCTATTGTATCTCCGCAGGTAAATAAATCTACTGCTGCATAACCATATTCAGGCCAGGTATGGATTGTTATATGAGATTCCATTATTATTACAGCTCCTGAAATTCCATGAGGATTGAACACATGAAATACAGACTGAACTATGGTAGCCTTGGCAGCTTTAGCTGCTTCATTCATATATAATTCAATTTTATCTGCATCATTTAATATTTTTTCGTCACAATTATAAAATTCAACTAATATATGCTTACCTAACTGCCCTTTATTCATAATTCGCTCCTTTCAATATAGTCCTTATAGATAATATTCATTATTTGCCATAAAAATATTAAAATAGTAAAATATAATTGAGGTGATATTATGTGCGGCAGGTTTTTATTAGATGCTGATTTTGATTCTATTATCTATTATTATGGTTATCTGATCAATAATGGAACAAATGTTAAATTTCCTAAAGGTGATGTTTTCCCATCTCAGACTTTTCCTGTTATAACTAAGGATAATGAACTGATGCCTCTTAAATGGGGTATCACTATTAATGGAATTAATAAAAGCCTTATTAATGCCAGGTCAGAATCTTTATTTACTAAACCTATTTATAAAAATATGAACAGAAGCAGATGCCTGATTATAGCTAACTCCTTTTACGAATGGGATGACAAAACAAAAGTAAAATATAAAATATCAGGGGAAGCTCCATTTATTACTTTAGGCGGTTTACACACTAAAGACTCCTTCCTGATAATTACAAAGGAAGCCAATAGCTATATGAAAGGCATACACAAAAGAATGCCCCTTATATTAAAAAAAGGTGAAGAAGCAGGCTTTCTTTCGGATAATAATCTGGCAAAAGAAATAACTGACAGGAAAGTTTCTGAAAAAGTGTTTTTAGAGCCAGCTTCAAATCAGCAGATAAGCCTATTTTAGGAAATCTTCCAAGGGCACATTAAGGGCTTTATAAGAATTCTTATCGCTGTCATAAAAATGCCACCATTCGCTGTTAATAGAAATAAATCCTGCTTTTTTCATGGCATCTGTAAGTATACTTACATTTTTCTTTTGCTCGCCAGTCCAATCTTTTGATGACCTTCCTGCTTTTCCTGTAAAATCATCAAAATTTGTGGGCATATTAAGCTCTTTATTGCTATTATCAACAAGGGTTACATCAACCGCACAGCCCTTTGAGTGATCACTGCCCCCCTTGCTGGGGTTTGCCACATATCTCTCATCAGGAACTATAGACCATAACTTAATCTGAGCAGATACAGGTCTGTATGCATCATATACCTTTATCCTATAGCCCAGCTTTTTAAGAATACTGTTTGCATTTTTAAGTTTTACAGCAGACCCAAATCTTAAAGCACAGACATCGCTGCTGTATATTTTAGTCTTAGTGAAATTATTAACTGTAGCATATCTTAAATCCTGAACTATTGTGTTATCTAAATCTTTAATTAATATAAGACCATCAATCTCTTTTATAGTCTTATTAATTTCCTGGGGCTTTTCTTTTATTGCTTTATTTTCATCCTGGAGCTGCTTGTTTTTACTGAGCAGTTCTGTTTTTTCGCTGTTTAAGCTTATTATATCCTGATTAAGATTTTTTATTTTTTCTTTTTCTTTGGTATAGTTTAACCCTGTAATTGTAAATAAAATCAACAGAGTTACAATAAAAGCTGCGGTTAATACTTTTTTTAACATTTTCATCATTTACCTCTCAAAAATACATATATGAATTCTCTGACTTTTCTTAATTATACATTATTTACATCGTGAATGAGAAATAAAAAAATGTTATAATTAAGCTAATAAATATAAGGGGGTATACTGCTTGGCAAGATGTGAAATATGCGGTAAAGAAGGCTATAGGCATCATATAATATTTAAAAGCCAGGGAGGCTTTGAGTTTAGTTTAAATTATAAATATCTATGCCTGGAACACCATTCAGGAAGACTTAGCCCACATAAAAATAACAAAATTGATATTTCATATAAACTTGAGCTGCAGGAAAAGCTTAAGGATATACTTCAGGATGATTATTATTCAAAAGAAAAAATCAGGGAATTATTAGATCTGAATAATAATACTTTAAAAAAACTTATATCTAATTTGAAACTATATAAAGAAGGATATAAAAATCAGGACATTATATTTAAGCTTATGGGAAATAAAATATATAATGAATATATGCTGGAAGATTTTTACGATATGCTTTCAAATTTTTAAAATAAATAAAGAGAATGCGTAATGGAGAATTATATCTCATGGTAATTATGCATTCTCCATAAATAAAACCCTATAGATATCTATAGGGTTTTTAATTACTACTTTCTGAATCCTCTATTGCCATTTCTTTGTTTTCTTGCTTTTCTGCATTCAGGACATCTCTGTGGTTCATTTTCAAATCCTTTTTCCTTATAGAAAGCCTGTTCGCCTTCTGTAAACACAAATTCCTTTCCACAGTCTTTGCAAACTAATGTTTTATCTGGCATTTCAACATTCCTCCTTTTATAATAATCAAGATTTAAGAGCTGATTCACACTATACCTTAAATGAGGAAATGTTGTTCAGGATCTTTAAATCTTTACGTAATCGTTATCATCAATTACAAAATAAATATAACACAAATTATGTAAATTTGCAACGGATTTTTTAAATAATTACGTAAAAAATAAGACCTACAAAGGCCTTATTTTAATCAATTCCTCTAGTTTTTCTGCAGATACCGGAGGGCTATAATAATATCCCTGAATTTCATCACAGTTATTATCTTTCATGAATTCAAATTGTTTTCTTGTCTCCACTCCCTCTGCAATTACCTTCATTTTAAGAGAATGAGACAGGTTTATAATAATCTGGGCCAGAGTCCCGTCTTCCTTTTCAGGGAAATCTTTTACAAACTCTCTGTCTATTTTTATTTTATCAAATTTGAATTTTCTTAAATAGCTGAGAGAGGAATAGCCTGTTCCAAAATCGTCAATTGCTATTTTTACTCCTAATGATTCTATTTTTTTAAGTTCTTCTCTTAATTCCTGATTATCATCCATTAAAAGCCCTTCAGTTATTTCAATTTCAAGAAAGTTTCCATCTAACGAATATTTATTCAATTTTTTCTCTATTAATTGGTATACATCTGTTTTCTTGAACTGCACAGGTGAAAAATTAACAGCTACGGTTAATTTTATATTTTTATCTTTCCAGCATCTGCACTGTTTAAGGCTTTCATCTAATACCCATTCTCCTATATTTAAAATAAGTCCCGTCTTCTCTGCTATAGGGATAAATTTATCAGGAGGGATATTTCCCAATTCCTTATCATGCCACCTTATAAGTGATTCAGCTCCTGTTACAGTTTGTTTTTTAAGGTCAATCTGGGGCTGATAATTCAAATAAATTTCACTTCTTTCAACAGCACCCCGTAGTTTAGATTCTATTTTATTATTATATAAATATTTATCTATAAGGTTTTTATTGAAAAAATGATACTTTACACTATTGCCTGTATATACATAATGCTTTGCCAAATCAGCATATTTAATGAGTTCTTCTATATTTTCTGCATCATCAGGATAAATTGATGCACCAATTGATAAATAAAGGTATATGAAATCTTCAGCAATTTTTATAGGTTTTTGTAATTCCTTGATAATTTGAGCAATAAATTCTTCCGCGTCTTTATTTTCTGATGAAACCATAAATATAAGAAAATCATTTTTCCCTGTTCTTGATAAAACTATGCTTTCTTTACAATTTTCTTTTATCACAGCTACTGTTTCCAATATTAATGAGTCAATTTTTTTATATCCAAGGCTGTCTTTTAATTCATCATAGTTGTTAATAGTTAAGGAAATCACACTGATTTTCTCTTTTTCCTTATCTATGCTGTTAATCCTATCAGATATAAGCTGTTTAATAAGGTGCAGTGTTGGAAGCATGGTAAGTTCGTCATAATCTAATAGAATTTTAATTTTATCTTCCTGTTCTTTTATTTGTGATAAATCTTCGAATATGCCTAAATATTCGACCTGATCATTTTCCCTGCTTATTTTTATTATGCTCATATTTTTAGGATACAGTCTGCCGTCTTTTCTTTTGTCCCATATCTCTCCCTGCCATGTTCCATGCTTGTTTATGGATTCCCACATTGCCTTATAAAACTCACAGGGATGCTTTCCCGACTTAAAATAGGATGTTTTCTTTCCTAATACTTCTTTCTTTTCATATCCGGTTATATTAAGGAAGGATTTATTTACATAGATAACCCTGGTTTCTGAATCAGTGAGCAGTATGGCTTCTTTTGCATTTTCCATAATAGTGCTGGCCATCTTCATCTTATCTTTTGCTTCTTTTCTATTATTTAAAATGCTGGCTGCAAACAGAGAAATCAACATCATAAGTATTGCAGAAATTATTCCGATACCTAAAAGCCCGCTGTTATTAATATTTTCCAAAAATTCTAAATCATTTAAAGAACGGAATATTAATAGATACAAACTAGTATCTCCTATTCCTTTTTTAAAAACAGAATCATTATCCGGCAGCAGGGTTATTGATGTGATATAGTACATATTGCTGTCCTCAGCGAAACTGCTGTGTTTTTCATTTATAATATCCCATATTTTTGCTTTTTCATTCTTTAAGGATATTTGCTTTTTGTCCGGATACATAAATGTCCATTCTTTATCTTTATTTTCACTTTTTATCCAGTATCCTTGTTTATTAACCAGTTCTATTTTGTAATTTTTATTTAGTTTTTCATATTTATCAATCTGATTTAATACATCTTCACCAAGATAATTAAAAACAAGAAATCCGGATTTCTGTCCATTATTATTAAACAGAGGTATGCCAAACCTGATAACAGGTTTTATTGGATTTTCTATGATACCATTTTCTGCATATAAATCAAACTGTGATATATATATTTCATTTTTTTTAAGGATTGCCATATCTTTAAAATAATTGCTGCTGCTATTATTTTGAATATTACTTCTATCAGCTATTTTTATACTATTAAAATTATAGTTTACTCTGGCCTCTTCCATACCATTTGGGCTTAATATTCTTATCTGATCATATACTTTTTTATTTATTTCAAACCTTTTAAATAGCTGGTTAACTTCATAAAGATTATTATGATCGGGCATATTGATATAATTATTAACTTCATTTGAATTCATAATCACTTTAAAGTCCTGAGTAACTGACC
>JAJBWD010000078.1:0-4093 GCA_032907345.1 Bacillota bacterium | reverse complement strand
TTTTGTTTGCAGTTCAGATATTAGTTGTGGATTCCTTTGCTAAAGATAAGGATATAATGCTTCTTACAGCAATGCAGATAGTTATTGTTGCAGGTCTTGGGATTATTTTATCTTTACTTTTAGGAAAACTCAGCATAAAATTTACACTTTTATCTGTCGGGGCAATAATATATACATCACTTTTTTGTACAGTAGCTGCTTATATAGTCCAAAACAAAATGCAGCCCTATCTTAAACCAACCCATGCTGCCATAATATTTCTTCTGGAGCCTGTAGCCGGTGCTGCATCATCTGTGCTTATAGGTGATAAGTTATCTGGAAGAGCTTATTTTGGAGCAGCTCTCATATTGTTTGGGATGCTTATTACTTCAATTAAAATCAGAAAAAATGATTAGGAGTGGAATATATGATTCTTTATTATCAGTGTCAGTCTGGAATAAGCGGAGATATGAATCTGGGAGCCCTTATTGATTTGGGTGTCCCTAAGGAATATTTTACTGAAAAGCTTGGGCTTTTAAACCTGGAAGGTTATGAACTGGAAATATATAAAGACGGGAGGCAGAATATATCAGGTACAAAAGTGGATGTCCATATAGAGCCGGAGTATAATCACAGAAATTTGATGGATATATATAATATCATTGATTCATCATCTCTATCATCTTATGTTAAGGACTTATCCAAAAAGATATTTTACATAGTTGCAGAAGCTGAGGCTAAAGTTCACAAAGAGAAAATAGAAGAGGTTCATTTCCATGAGGTAGGAGCCTTGGATTCTATTATTGATATAATTGGAGCTGCCATATGCTTTGAATATTTAAATGTGGATAAGATATTTACTTCTAAAATAGAACTGGGTGGAGGATATGTTAAGTGTGCCCATGGAATTCTCCCAGTACCGGCACCTGCCACCATTGAGATAATGAAAGACTACAGCATATGCTTTAACGGTGTGGATTTTGAAGCTACTACACCAACTGGAGCTGCCATTATAAAAGCAGTATCTAAGGGAGCAATTGATGATATAAACATGAAAATTTTTAAGATTGGTGTTGGTGTGGGAACTAAGGTATCTAAGCTTCCTAATGTGCTTAGAGTCTACCTGGGAGAGATAGAAAGAAAAGAGGAGTCTTATTTAATAGAGTGCAATATTGATGATATGAATCCTGAGTATTATGGAAGCATAATGGAAGATCTATTCAGCATAGGAGTTCAGGATGCTTATATTACTCCAATATATATGAAAAAAGGAAGACCGGGAATTACTCTTTCTGCTTTAACCTCAGAGGAAAATAAGGATAAAATCACCGATTTTATATTAAAAAACACATCTACTTTTGGAGTTAGAATTACAGATGTTAAAAAAAGATGTATTCAAAGAGATTTTTCCTATCTGGATACGAAATATGGAAGGATAAAGGTAAAAAACGGATATATGGATGGGGAAAAGATAAAGAGTAAATTCGAGTACAGCTCACTTCTCCAGCTGGCAAAGGAAAATAATATGTCACCCTATCAGCTTTACAATAAAATTATTAATAAGGAAGACAAAAATGAATAAAGAGCTTTTAGAAAAAGAAAAAAATCTTATAGAATTAATTAAGAAATATTCAAGAGCAGCAATTGCTTACTCAGGAGGAGTAGACTCAACTTATCTGCTGTATATTTCAGGAAAAGCTTTAGGGGACAACCTGCTGGCAGTTACCGTGTATACCAGTTATATGTTTAAAAACGAGATAGAGGAAGCAGAGGCCTTTGCAAAAGAGCAGGGAATAAAAAGTAAAATATTAAATCTTCCAATTCCTGAAGCTATAATGGACAACCCAAATGGCCGCTGCTACCTATGTAAAAAATATATATTTAATAATTTAAAAAAATTATGCAGTGATTTAGATACAAAGTATGTATTTGACGGAACTAATTTTGATGACACTAAGGTCTACAGGCCGGGTCTCAAAGCTTTAGAAGAACTTCATATTATAAGTCCTTTAAAGGAAATTGGATTTACCAAGGAAGAGATAAGACAGCTTTCTTTTTATCATAAGCTTAAAACCTATGACAAGCCTTCAAATCCCTGCATACTTACAAGACTTGCAGAAGGAGAAAGAATAGAGGAAGTAAAACTTAGAAGAATTGAAGAGGGAGAAAATTTCATAAAAAGTTTAGGCTATAATGATGTAAGAATAAGATCCATAGGTAATACTGCCAGAATTGAATTTCCCAAAAACAGAATTAAGGATGTATTCTTAAGTGAAAATTACACTCTGATAAATACTAAATTAAAGGAATTAGGGTTTACCTTTGTTTCTATTGATCTGGAAGGGTATAAGATGGGGAATATGAGCAGGGAGAAAGATGCATGAATAAGGAAGATTTAATAAACCTGTTAGAAGATATAAAAGAAGATAAAATTACTGTAGAGGAAGGGGCCGGTATACTTCAGGAGCTTCCATTTAAAGACTTGGGCTTTGCTAAAATTGATAATCTAAGGGAAATAAGAGTAGGCTATCCTGAGGTAATATACTGCAGCGGAAAAACTGATGATCAGGTAATAAAAATAATAGATTATATGAATGATAATGGATCAAATATATTGGCCACAAGAGCTTCAAAGGAACTTTATGAAAGTGTGAAGTCAAGGTTTCCCATGGCAGAATATCATGAAGAAGCAAGGATAATTTCTATCAGAAATAAGAAAACAGATAAAACAGCTTCTTATGCAGCGGTGGTAACTGCCGGTACCTCTGATATTAGAGTGGCAGAAGAGGCTGCTGTTACATTAGAGGAATTTGGGAATAAGGTGGAAAGAGTTTATGATGTTGGTGTAGCTGGACTTCACAGGCTTTTAAACAAGCTGCCTGTGATAAGAGGAGCTAAAGTAGTTATAGTTATTGCCGGTATGGAAGGGGCACTGGCCTCTGTAGTTGGGGGACTGGTTGATAAACCCGTAATTGCAGTTCCTACATCTATTGGGTATGGTGCAAACTTCAATGGCCTGTCAGCACTGCTCTCCATGCTTAATTCCTGTGCCTCCGGAGTAAGCGTAGTAAATATTGATAATGGATTTGGTGCAGGGTATCAGGCAAGCATTATAAATAAATTGTAGAGAATTAAAAATAAAAGCACAGTGAACTGTGCTATTTTTTTATTCTATATTGAAGAAGCATATTCATAAATTACATTATAAACTCCATTTTCATTATTGCTTCCGGCAATGAATCTGGCCTTGTCCTTAACGTCGTCAGGAGCATTCTCCATAGCATAGCTGAAATCTGCAGCCTGAAACATGGTAACATCATTATAATAATCTCCAAATACCATGGTATTTTTCTTTTTTATATCATATTTATCCTGAATTATTCTTAGAGCATTTCCTTTGCTTGTTCCCTTATTCGCTATATCAATCCATTTGCTGCCCGATACTACAAATCCTAAGTTTGGGCTTAAATTATTTTCTAAATATTTAATTGTTTCATTCTTAACGCCTTCCGGATTGAAATAAGTTATCCTGTAAATAGGACAAGTTATTTCCTGAGGGGAAGCACATAGTTTAACAGGTATCTCCCAGGACTTATAGGCTTCATAGATTTCCTTTTTAGGGTTCAGTGCGAAGGCATTGTTTGCAGTTGCTATAAGTATTTCTTCACCAAATTCTCTTTTTAAATTTAGTATATGTTCTACATATTCATCTTTCAAGGGGCTGGAAAAAATGGTTCTGTCGTCATTTTTATATTTTACTAAAGCTCCATTGTGAGAAATTATTATGATATTTGATTTTACATTCTTAAAATTCTTACACAGCTGAGAGTAGAATCTGCCGCTGGCAGCAGCAAATTTAATGTTTTTATCATGAAGAGTGTTAATTAATCTATATATATTATCGCTGATTTTTCCTTCATCATTAACTAAAGTTCCATCCATGTCGCTGGCAATCAATTTTATCATAGCATTTTTCTCCTTTGTAATTTATATAAATAACATTTTAACATAAAAGTAAGCTTATCTCTATAAAAAAATTATCATGAATAGCCAAATTATTAATATATTGTAAATATAGCCCTGGTTTTGTTGTATTACAAATTCTTAGTAATAT
>JAJBWD010000077.1:0-4283 GCA_032907345.1 Bacillota bacterium | reverse complement strand
CGATTTTTTTACCCTTTTCCATGCCCTTTTCAATGCCTTTTTCAATACCTTTTTCCTCAACCTTAGGATCATAAAAACTTTTTACCATATTTACTATCTCCTCTTCTATATTTCCATATTTACCATACATCTGCACAAAATAAGAATTCAAATTTTCAATAATTACGTTCATCTCATTATAGTCTGATATATTAATTTTACCATCATTATATGCCATATCAATAAAAATCAGAGTTTTATTTACTGTATCTTTTAATTTATTATAAACCGCTGACATATCTTTTTTGTTCTGTTCATAGGCATAATTTCTTTTGCTCATTTTTTCCATTTCCTTTCTGAGTTTAAACAACTGAAGGGGATAAAGCAGATACATGTTCTTACTGTATAATTTATTAAGATCATATTTCCAGTACCTTAAAACCTTGATATTATAATCTATACTCTCTCCTTTGGGTACATTAATTCTTAGAGTAATATTGTCCCTTAAATCTTTCTCTTCTTCCAGAACTATAAGATAAGGCTCTGGGAGTGTTATCTCCATGTAATTTTTCAGTTTCAATTTTATTATGTTTCTTGCTGCTTTTTCAAAGCTGTATCTGAATATTCTTATTGACATATCCTGTTCATAAACCGTTTGAAATTCAATTGCATACTCATATATGTTTTCATTATCTTCAACTTTTATGTACATATCAGCATAAAAGGAGATATATTTATGTAACTCACCCGAAATATTATTAATCTCCTTGTTGCCATATGACAGCTTTGCACTATAACTTATATTATCTTTATAAATTGCATTCAGGAAATCTATAACAGGTCTTTTGTTATCCAGCATAAACAGCCTCTTCATTATTTTATCCATCTGAAGATAGCCGGTTTCCTCTTCTTTAACAAAGGAATCATATCCATGAACACTATATAGCTTCATTTATTAACCTTCCTTTCATAATGTGTTTTTTACTTTTTTTACTTTTTTTACATTCATAATATACCCTAATGCAAAGCTTTTAAACACATGTTCGATATGCCGGCAGTTCTTTTCTTATTATAAAAAAGGGCTAAAATGCTCTATACCTGCTAAAAAAAGATAACCCATTTTTCTGAGTTATCTTCTTAAAATTTAAATAATAATCTGGATTTTTAACAGTCACTTTTATTATTTCACCGCGTATTTATCTTCATAGCATAAATCTATTATTCTCTGTGCCTTAAGTGCATCTTTAAAGCTTGGTGTACAGCCGTCATCTTTCAAACCAAAAATTATATTTGAGAAGTTAACTAAGCTGGAAGTATGAGAATCCTGGAAAAAGCCCATGGAACTTCTTTCACCCGGATAATAGTTTAACATGTTTCCTGCACCGGATGGCCCTATGATTTTTGTAATGTCATTTTCATAATCATATATTTGTATTGTATATGGTTTATCAGAAGACATTTTTATGCTTCCCCTGCTTCCATATATAACATAAGTGGTTGGCTCATCCTTATCAGCAAAAATTCTTGAGACTTCCATGTTTCCTTTTACATTATTCTTAAGATATAATCTGCAGGCTGCAATTTCATCCACTGATGTTTTTTCTTTAAAAAATATTCGCGTGCTGCATTCTGCATTTTCAATATCTCCCAGTGTAAAATTCACGATATCTATAAGATGAACCCCAAGATCCATCAAAGCTCCTCCCCCTGAAGATTTATCCGTTCTCCATGATGGCTTTTTATTTGGATCAAGATAACTTTTATGATATAGCTTTATTTTGAAATCTATTATATCCCCTATAGTGCCTTTTTCGATTTCATTTTTTATGAGTCTTATGGCAGGAACAAATCTATATGTAAGGGCTGCAGCATTTTTTATCATGCTTTTACTTACCAGTTCCTCCATGGTTTCAGCATCTTTCAGGTTAGATGACAGTGGTTTTTCACAATATACAGGTTTTTTGAATTTAACCGCCTTCTCTATAATTTCAAGATGAGAATCATTAGGAGTGCATATATCAATAAAGTCAATATCCCTGTCTTCCAATACTTCCTCCAGACTCAGTGTATTACTTACACCATTAACAGAGCTGCACCATGGTTTCCTTGTAACTACAGTCTTTAAGTTCAGGCTATATCCTAATTTAAAATTAAGATTTGCAATATATGCTCCTATGGCATGTGTTTTTGCAATTCCTCCAAACCCAACTATTGCAAAATTAATTTTATTCAGCTTTTTTTCACTCATTATTAATTCTCCTTACAATATTTTCTATAAATTCATTTGATTACAATATAACAGTTCTCTTACATTTACTTTCTTATTATGTCTATTCTTTAATATAAACTATTATATAAGCAAAGATAAAGATATTTTTTATATTTAAGCTATTATAAACGTTTACTTTATTTCAGTATAGATTTTATTGTTCATTATTATTTATAACTGTTGTATAATCTAAAATATAAATTAATCATATTATGTAATTATATTTAATAAGGATTAAATTTAAATAACATATAATAAAATGGAGGAATCATATGTACAGACTACTGGTATTGGATATGGATGGTACACTGTTAAACAATAAAAAGCAGATATCCAAAGTCAATAAAATTGCAATAAGAAATGCCATAAACGCTGGAGTAAAAGTAGCTATATGCACAGGCAGACTGCTGGAAGGAATTGAAGTTTACTTAAAAGAATTAAATTTATTAAGCAGTGATAATTATTCAATTACCTGCAGCGGCTCACTTATTCAAAATAACACTCAGACCAAAATTGCCAAGTATAATAATTTAAATCTTAAGGATTTGGATTATATTGATGATTTATGCGCAAAACTTAATATAACCTATAATATATATACTGACAGTGCAATACTTTCACCTGAAGATTCAGTCTACAATTACTTTGATTCAGTATCAAATATGGTGCCATTAAAAATAATCAATAAAAATGACATAAGGAAAGATACCATATTGACAAAATTCACACTGATAAACGAAGATATAAGCATCGATAAGGAAATAGGACAAATATTCCCAAATATAAACTATGACCGCAGCAAATTAATAAAAAATAAAAAATTCAATAAATATTTATTCAGCGATATGTCTTATCTTCCTAAAGAGCTTTTTGAAAAATATACAGTTCTTAAGACTACTCCATATACCCTGGAAGTGATCAAAAAAAATTCTAATAAGGGTGAGGGTGTCAGGATACTATCTCAAAATTTGGGAATAAAAAGGAATGAAATCATATGTATAGGCGATTCAGGAAATGATAAGCATATGATAAAGTACGCAGGTCTTGGTGTTGCAATGGGTAATGCATTTAATGAAATTAAAGAAGCAGCCGACTACATTACTTTATCAAATGAAGAAGATGGGGTAGCCCATGTAATAGATAAATTCATTCTTGAGAAAATTGCATAATGCCACCCAAGTCACATGTCACATCTGTGGCTTTTTAGAAAGTGAACTGTGAACTGGGTGGCACCTAAGTAAATAATTTAAGCATTGCATCTGTAACGATAGGATTAAATTGTTTGCCTCTTTGATCTCTGAATATGGACATTACCGTCTCAATGCTCATTGCATCTCTATAAGCCCTTTTCGAAGTCATTGCATCAAATGAATCTGCTGCCTCAATGATCTGTGCTTCAATAGGAATCTGGTCACCTGACAAACCCTGCGGATAACCGGAGCCATCATAATGTTCATGATGCATATAAGTTATTTCCATAACCTTTTCAAAGCCTTCTATTTTTTCTAATATTTTTTTTGCATCTAATGGATGTCTCTTTATAATTTCATATTCATAATTTGTTAAGCATGATTTTTTATTTAGTATTTCTGTAGGAGTACCGATTTTACCAATATCATGCAAAATTGCAGCAGTTTCAATTGTTTCCAATCTGCTGCCCTGAATTCCCATTACTTTTGCCAGCTTCAGACTTATTTCTGCAACTCTTTTTGCATGCCCTTTTGTATACACATCTTTTACTTCTATAGCTGATACTAATGCATTAATGATCTCTTTATTCCGTTTATTTTCACGTTCCTGGTGAACCTTAAGTGAGTAAAAGTTTGATATAAGCTGAGCGAAAATCTTTAAAACCAATCTTGAGATCTCTGAAAATACTTTTTCATCAAAATTCTCAATACACAGCAAACCAATTTTTAATTCATCAAACTTTATGGGTGCATATAATGATGCAAAATCCGAATAAGTTCCAAGCTGTTTAAATATGTTAATTTGTTTTTCTGAGAAAAGAGCATCATCCCTCTTTGTTATAATT
>JAJBWD010000076.1:0-6664 GCA_032907345.1 Bacillota bacterium | reverse complement strand
CATTAAATCCTATATTTTATGATTATTCAATATCAGTTACTAATGGAATATCTTCATACCAAGTATGGCTGCCATATTCTTGAAATATTTTATTATCATATTCAACTACTTAAACAGTATACTGTTCTATTTTGTTTTTAACTGTGCGTATAACTTCTGCGACTCTATAATTTTTATTTTCAAATGCAATAACTTCTCCGATTTGTGGGACAATATGTGTTATAAGTTGTCCTATATTTATTTTTTTTATATTTTTAATATGCTGATTTATATCACTGTTAGAAGGATAATTATGTCTTTCTATTTCTATCATAGCAATATCTACTTTCATTTTAAATTCCTCCAATTTTATTGATTAATCTAATTCTGTTACTTTTATATTTAAGTTATCTTCTAACCATTTAGCAACAATATGTCTATGACAAAATTTATCTCTATTTTCCCAACATAGTAATACTGCATTTTCTCCTAATTCATTATATACTTGTTGAGGATCTAATTTATTTAATACAGTTTCATAATATAATTTAATATATTCATTATTATCAATTAAATCATCTTTCCAATTTTTCCACCAAGTATATTTTGGTGCTAATTTTTTATATTCTTTACCTTTATAAAAACTAGGACATTTACCTGCTATAGAAATACCGTTATTACCTTTATATTTAGCATAATAACTTGTATACATAAAATATTACCCCCTTTAATATTGAATACTCAATATTTTTAAATTACTTTTCTCTTGATTTTTTAATAAGTCTTTTTTAACGTCTTCTAGGTTGTCAAATATACATTTACAAATATGACCTCTAGTCAAATTTACTATTCTATATTTATCTTGATATTTTTCTTTAATAATAAGTAAAGTGTATCTATATGTAATCCCTTCTTTATATCGATCTACTATTACATAACAATTATTTATTATTTTTAGCTCTTGACATTTACAACTCATTTCATATATCTCCTTTATAATTCCAAATTCTTTGTTGTCCTTTAGCTGATATCGGATTTTTTAATAATTTAATATTGCTTAATCTCCAAGCATATCGTCCTTCAGTATAATCACCAAAAGCAAACTCATGATTTTTGATTACTGTATTATCTTCTAATATGGCTGTTGGAGAAATACATATATTAGATTCTTTTACTTGAATGCAATCTTTTAATACTGTTTTTGCTATAATTTTGCCTATAGGTAAATCACTCATATCATTATAGCCATAATGTTTTAATATACTTTTAAAAGGTTCTTTATAGCATAAATATAAATAATCTATACCTTTACCTGCATGAATAAGTAACTCTCCTCTATATTTTGTCGGCCAACTTCTTGTTTCATAATGTTTTACCCCAATTGCAATTAAAGTAGCAAATGGTTGCATTATCGTTATTACTTTCAATAAATATCACATCCTTTTATAGATAGGGCAGTATAATAAAATACTGTCCTAATACTTAATTATTATTTATCTATATTATTTACCACTTGATCCTAATTTACCTAATCCTCTTTCAGATTTATATTGTAGTAATTTATCATATGTGACTTCTTTTGTTTCTAATGCTGGAACAGGTAATACTACAAATTGTGCAAATGCTTTGTTAATGTACTTAATTATGCAATTTTTCTTATTGACATATCTATCATCTATAACACTAATTTTATCTGGAATTATATCATCAATTAATTTATTTTCTTTTAAATCAAAACATGTTGATGTTTTAATTTCTTTCTCAGATTGATTAGTAATTATAAGCCATTTATCCTCATTAATATTATTTAATGGTACAAAATATTTATCTCTATATCCTGAATCGCCTACTCCAGCTCCTACTACGATACCTTTGCTATCCATACCACCTTTATCAAAAAATTTTGGGAAATATGCTTTATTACAAGCTATTGCCAATCCAGTATTTATCATTCTGACTGAGCAAGGCTTTACAACAATAGTATCTGTTTCACATGTATATACATCATATCCTGCATCTTCTTCTCTTTTTGTTGGTATTATAGCATTCTCCTCAATTTTAGCAAATAACAATTCATTTTCTTTAATTTCCATATATAAAATCTCCTTTTAATTTTTATTATTTATTTTTAATTAATCACATTTTGACCAAGAACAATTAATACATGAAATGCATCCACCCTCTTGTCTCAATTCTTCTCCACATGAAGGACACTTATTATATTTCTGTGCAAATGCAATTTCACCATTATTTATTAAGAATTTTGATTCTTCATTAGATAATGTATCAGTTGTATTTTCTTTTTTAACTACTTTTTTATTATTTATTTTTATTGGATTACTTGTTATTTCTTCATAACCAACGTCATCATACATTTCATTTTGCATTTCTAATAAAGCGTTACCTATTGCATCTGGGCAACATTTACCTTTTGACGTATCCTTTTTTGTTGTTGAACGAATAGCATATGAAGGACATGGAATAACACTTCCTAGTTGATCTACAATTGATTCAATGGTAACTCCACCTCGTAAAGCTGTGCTTATCATTCTTGATAATCCAACCATAAAACTATTATATCCTCCAGATGACCCCTTACTTAAATATACTTCCATCATATCACCAGTATCTGGACTAAAAAATGCTTCGACATGTAAACTACCACAACCAGTTTGAAGTTTACGTTTATGACCTATTAAACTGTCATCTACATCTATAACATATCCTCTAGGTAAATTATTTGATTTAGTATTATTATTATCATCAATATCTTTTTTCTTTTCTGTATTATTAGTTAATATTCCACTTCTTTTACAACCATCTCTATATATAGTTACACCTTTTAATTTCTTTTTCCAAGCATACATATATAATTGCTCAACATCATTAACAGAAAAATTATTTGGAACATTAACTGTTGATGATATGGAGGCATCAATATGTTCTTGCCATATAGACTGCATATTAATTCTGTCTTTATAATTTAAAGTCATTGCAGTTACAAATGTCGCTGGTAAATTTTCTTCTTTATCTACATTTTTTAATTTCATATATTTTTCTGCAATAGGAGTATATACTTTATAATATACATCTTTATCATGTAACGACTCTGTTTTTCTTGTATAAGAAATATTGTAGATTGGTTCAATACCGCCAGATATACCTAACATAGTACTTAATGAACCTGTCGGAGCTATAGTCATTAATTGACTATGTGCTAATCCATATTTATATACTAATTCTCTAGTTTTTAATGTCGTGTTTTTAATAAAATAAGGACTATTTAATATAGCTTGTTTTTTATATTTAGGATATACACCTTGTTCTTTTGCTATCAATGATGACGTTTTTATAGATTCATTAGCCATAACAAAACCTAATTTATCACAAAATTTCAATGAATCTTCACTACCATACTGTATGTTTAATTTTAGTAACATATCAGCAATCCCCATAACACCTAAACCTGTTTGTCTCCATTGATTCACTGATTGTCTTTGTATTTCTAAAGGATGTAACATTAGACCTTCCAACAATACATCATTTAAAGCTTTTATACTTATTTGTATAGCTTTTTTAAATTTATCACCATTAAAAATAGCCTTTTCTGTAAAAGGATTTTCTACAAATTGAGACAAATTTATACTACCTAGCAAACAACTTCCACCTGCTGGAAGGGGTTCTTCAGCACAAGGATTTGTTCCTGCATATTCAAATTCTTCATCCTCACTTAATAAATTCCAATTACATATTGAGTCCCAAAATAACATACCAGGTTCAGCCATGTTCCAATTATTTTCACAAATTTTATGATATATCTCTCTAGCTCTATAAGTTTGTTCAACTTTATCATTATATTCTTTATTAATAAAAGATAATGTCCAATTTTTATCTTTATCAACGGCTTTCATAAATTCATCTAAAATTCTTATTGATATATTTGCTTTTGTAACTTTATCCAAATCATTCTTAATATCAATAAATTTTAATAAATCAGGATGAGTACAAATGATAGATATCATTAAAGCTCCTCGTCTTCCTCTGGCTGATATTACTTCTGTAACTTTAGAATATAAATCCATAAAAGAAATGCTACCTGTAGAGGCATCTGCTGCATTATGTACTTTCATATCACAAGGTCGTAAATTACTTATATCAACTCCACAACCTCCTCCATAACTATATGTTCTTGCTAAATTTTTAGCTGTATCAAATATGCTTTCTAAGTTATCTTCAACCTTAGGTATTACATAACAATTAGAATATGTAACTTTTAATCCTTTTTTATTTAATCCTCTATTAGCTAAAATTCTACCACCAAACAGAAATTGCTTATTAATAATTAATTGTTTTAAATCTTCATTCCCATTTGATACTCGGTCTAACCATTGGTCAAATGTTTCATCTTTAAACTGATATTTATGTTTCCATATATCTTGTCCGATTTGAGTATTAATCCAGTTTTCTAATTTCAAAAAATCGCTCCTTTATGTATATGTATTTATAATGAACATTATTAAATGTTATTATCTTTTATTAATTTTATTTATTATAATATCAAATATTTCTTTACAACCTATATCATCTCCATTTACTTTTTTATATATAATGTGATTATCATTTAAAAAATGTAATAGTTTTTTATCAACATTTCTAGCTTCTTCTAAAGTTTTTTCATTTCTGCCTTTAGGATTAAAAGGTACGACTCTATTTAAATAAAAATTAAGATTATTAAATTTATTAAACCATTTTAATATGTATTTCTTAAAATCAATATCTTGTTCACAATCATATATTGCAGATAAAATAATTGGAGAATCAGTAACAATTACATCCACTTGATTTTGTATCCTAAATATCTTATATAGTTGCTTCCCAAATATGTATGGCTGACATTGAAATATCTGTTTTCTATGTTCCCATACTGCATCTTTTGCATATTCTGTAACAAGTTCACACTCTATTCCATGTTCTTTTAACATAGCAAATAATTTTGCAGCCATTGTTGATTTACCAGCTCCACTACCTGCTAATAAATTTATTACTAATGTATTATTAATATTATCATCTCCCATTATTTTTATAGTTTTAACATATCAGTTATCATTTTATGGTTGACTTGATCTTTATTATAAGCTTCTATTATATTACAAGTAAAATTCCATAAATCACCTTTTGATATTTTACTTATTTTTTCAAACGTTCCTGGATTAGCTTTACCCAATTTTTTTCTATTATAAAATTCTCTATAACATGAGTGACAAATAAATTTGACATATTATCATCTCCTATATAAAATGATGTTTTTATTTTGTGTTATTTAATCTTGCAAAATACATGTATTACAACTACATCCACAGCAATCTTTTGGCTCTCCTTCTTCGTCTGCTGCAATACATTCATCCATATCTTTATTCATTTCCTTAGTTATTTTCTTTATAAAATAACCTTCTTTTTGTAATAATTTAATGGCATTTTTAGTTTCTTCAGTCATAGCATCCACTCTCCAATTCTTTATTTAAATTCATTCCAAGTTCTCTTCGGTTAATATTTTTATTAATATTATTTTTTATACCAATCTTTTTCATGAGGAATATATTCTAATATATCTTTTATAGCAAAATTTCTAATATCTTCTTTATCATAGTCATAAGCTTTTAAAAACCATTGTTCTCCATCATGAAAATCACTTTTGCCATACCATATGTCTATAGGAATTACAGTCCTATTACTAATTTTATCTTTCCAATTCTTATATTTAAAAGCTATTGGATTTTTGTCTACTCTTTCGTCTATTATTCTATTCATTTAATATTTCCTTCCTTTACTACAATATAAGATTACTCTTATTTATTAATTTTGTCAATATAAAATAAAACTTTTATTAATAATTTTAATCCCATATTAATTTTGGGTATTTATATTCACATTTCCTATCTCCAAATACAAGTCTAAACCTATCTCCATCTTCACCTGCATATTCAAAATAACTTCCTTTTTCTATGTATTTATAAATAGAATTAAATATTCTCTCTTCATCTCCTAGTTTTTCGCCATCAAATTCATCAATAATATAATAATCTTCTTTTTCAGTAAGAGGATATCTTAATTTTTTAAAGCACTCTTCGATATTATTAGAAGATAATATCTCATATTCGTCACCCCATCTTAATTTATTATTTTTAGCAAAATCTTTTAAAATTAATAGAATTACATCCGCATCTGCTTTCTTAAATTTTACATTGCTTTCTATCAAGCTAATACAAGTACTCATTTATATAACCTTCTTTCTTTATCTTATAATTTTAAATTTTGTTATTAAATTATTATCATCCAGGTTCATTCCAATAGCTCCAGACCCATCATCAGCGATACCAAATAATCCATTTAATATTCCTAATAATCCAACATAATCTTGATTTTCTTTTTTATTAAGATATACTTGTACAGTTGGATGGTCTCCTAATTTTTTATTACATTTTACTCTAGTTTGCAATAGCTCTGACATGGCTTTTCTATCAATTTTTAGCAATGAATTTAATAAATCAACCGTTTTTGTTAATGTAACTTGTCTTTTTATCATATTATATTTACTCCTTTTTTATTAATAGAATCCTGGCCTTGGTCTTTTCTTCTTTGGTGTTGTAGGGACAGTATCGTTCTTTATATTACTTTTAATATCTTG
>JAJBWD010000075.1:0-3100 GCA_032907345.1 Bacillota bacterium | reverse complement strand
TTCTGTATTCATCTCAGAACACTAGCCTCTTTTTCTTCCCTTTTCCCGCCCTGTTTTGTTTCTTTACCTCATCAATATTTATTTTCTTTACAAATCCCTGGGATGATTTCAATAATATTTTATTATATATACTATCTTTTTCTAAAATGCAGGAGAAAATCAGCTCATCTTCTTCCAAAGAAATTCCATTAACTCCTGATGCAATCCTTCCCATTAAATTTACAGAGCTTAGGTCAAATCTTATGCACATACCTTTTTTAGAAACAAGAATTATCTCTTCATCTTTTTCTTTAGAAAATGATACTCCAATAAGTTTATCATCTCCTTTAATTTTATACCCTGGGAAAGAGTAGGATTCTACATTATACTCACTGAAAGCGGTTTTCTTTACCATTCCCTTTTCGGTAAAATAAACCACGTCTATGTTTTCACTAAAATCATAAGTTGATACAGCATTTAAAACACAATATTTTTTATTATCAAATCCTTCAATAAAGCTGTCTATTCCTATCTCTCCCTCCAGGTTTTCCAGCATGAATGCATCAACTATATGAGAATTTCCGTCTGAAGTAAATATAACAATTTTACTGGATGTATTTGTAAATATATTTATTCCTTTTCTCTTATGGTAATTCCTGTCTTCAATTTTTCTTATTCTGCCATCCTCACTAAGATTTAATTTAAATGTTTTATAAACTGCATTATCAGCTTTACTTACATTTATTACAGGATTGTTAGGAGGAAGTGAGAACATATTTATCCCTAAAATATTTCTGTCTGATACGGTCAGTTCCGGTTCCTCTATTGTAAATGTTAAACCATCACCGGTTTCAATATTAAATATTTCTCTTTCTTCTTCCTGGCCTCTAAGTGATGTAAACACCAGCTTTTCATCTTTTTTAAGCTTCAGAGCCATAATCTTGGTATAATTTGTTTCAAATTTAGAAAGAGGTGTCTTCTTAACGCTGCCTGCTGATGTAATCATGATTATATCCATGTTTGATACCATATTTGATATAGAATAAGCTGAAACTAAGCTTTCCTTTCCTAAATCCATACCTTTTATGAGTTCGTCTAATCTTTCTCCTTTTTCCTTCCACTTATATTCAGGAATATTTGTTCCTTTTAACTTATACATATTACCGCTGTCAGTAAATAGTATAATATTATCCAGTGTATTTGAGAAAAGCAGGAATTTATTAAAATCTCCCTCCCTGTATTCAATATCCTCTACATTTGTATTTGACCTGTTATATGTCTTTAGAGGAATCATTTTTATAAATCCATCCTTAGATATCGTTACAACAGTATCCTCAACTAAAATGAGCTCCTGCTTATCTATCTTTGCTTCCTCTTCATTTCTGATAATTTCTGTTCTTCTTTCATTACCATATTTATTTTTAATATCTATAAGCTCTGTTTTTATTACCTTTTCCAGTTCTTTTTCGCTTTCCAGTATTTTTTTAAGATTTTTAATCTTTTTTGAAAGCTCTTTATATTCCTTCTCAAAGGAGGTAATTTCAAGACCTGTAAGCCTATATAACATAAGTTCCAAAATAGCGTCAGACTGAATATCGGTAAATTCAAATTTATCCACCAGGTTTTTATGAGCATCAGATTTAGATGATGATGCCCTTATAGTCTTAATAATTTCATCCATAATTGATATGGCCTTAATAAATCCCTCAATTATATGGAATCTTCTCTCTGCAGTTTCTAATTCCTTTTTTGTTCTTCTTGTAACTACTTCTTTTTGATGAATTATATAATAATCCAGTATTTCCTTAAGACTAAGCGTTCTTGGCTTTCCGCCGGCTATTGCCACCATATTGAAGCTTAAATTAGACTGGAGATCAGTTTTTGAATATAAGTATTTAAGGACCTTTTCTGCCTGCTCATAGTCTACAGATTTTTTGAATTCAATTACTGATCTTATTCCTGTTCTGTCTGATTCATCTCTTATATCTGCTATAGGCTCCAATACCTTCTGATGCCTTTTATCTCCGGTCATGTCGGATATGATTCCAAGTATTCTTGCCTTATTTCTTCTAAATGGGAATTCAGTAATTACAATTGCCAGCTTTCCATTATCTATTCTCTCAATTTCACATTTTGCTCTTAAGGTAACCTTCCCTTCTCCTGTTCTATATGCGTCAAGGAGTGATTCCTTTCCAATAATAACTCCGCCTGTGGGCAGGTCAGGTCCTTTGATAAACTTCAGCAGATCTTCTATTTTTGCTGATTTATTATCAATAGAATATACTGCAGCATCAATAACCTCTCCCAGATTATGGGGAGGTATATTAGTTGCAAGACCTACAGCAATTCCAAAGGCACCGTTAACTAAAAGGTTTGGGAATCTGGCAGGAAGTACTTCAGGCTCTTTTTCAGAATCTGAATAGTTGGGGACCATATTTACAACATCCTTGTCCATATCCCTAAGCATTTCCATAGCTATTTTAGTAAGCCTGGCTTCAGTATAACGCATGGCAGCGGCTCCATCCCCGTCTATGGAGCCCCAGTTTCCATGGCCGTCTATTAAAGGTTCCCTTGTTGTAAAATCCTGAGCCATGATAACCATAGAATCATATACAGAAGTATCTCCATGAGGATGATATTTACCCAGTATGTCTCCTACTATTCTGGCAGATTTATAATAAGGCCTGTCAGGATATGCCTTGAGCTGATAAGCACCATATAAAATTCTTCTGTGAACCGGCTTTAATCCATCTCTCACATCAGGAAGGGCTCTGTCTTTTGCAACTTCAACTGCATAGGGGAGATAGTTTTCCGGCATTGCCTCTTCTATAGGAATATCTATAATATTTTTGTCTTCTGGAATATTTAATTTCTTAACCATTTAGTCTCCTTTTAAAATTCAGCATACTTATACATATAGTTTTTTCTGGGCTCAACAACATCACCCATCAGAAGAGAAACCATCTTTTCAGCTTTAGCAGCATCTTCTATTGTTACCTTCTGAAGAGTCCTGGTTTCAGGATTTAATGTAGTATCCCAAAGCTGGTCTGCATTCATCTCTCCAAGCCCTTTAAATCTTTGAATAAGGAATCCGTTTCCTATTTTCTTTTTTGCATCCTCC
>JAJBWD010000074.1:0-19451 GCA_032907345.1 Bacillota bacterium | reverse complement strand
CTTCCGATCTATAAATAATTTAAAATTACAACAAAGTACACAGAATTTTTTAGATTCACAACAGTCCAAATTGAATAACGTTCGTAATAATTATGGTAGTAAAATAGATGTTGATTCAACACAATATAAAGAATTAGAAAGCACCTACAATACAATAAATTCTGCTATAAATAAGTCTAGAGAAGCAAATGAAAACTTATCTAGTACGGAACAACAAGGACTTAGACAATCTATTTCTGATTTAGATAAAAAACAGAGTAAGATTATTAGTATAACCAATGCTATAAAACAACAGGAGCAGGCTATAGATTTATTAAAAACTAAATTTGGTAATATTATACCAGATAGTGAAATTAATAAATTAAAAAATCAAGCACAAGGATTATTTAATTCTAATAATTTTATGGGCGATAGTAATAAAATAACTAATCAAATTAATCAAATAAAAGAATTAGCTACCGAGGAACAAAGATTGAAAAAAATGGGAACTAGTATAGGTGGGTTTGATACTACTGGTTTAAATATGAATTCTAGTTTTAGTGATATACAAAAATATTTTAGCGAGCTAAACAATGGCAAAGCTACTGTATCTAGTGTAAAGGAATCTGTAGATAATCTTGGCAATACTATGAAAACAGTTAATTATTCTGTTAATGAAGGTAAGAATATAGTACATAATTATAAAGCTACTTTAGATGAAAGTAGTGGATCAGTACATAATATGAGTACAAGTATTCAAGATTTAAGTAGTAGACATGGGAATTTTACATCTCAACTAGCAAGTTCAATAAAAGGAATTTTACAATGGACTGTTGCAGGAACAGCGTTGTTTGGGACAATTAATCAAATAAAAGAAGCTATTCAAGATGTCATGAATATTAGTAAAAATCAGACAAATATTCAGATGATTACTGGAATGAATCAACAACAAGTGAAAGGTTTGACAGAACAATTTTCTGATCTAGCTACACAAGTACATTCTACCACTGGAGAAATGATGAGTGGAGCAGAGAATTTTCTAAGAGCTGGAAATTCTATTGGAGAAACTAAAAATTTATTAAAAGCAAGTAGTTTTGGTGCTACATTAAGTGGACAAGATACTAAGACGGTTTCTGACCAATTAATAGCTATGGCAAATGGATTTAAAATGAATACATCCAATGCTAAAGAAATGATGACAGTTATAGACAAATTAACTAAAACTGATAATAGTAGTGCCAGTTCGTTTGCAGAAATGGCAACAAGCATGAGCAAATCTGCTGATATGGCAAAATCTGCAAAAGTTGACTTTAATCATTTGTTGGCTTACGAAAGCACTGTAAGTTCTGTAACGAGGGAAGATCCATCAAGTATAGGACGTTCTTTTTCAACAATGTTTTCAAGATATCTTAATGTAAAAGGTGGACAAAAATTTGATCCTAACGGAGATGATCTTTCAAATGTAGAAAGGGACTTAAAACGGTATGCTAATATAAATTTGAGGTCAGATCCTAAAACATTTAAATCTTATGAAACTGTTGTAGATGAACTGGCAAAGAAGTGGAAAAATCTAGATGAAGTGTCTAAATCGGCTATATCTAAGGCCTTTGCAGGAGCAGAAAACGCTAATAATTTCCAAGCATTGATGAACAATCTTGATCAAGTAGATAAAAACTTAAAAGACATGGGTGATAGTGCTGGATATGCTCAAAAGAAAATGGATATTTTTGCAGATAGTCCAGAAGCAAAATTAAAATCTTTCCAACATGCAGTAGAAGATTTACACACTTCACTTGTATCAAGTTCTACTATAAATAAAGCTTTACAAGGATTAACAAGTTTTATACAATCTTTAGATACAATAACAACATCTGCACCAAAATCTGGTATTGCATTAGCAGGTATAGGAACTGCAATGGTATTAATAATAAAAAATGCTAAAATATTATCTGGATCAGGAATAATTACATTTTTTAAATTATTGCCTGCTGCTATGGCTGAAACTGGAGGTATGTCTGCATTATTGTCTACAAGTTTTACAGCATTAGCAGCAAGTATAAAAGCTGTAAGTTTAGCATTTTTAACTAATCCTATTACATGGATTATAGCTGCATTAGGAGTTGCAGGAGTAGCAATAATTAAACATATCCAACATCAGAAGGATTTAAAACAACAAACAGATGACTTAAAGCAATCTTATTCTGGATTAACCGAAGCAATGAAGGAGAATGATGTAGCAGGTATAAAATCTAACACATCAGATTTAAAGAAAACTCAAGAAAATTTGCAAAAATTAATAAAACAACGTAATGATATACAGGGACAAATGCAAAATCCATCTTTTGGTATAAGCATAGCTGGTAAAAACATAGTTGGAAATAGTCCTGATTTAGATAAATTGGCAAAGGTAAATAATCAGATCAAAGAACAAGAAAAGGTTCTAAAAGATGCAGGATTAGCTTTTAACAGTACTACTGGGGAGATATATAAATATACAGAAGCAGAACAGCAAATAGGCATAGATGATACCGTTGAAAAGATTTCAAAAACAGCTCAAGCCGAAATAAATCACAAAAATAGTATAGTTTCATTAGGAACTGAATATCAGAAATTACAGCAGATATCAGTTCCTAATGTAGAGATACAAGATAAAATGAGTACTATTGCCAATAAATTAAGTGGTGAAGTCTCTGGACTAGTTACACAAAAAGATAAAGATGGTAATGTTACTATTAAAAATACTGGATTATTAAATACAGAAATAGGTATACTTGGGAAAGAAGGAGTTTCTGTACAAAGTTTAATAAAAATTAAACTAGAAGCTAGTAAACAAGCTCAGGAAGTACAGATAGGTGAAACAAAAACTACTTATGAACAAGCAAAGGCTAGAATAGCTATGTTACAAGAAGAAGCTCAAAGTAATAAGGCTTTATTTAGTGGTGATGCTTTTCAAAATGATCCTTTTTTTAAAAAGAATTATGATAAAACACAATCAGGTTATGCATCTTCTGTATCTAAAATAGAAGATGCATTATCAGGAATAGATAAATTATATTCTCAAGCAGAGAAATCAATTAATGGTACAACTTCGGCTACAGAAGAAGGTACAAAAGCTGATGAAGGATATACTCCTGAAGAAGAAAAGAAAACTAAGGCAACTAAAGATAATACTGATGCCACAGATGCCAATACACAGGCAACAAAACTTAATGAAGAAATGCAGAAAAGAGCAACTCAGGCAGTAAAAGAAGCTACTAATGTTATGAAAGCATATGAAGATGAAATTAATAAAGTACAATTAGCAATTAAAAATTATGATTATACTTTAGGTACAATGAATGATCATTCTAATGCATATATAGCAACTCTTGAAAAGAAGAAGAAAGCATTACAGGAACAATTACAGTTAACAAATCAAAATATAGCTGCTAATAATGCAAATGCAGCTTCATTAAAAAATATGGCAACGGAATATTCTGGAGTCAATTATGCAATAACTAATGCAGGGGGATCTTCGTCTAGTAGTGGCAAAAAATATACTGGTTCAAATAGTTTTATTGGGAATATGCTACCTTATGCTAATTCAATATATAAGCAGTATGGTATACCACCATCATTATTAATTGCTCAAGCTATGTGGGAATCAACTAGTGGTACTAGTTATTTAGCAAGACATGATAATAATTATTTTGGTATGACTTGGACAGGACATAATGGCAAAATGGGTAGTGCAAGACCAGAAGGTGGTCACTATGTACATTATGATAATATGGGTCAAAGTGTTGAAGCATATGCAAAACTTTTGGCAGGATGGGGTGTTGGAGGTTCTTTTAGTAATGCTTTGAATACTGTTGTAGGGCATGGTTATGCAGCAGATGGTAACTATAGAAATGCTGTTAATGGTATGTATAGACAATATAATTTAGGACAGTATGATTCTGGTAATGTTGGAGGCACAGCTAGTATTTCAACAGGATTGGTATCAGGAGAAGATGCTGCTAACACAGCACAATCAGGATATGAGAGTTTACTATCACAAGTAGAAAGTTTGCAACAATCAATTCCAGATTTAAAAGCTCAAATAGATCAAGTTGCATGGGCAGAGTTAGAAGCTAAAGAAGGGCAATTTGATGATAAGATAAATTCTTATGCTAAATTTATTGAAGCAGTAAAAACTAAAGCTGATATGTATAATGAAGGAAGCAAGGAAAAGGTTGAGTTTTTAAAGCAAGAATGGCAGGATATGAATGTTCAATATAATACTTATAATGCAAAGCAGAAATTTATAGAAAATCAAATTCAAAAAGGCGGTTGGAACGCTAATTATATACAACAATTGCAAAGTCAGTTAATTGAATTAAAAGCCACAGAGCAACAATCGCTACAGACATTGCAACAAGCATTTGATGATTGGATTACCGCTGATTATCAGGCAAAAACTCAGATTTATCAGGATAAATTAGATACTTTGCAACAGCAATATGATTTATTAGATACTAAAGATAAGGATAATTATCAGGGTAAATTAGATATTGCAAAAGAAGAGTTGGAACAGCAACTTAAAATAAAGGCAGCTAGAGAAGATGAATTAAATTATGTTAAACAATTAATATCTAATGAAAAATATGGTACAACAAATCAAGTATGGTTAAAAGAACAGGATGCAATAAATAAAGATTTATTAGATACTAATAAAAATATAGCTGATATTGAAAATACAATAGCTGATTTAGAATTATCAAATAAATTGAAATCATATGAAAATGACATAACTAATTTAAAAGCAAAGTTTCAAGAATTAGATAATGTAACTGATAAAGGATATAATGATAAGATTGATATCATTAATAAAATTATATCAGATGATGAAAAGCAGAACGATATAATTTCTGATAGAATTAAATTATTACAAGATGAAGCTAGTCGATTTGCAGATGGTTCAGAAGAAAAGATAGAATTATTAGATCAAGTAAATACATTAGAACAGAAACAAAATGATATACAGCAGGATAGGATAGATCAATACAAGCAGTTAGAAGAGCAAACAGAAAATCAAGTATTAGATTTAGTAGAAAAACAGATTTATGGTGGACAGACAAAACAAGAATTTGAGGATGCTGCAAAAGCTAGAGAAAATGCTATAGATGCTCAGTTAAAAGCTATGGATAAGCAGGAACAAAATTTACAGGAACAGGAGACTAGGAACAAAAATCTTCTTGATTTAGAAGAAGCAAGAGTAAAGCTTCAACAGGATCAGAATGAAAGAAATGTTCAGCAATTAACTCAAGATAAAAATGGTAATTGGAACTGGACTTATGTAGCAAATCAGACAACAGTAGATCAAGATGAAAAAGATTTAAGAGATAAACAGACGTCTAATAATGATTGGGAAAGACAGACTGTTCAGCAACATCAACAAGATTCATTAAATGATGAGAAAGAGCAATTAGAGCAAGAAGTTCAAATCAGACAAGAGACAATGGATAGGATCAAACAGAATATTGAAGATGCATTTAATGATCAGAAAGATTTATTTTCTACTGGACAAACAGATATTAATAAAATTGTAACAGATAGTTTATCACAGATGGAAAATATATATGGTACAACTTTTGGAAATATAACGAGTACAGTATCATCGTCTGTACAATCAATATTGTCTGATATAAGCAAATTAAATCCTAATTTTGTAGATGCACAGAATGGTATCTTAAATACTTTACCAGAATTAAATGAGAATCCTACAGAACAAAATACTAGTCATACTATATATGGCTCTTTAGCAGATTTAGAGAATGCTAAAGCGATTTATGGTACAGATGGTTATAATTATGTCGATATATCTAAAATGTCAGCAGAAGATAGAGATAAAATAAAAATGACTTCTAATGATAGATTGATAGGTGGAGAATCAGTTACATTTGGTATAGATCCTAATCAAAATGGTGGCTCTGGTACTAGGTTGTGGGGACAGGATAGGAATTCAACAAAGGAACAAATAGCACAAGATGCAATTGATAATGGTGGTACATATGTAATAGTTGGTTCAGGTACAGATTTAGTTAATGCGAAATCATCATTCGGAGACAAATATAGATATATTCCTGTTGATGGATGGACTGAAGAGCAATTCTCTAAATTAAATCTAAGACCAGGAGATTTAGTTGTAGATGGTCAAGGTATTACGCCAGGATTAAATCTTAATGGAGCGACTAGATTAGGAGGGGCAAATAGACAGGATACTGCTAAAAATATACTTGATTATTCTAGTGGAGAAATGGCACAGAAAATTAAAGTATATGCTACAGGTGCAGATTATCAAAATGCTATAAAGACACTTGATTCCAGTTTATATGATGTGATAGATACTGCAAAAATGGAAGTTGATAAGATACAATTAAATGCTAGTGATAAAGTAGTCGGAGGAGGACTTGCTAATCAATTACAAGGACAGATTCAACAATCTGGTGCTACTGCAATTTATGGTAAAGACAGAAATGCTACATTAGCCGAATTGGAAAAGTTTAAAAAAGGGAATCTCTCTTTAGAAACTAAGTATGATCAATTAACGACACAACAAAAAAATACCGCCACTACCCAGCAGACTGTTATTGTAAAAGATGCACAAACAAAAGAATCTTATGCTATCAATGTAGGAGCAAATACTAATCTAGCCACTGTTACTCAAAGTATGTCTAATATTAATGATGTTACCTATAATGGCATGGGACAAATGGTTGTAACAGTACAAGATAATGTTAATCAAGCAATAGATGCAATAAATCAGTTATTAGCAGCACAGGCAGCAGCAGGAGTCCAAATTAGTTCTGGTACAGCAACTCAGATTGGAAATGTAGATACTAGACCAGTTGTTTTTGCAAAAGGTTCAGATGCAGCTATATTGAAAGCACAATATGGAGATTCAATTAATATACAATATGGTACTGGATTTAGTGGTAGAGCAGGTACAACTAGATATGATACAAATAAGACATATCAAGATTATTTGTCATCACAAGGTGTTGTACCAATTAATAAGAATGTAGATTTAAGTAAATTTGACACAGGAGGATATACAGGAGATTGGGCAGGAGATAGTGGTAAATTAGCAGTATTGCATAAAAAAGAAATGATATTAAATCCAAATGATACTGAGAATTTTATGATTTTGGTAAAGGCATTGGAAGAAGCCAATATTGAACAATTGAATATGCCTCATAGTATAGTTCCATTCACTACATCGGATTTAAGTGGAAATATTAGCAATATATCAAATAATACTTCATCTACACAAGAAATAAATGTTTATGTTGATAAGGTTGAATTTCCAGATGTTAAAGACAGTGATGATATAGTCAATGCTTTTACTTATAAATTACCTGCCAAAGTTGTGAAAATGCAATAATTATATAGAGTAGATATTTAATATCTACTCTATAATCTCTAATAAAGGATGGTGATATAATTGTTTTTAGTTGGGTTTAGCTTTTTTCAAGGAAATTGTTTTGATGATAATGTTCCTATAGGAGATGTACATCAAATGGATTTACAAAATGCAATATTTGATGAATTAAAAATAGATAAAGGAAATGAATTACTTACTAATAAAGATAAACAAAGTTGGAGTAATAATACTATTTTTCAATGTAAATTCCAAGATTTAAATTTTGAAGCAGGGAATATTACATTAGCTGGCATGCCTATTGAATTTATTAGAATAAAAAAGAAAAAAACGGATGATTTAAATTGGGTTACATATAAAGACTTACCTTTTGATATAAATAAAAAAGAATATAATTGGTCTGATTTATTTGTACAAAGTTTACAAGATTATGATTATGCTGTATTACCAGTAGGAGTACAAAATACTGAAGGAGATTATGGTATACAGACAATTTCTACAGATTATGACTTTGTATATATATTGGGTGCAGGAGATAAACAATATTGTTTATGGGCAGATTTAGATGTTGGAGAAATAGAGACTGTATCGGAAGGCACATTTATAAATACTTTAAATTCAAAATATCCATATCGAGTATCAAATGGTCAATTAAGATATAGAAAAGGACATGTAAAAGCTACTTTAGTCACTGATGATTCTTATTATGATATTAATAGAAAGTCAGAAAAAAAATATAGAGAAAATTTATATAATTTTTTAATTGATGAAAAACCTAAAATTTATAAAGAATCAGAAGGTACATATATTTTAGTTAGTATACCATCTGATAGTGTAAAATTCACACCAGTAAAAGAAGTAAATAGGTCAATTCAAAGTATAGATTTTGATTTTTATGAAATAGATGATGTTAATTCTTTACAAGCTTTAGTAGATTCTGGATTAATAGAAGGTAATTTATCATGATTACTGAACAACAGATTAGAGTGCATAGGCAACATATTAGACAACAATATGTTAGGATATCAGTAATGGATAAAACTAATAATATTATTGGTCAATTAGAGGGTAGGAGCGTAGATGGTGAAATTGATATTGATAGTACACAAAGTATACAAAGAACATGTTCTAATCTAAAAATACTTTTAAATAAATCTTTGCTTCCAGGTCAATATTCTTTAATATGGACAAATAAGAAATTTAGATTAGAGACAGGGATAAAAGATATATTAACAGATGAAATTATTTATTTTAATCAGGGCATTTATTTATATAATACTATTGAATCTAATTATTCATCTATAGATAATACTTTGACAATAAATGGTTTAGATTTAATGTGTAATTTTACAGGTCAAATAAATGGTCAGTTTAAAACAGCTATAAAAATAGCTAATCAGGGAATCCCCATATCGGAGGCAATAAGACATATTGTAGTAGATTTGGGAGGAGAGACCAATGTTTTAATTGATGATATAGTAGATGACAAAGAAAATAAATGTCTATTACCCTATACATTAACTGCTGATGCAGGAGATAATATGTATGATACTATAAAAAAATTAGTAGATATGTATAAATATTATATTCTTTATTATGATATAGATGGAAATTTTGTATTAGAACATAAAAAAATGTTATTGGATTCAGATATTGATATAGATTTAAAAGGTATGAATTGGACGATATCTGATCAACAATCTCAAGATTTTACTTATATAAAGAATTATGTCAAAGTATTAGGAGTTTCTTTAGAACCTACTGTTACTGTGATTGATAGTCCTAGTGTGAATAATCCTAATCCAGTAAACAATAGTAGTATGGTAAAAATATTATTCAATAAGCCAGTATATGATAAAGAAGCAAATAGATTAACAAATGGACAAGATGTAAAAGATTATTTTGAATATAATGGGAATGCAGATAATTATACAAAAGCTATATATAGTGATAGTGATTGGAGTGTTACATTTACTATAACAGGAGAAAATAGTAAAATATTAAAACCTAATAATAATATGATCTATGATTCTGCTCAAATGCCCTTTGATGATGGTGGTATTATATTTTCATCTAAAGATCAATATTGGAGCAAGTTATTAGATGCTACAGTAGTAACAGATGGCATAAATAATACAACTCAATTTACTTTATCGTTTAATAAACCTTTATATGATAAAGATGGTAATCAATTAAATAATAATACTAATGTTAAAGATAGTTTTACATATTCTAATGGTGATGCTGATAATTTTCTAAGTGCTATATATACTTATGATACGTATATGTGGGAGATTAAATTATCTTTTGCACAAGCTATACAAGATGCAGTAATACAAATAAATAAAGATGGTGAAAATAATGAACATTCCTTGTATGATAGTGCAGGAGCAATATATCAACCAATAAGTTATATTATGAATGGGACTACATGGACAGAAGTATTAGATACTCCACTACCATCATATCAAATCTGGTCTGAGATAAGTAATACAGATAATAATAGTCCATATTCAGTAGATAATATAGGCGAAGAAAGAGTCTTAATTGTAAATGACAGTCAAAATATATTTAATACTTCTCAAGCTGCATTAAGAGCTAAATATGAGTTGGAATTGCATTCTAATTTAAATGAAACTCTTAATTTGAGTATGTTGCCTTTGTATTATATGGATGTAAACAAAGTAGTCTACTTATATAGGCCAGAGTTAAATATTGATGGCAAATATAAAGTTGATAAAGTCAATTTACCTCTAAAAGAAGATGGTACAATGTCAGTTAATTTATCAAAAATTTACATGTAATAAAATTAATAAAAGGATGATTTTATGAAGAATAGAGATCTAGAATTAGACCAAATGATGGATAAAATTATTGAATCTGTTAATAAAGTTATAGATATAAAGATAAAGAATATGAATTATTTACAATTAGAAACAGGTAAAATTACTCAAGTATATTCTCATAATATTTATGTTGTCTCAATAAATGAATTAGAACAAAATGTTTTTAGTTTAAATAATGCAACATATAGTATCGGAGATATGGTTTTGATTTTAAATATACATAATGATAAATCACAAAAATACATTTTAGGTAATAAACCTGCTTTTATACTTTAACAAAATAAATAAGGGTGGTGATTAAAATTTTAGTTAAACCACAGATAAATACTACAGAATTAAGTGTATTTGATGCAACAGAGGATTATGTAATAAAATTTATTGCTAATACAGGAGATCAAGTATTAGCTAATGAGATAGAAATACAAAAGACTATAGATAATACGCAAGTATATGCTAATAAAATAAATTCTATGTATTTGAATCATACTATTTTAGCAAATACATTACAAAACGGAGAAGTTTATAGAATACATTTAAGGACTTATAATAATCAAAATCAATATTCTTCATGGTCTGATTGGGTTGTATTAACTTGTTTTTCTAAACCTATAATTGATATATCTAATATTATAGATAATAGTATATTAAATAATCAAAATTATACTTTTATGGGTAGTTATAATCAGTCTGAAGAAGATAAATTGCAATATTATAAATTTATTTTATATGATTATAATGAGAATATTGTATCTGAAAGTCCTATAATATTTTCCCAAAATGATATACAATATAAATTTTCTGGTATGACAAATAATCAAAAATATTCTATAGAACTTCAAGTTACTACTCAACATAATATTACAGTTAATATAAAAAAATCTTTTACTACTGAATACATTGCACCAATGTTTACAAATTATATAACTTTAACTAATAATAAAGAAAATGCTAGTGTTAATATCCAGGTGATTGCGATAAGAACATTAGGACATATAGCTAGTGGTAATGCCATTATAGAAGATGGAGAATGGGCAAATTGTATAACAGAGAAGGGTATTATACAATTTGATGATCAAAATAATAATGGATTATATTTTCAATATAATCAAGGGAATTGGCAGTTACAATTGTGGTTAAAAGGATTAATTGATGATTATACTCCAATTAATAAAGTGTTAGAAGGTACATTAATTACAAGTCTCTATGGAGATAACGGAGTTATGTTTAAATTAGAATATTATAATGGAATGTTTCATTTATATAAATATATTACCGTTAATAATAAATATAAGATTATGGCACATTATGCTAGTAATATAATTAATGCTAAATCAAATGATATAGTTTATTTATTTATGCAAAGTACAAACGATAGAATTAGTATGGGTGCGATATTATAAATTCTTAATAAATTAAAAAGGAGGGTATTTATGGCAGGAAATAGAAGTGTTTTTGTTGGACCAGACTATAAAATTGATTCTTTTGATACATTATATTCTCTTCCACCAGAAAAAGTACAAGATGCAGATACTTTACAACAATTAATGAAGAAAACAAATAAAACTGCTTCTGAAATTACACAAATGAATAATTTAATGGTTGAATTAGCACCTTATTATATAAATCCCGAAACATGGAATCATATGGGAAATTGTATAACGAATCTTGAAACAAATTGGATGAATATATATCATAGTTTTACAGAGTATATAGATGAAGCACAAGCAGATATTGATACCTATATAAATAATAATAAAACGGTTATAACTAATTTTATCAATCAAAAAGAAGTAGATATAACAACTTTTGTAAATACAAGAGAACAAGAAATAGTTGATTTTGTTACAGCAAAAGAAAATGAAATGACTGATATTAAGGATAGTTATGTTGCTTTAGTAAAACAAAAAGAATTAGAATTAGCTGATTTAGATAGTAGAACAGTACGATATTGGCAAGGATGGAATGCCACAACTAACGGGCAATTTGAATATAACATATTTGATGTGAATGGTTTTAATAAGGATTTGCCTGAAGATGCTATATTAAATATTGATCCAAATAGTATAGAACTTACTATAAATGGTGTTATTAGGGCACCTTATGTGGATTATAGAATTAAAAATGATGGGAATTATAAAACAATTCAATTATTAGGAACATCTGTTAATAATATTGTAGCAGGAACAGAAATCCTAATATTCTATTATAAAAATGTAGGTAAATTATATTTTAATCATGCTGTTACACATATGGAAGGTGGAAGAGATCCAATTACGGTATCAGAAGGAATGTTATCAGATAGTATTAAATATAAAATTAATAATAATATAGTAGATAACATACAACCAACTACTCCATTTCAAGGACAAGTATGGTTTAAAGTGGTTTAAAAAGGATGTGAATTAATATGATAAATCCTATAAATGAAGTTGTTTTAAGCGATGCTTTTAATGCAAGACTTAATGCTTTATCGAAAACAACATATGTTGATTCTCAAATAGCTAGTGTAATACAACAATTACAAACAGGTGATGCAAATGTTTTTAATAATTCCAAAATATACACAGATGATAAAGTTGCATCTTTAGTTAGTTCAGCTCCTAGTACATTAGATACATTAAATGAATTAGCAACAGCATTAGGTGATGACCCTAATTTTGCTACAACCATGTCAAATCAAATAGGTAAAAAGGCTGATAAAATATTAGTGCCTGTAAATAATAATATTTTAATTATGGATGAAAATGGTAATTTAAAAGATAGTGGAATAGCATCTTCAAATGTTGGACAACTTTCTATATCTAAAGATTGGAGTGCATTACAAAATTTTAATGCAGGAGCATTTGTAAATATAGCAACAAATAAATATAATGCAAGTGAATTAATTAATAGTTATCCTAAGGGATATTCAATGATGTGGCTAAATGCTACAAATGGATTTCCTATAACTACAGGATATGGTTTTGTAATTACTTTTAATATTGGAACATGTGGATATCAAGAAGTTGTTGAAATGTATACAGGAGCAGATACAACAGTAAAACAACGCAGATGGTTTAGAACAAAAAAAGATGCTAATAATTTTTGGCAACCATTTCAAGAAATATGGACAAGTGGATTTATGGGAGCAGGTTCAACATTAGATGCTGATAAATTAGATGGTAAAGAAGGTTCATATTATAGTGATTATACCAATTTAGTAAATAAACCTGATGTTTATACAAAAACAGAAATGAATGGAATTGTAAATGGATTAGCAACAAAGAATGATTTAAATGTTGCCGTAGATGATATTAATACAGATATTGGTTCGGCTACATTGTCTACAAATGATAAAACAGTGAAGGGTGCTATAAATGAAGTAAAAAATGCTATTCCAACAAGCCTGCCAGCAAATGGAGGACATGCAAGTACAGCAGATAAATTTCAAACAGCTAGAAATATAGCATTAACGGGAGATGTAACAGGAAATGTTAATTTTGATGGCTCTACTAATGCAAATATTACTACTAGTTTAAAAAATAGTGGAGTAACAGCAGGTACTTATAGGAGCGTAACTGTAGATGCAAAAGGCAGAGTTACGACAGGAACAAATCCTACTACTAGAGATGGATATGGACTATCTGATGTACCAACAAAAACAGAAGTTGATAATTCTATAAATGATGTACAAATTGGTGGAAGAAATTTATATAAAGGTACTAAAGATTTAAGCTCTCCATATTGGACAATAGTAGGAGCATCAATAATAGATAGTACAAAATTTCAAGGATTTAAGGCAATGATAATAAGTGCTGATAGTAGTTATATTCGTTCAGATACATCGGCACAAGGTTTTGATTTTTCAGATACTTCTAAAACATGGACAATATCAGCATATTTTTTTGCTAACGCAGATAATCAAAAAGTTGGAATAACTGTATCTACATCTAGGGTTAACTGGCAACAACAAACTATACCAGCAGGTAAATATACAAAATTAAGTTGGACATTTACCGGTGACGGAAATACTGTTCAAGGATTTAGATTTGAAACAACCGGGGCAACATCAAGTGCAAATATTAATATAGCTAAAATAAAAGTTGAGGAAGGTAATAAAGCCACAGATTGGACACCTGCACCAGAAGATACTCAGGCTCAAATAGATAATATTAATACAACTATTGGTTCAGCTACATTGTCTACAACAGATAAGACAGTAAAAGGTGCTATTAATGAAATTAAAAATAAAATTCCTATAAAAACATCTCAAATTACAAATGATGGTGATGGAACAAGTAATTTTGTTACTGCTAATCAATTAGGTAGTGCAGGTTATGGAGATATGACTAAGGCACAATATGATACTAATAGCAATGGAGTTGTTGATAAAGCAGAAAAATTAGCAACAGCAAGAAAGATAAATGGCGTTAATTTCGATGGTACTAATGATATAAATATATCAGCAAGTGCTAATGGAGGAACAAGTTCATTTCTAGGTAATGCAGTAAATGTATCAGATTATAATGCACTGAATCCTTCAGTAATAGCACAAGGCAATATAACTCCTATAAAAGCACCCAATACTGCTAATTCACCTTGGAATAATACAACATCTGGATTTTTAATTCAGAGTAACGATAATGATAGTTTTCATATATTAATATTTAGAAGTGGAGGAGATGGTTGGGCATATAGGTCATGGTATCAAGGAACATGGTCAAGTTGGAAGATATGGTCGACCTTTGATGGTAACTATAATAGTTTGAGCAATAAGCCAGATGTTTACACAAAAACTGAAGTAGATAATAAAACAAGTTTAAATAGAATTGATATAACAGGTCAAACTGTAGATATAAATAATTTCAATCTATCAAGTGGCTCACCTAATATTCAATTATATATATGTAAAACTATGGGTGGTTCAGCTAATATTTCTAATATACCTGTTACTAATACTAATTTTATATTAAATGTTGAATTAATTAGATATGTAGGTTCAGGCGATTATATAACAAGACAAAGTTTTATAAACACAGTAGATAAAGGTATTTATACAAGATTTTGTATTTCTGGTAATTGGAGTTCATGGTCAAGAATCGTACAGGAATATGATTTACAAAGAATTACACAAGACACTTCGACTCAACCTACCAATCAATCAACTGGAGGAGTATGGTTAAAGCCAGTATAAATAAAATCATAATTTTAACAAAATAAATAAAAAGAGAGGAAGTATATAATGGCAGTTAATAAGAGAAGATATATGTATTATAATGGTACAGGTTATGATGAAGAACATTTTGTTACTGATGCAAATATAACCTATATGAATGATGGTACTACTGTAGAGGATAAATTAAAAATGTATACAACGACTAATTCTAGTAATGCTTATTCAGTTACAATACCAAATCTTGCATCTTTAACAGATGGATTAAATATTAGAGTAAAATTTAATGTAGCAAGTACTGGAGCAATAACTTTAAATATAAATTCATTAGGAGCAAAATCTGTTAAAGATTTTTTTGGTAATTCAGTCACTAACGTTAGAGCAAATTTACCTGCAAATTTAACATATGAAAGTATCTCGGATTCTTTTATATTGTTGGGTAAAGGAGGTGGTGGAAATGCAGTAGCTACTGATCTATTAAGTGGTAAAACAGCTACGACAGATAATGGGCAAATAACAGGTAATATGCCAAATAATCCAGCTCAAGTAAACGCTGTAAGTGTTGGTTCAAGTGGTACAAATAAATATTTTAGAATTCCTACAGGAGCTTATTTAACGAAAGCATCACAAGGGTATCCAGAAATAATAGCAAGTGCTACTCAAATAGACAGTAATATTGTGTCTGCAAACATTAAAAAGAATGTTTCAATATGTGGAGTTGCAGGAGGTATAGATTTAAGTAATCTTAAACCTGAAAATGTTAAAAAAGATGTGAATATAAATGGAACGATAGGAACGTTAGAAGAAAAATTAAGCTCTATAAATTATTTAAAGAATTTAACTGGTAATTATATTCCTATAAAATTCATAGAAGGTGAAGGATTATATTGTTACTGTTCTAACTATCCAAGTGACAATAAATGTTATTTGTTTAATGAAAATGGAGTATTGATTAAAACTATTTCTGTAAATGGAGAAAATTATTATATTCCCTATGATGTTAACACTGATAAGATAATATGGGTTAACCAAAATACTAATAATACTGCCATTACCGATAAAAATGGTACAGTTATTAATTATATAGCTACCAGTGGAAGTTCAACTATATATAACATTTTTTCGTATGATAATACAAAAATATATTCATATGATAATAGTTATGGTTCTGTAAATATATATAATTTAACTGGAACATTATTAAAAAGTTTTGGTTTAGGAAATGCACTTACTATATTAGGATTTTTTAGTTTAAAAAATAACCAAATAATCATTCAGAGGCTTAATGAAGGGACTGGCAATATACAAATTTATTTTATTGATGAAAATGCTGAAAGTCCTGTTCTTATAGGAAGAAATGGCGGACTTGTATTTAAATCACAAATTTTTAATTTATAGGAGGTAGTAGAATGAAATATATAAAAATAAATAATTTTTGGAATGTGTTCGGACAACCGGACTATAAAGGACTTGATATTAATAAATTTGAGCCAGGTAGCCAAGTCAATCCATCTAATGCTACTTATTCAGTATGTGCTACTAACCAGGAATTATCTAGTTTGCCTACAGATATAGAAGAAATAACACAAGAGCAATATTTAGAAGAAAAAAATAATAGTCAAAAATCATCTGAAAATTTGCAAGCTGCAGTTGCAGAGCTGATTAAAGAATCTTTAAAATAGGAGGTATTTATAATGACTAATTTAGAAAAGGTACAATTTTTATATAATACTCAAAATGTCACAAAAAATGATGTATATGAATATGTAAAATCTAATACGATTACTAAGGAAGATTATAAAACAATTATCGGAGAGGATTGTCTTGAACTACCTTTAGAGGCAGTAATTCAAAATAAAGTACAAGAGTTGGAAATTAAATGTTTATCCATAATCTCAAATGGATTTGATTCTAATTGTTTAGGAGACACAGAACACTTTGATTCTACTCAAAACGATATAGGATTTATACAGGGGTTGGCTTCAAAAGCTTCTTTAATAAAAAGTGGTATGCAATTAGAAGATAATACTTTGGATTGGAAAGCATCAGATGAACCAGTATGCCATACATTTACACCCGACCAAATGATAGCTCTGGGTGTAGATTTATCTACATTTATGACCACCAATATAAAGAAAAAGGAACAGCTACAAGCATATGTAAAAACATTAACTAAAGCAGAAGATGTACAAGGAGTAACATGGGATACCCAAATACCAACAACATAAAAAGTATAATATATAAAGATTTAATATTAATATTTATTATGGGGTCTATATACATGGTACTCGAAGGACTATGGCGTGGATGGACACATATATCTATGCTTGTAGTTGGAGGTATTGCTGCTTTTCTTATAGGGAGACTCAATGAACATCCTAAATTTTACGATAAGAAGATGTGTCAGGAATGTTTGATCGGTACTGTTATAATTCTTATACTGGAGTTTATCTCAGGTATGGTTCTAAATGTATGGCTAAAGCTTCATATTTGGGATTATTCTAATACTTGGGGAAATTTATATGGACAGATATGTATACCATATGCAGTAATATGGTTTTTGCTAGTCCCATCAAATGTGTTTGTAGATGATTATTTGAGATATATGTTATTTGAAGAGAAAAGACCACAAGGTTTATTAAAAAATTATATAGATTTATTTATAGGTAGATAGGACTAGAGATAGTCTTTTTATTTTAGTTTTTAATTAAAAATGTTTATATTCGCTAAATGTGTATTTAGCGAATATAAATGAAGAAAATAATATAGCTTTATTTAAAAAATATAATTTTAAAATAATTATTACCTTATAAATCATCAATCAATGGAAAATAAAAATTTTTATTTTAAATAAATTTACGAAATTAGGAGGAATGATAATGCAAACGGATATATCTTATGATGATTTTTATCTAAAACCATAAAGTCTATGCAGGTAGATCTAAGTTCACAAATCTCTATGATTATAAAATTGAACTTAACAGACGATAAATCAAATGTCTATACTATTGGCTTAAAGGATAATATAGGAATAAATGAATTAAGTGAAACAATAGATAAAAACAATATTCTTGAAATTATTAATTTATTAAAGGAAGTTTACAATCAATTATAAAATAAATAAAAAGTAGATTTGATAATATGAATATAAAATACACTGAAGATATAAAAGATAATACATTTTCTGCATTATTGCAATTTGATAGCTATAGAAGTTTAGAATTATCTGCTGAAGATGAGCAATTATTATTAGAAGATTTTCCTATACAATTAGTTTATGCAGATATAACTTTTTCTGGAAAATATGGTTTAGATGATAAGAATAATGTAATAAAAGATGATACTAATGGAGATTTAGTTAATTTTGTTATACCAAATAAAAAGATATTTTTAGATACTAATTTTAAGATATCTTATTCTATTAATACAAATCAAATATTAGATTCTGAATTAGGTACTAAATTATAAAAAAAAGAAGAAATAGCTATTGCAAAATGTAGATTATTTAAAGATGCAATAATATCACAGATCACCGATTTATTAACTTCTACTAGAAATAAAATAAATAATTTTGGGAGTATAGAAAATAATCCAACGACAATTACTATATAAGTATATTTTAGGAATAACATGATGTAATTAATTACGATATGAATCATAGAGCCTCTATGCTTCATATCTATATTTAGGCATATCATTACATTATGATGTTCTTAAAAGTTTCTTAAAATGACTATAAAGAAGTTCATATTTTTAAAATTAAATTAATAAGAGAGGACTGTGATAGAATGGCAAGAACAACTGTATATAACAATATAGTTACTGAAGAAAACTTGACAAAAGTTTGTTCAGATAATAAAGAATTATTAAATGAATTTTTAGAATTTTGTGAGAGTACAGACAAATCTCCTTTAACTATTATAAATTATAAATCAGATATAGAGATATGTTTTGTATGGTCTTTAATCTATAATAAGAATAAATTTTTTATAGATTTTAATAAACGAGATATAATGAAGTACCAAAATTATTTACTTCATACTTTAAAATTAGGCTCATCAAGAATAAGGAG
>JAJBWD010000073.1:0-3179 GCA_032907345.1 Bacillota bacterium | reverse complement strand
TTCTTCTATTTTTAATCCTATATATTCCTCAATCTGCTGTAAAAATTTAAATTCCCAGGAAAAGACAAGAGATATAGCAGTGCCGCCCCTGCCTGCCCTTCCGGTTCTTCCTATTCTATGGACATAGCTTTCTTTTTCCATAGGAACATCATAATTTATTATATGAGATATGTCTTCTATATCAATTCCTCTTGAAGCCACATCTGTTGCAGCTAAAATAGGGAACTCTCCTCTTTTAAAAGCTTTCATAGCTGATATTCTGTCCTTTTGCTCCATACCGCCGTGGATACTCCTTACAGGATATCCTAAATCCTTTAGTTTTAATGTAAGGTCATCCACTGCCTCTTTAGTATTGCAGAATAAAATAAGGCTGTCTGGGTTTTCTTTATATAAAACCTTCAGCAGAAGACTAAATTTTTCATTTAAAGAAGCCCTGTAATAATGCTGTTCTATTTTATCTACAGTTAAATTTTCATCACTTATATCTACATTTACAGGATTAACCATATAATTTTCAATAAGGGTTTCTATTTCATAGTCCATTGTGGCCGAAAAAAGTGCAGTTACCCGGTTTCTTGGAAGTTTCTTTAGTATGTCCTCCACCTGATCAATGAAGCCCATGTTAAACATCTTGTCAGCTTCATCAATTACCAGATACTTAATTTCAGATAGATCAATAGTTCCCCTTGTTATATGGTCTTGTATCCTTCCAGGGGTACCTGCGACAACGTGGATTCTCTGTTTAAGCTCCCTTATCTGAAGAGACATGGGCTGTTTCCCATATATAGCTTCACATCTGATTTTATCGAACCTGCCAATATTTGATATGTCCTCTTTTACCTGGATTGCCAGCTCCCTGGTAGGGGTAAGGATCAGAGCCTGAGGTTTTTTCTCTTCAATTATAATTTTCTGGCATATTGGAATGCCGTAGGATGCAGTCTTGCCGCTGCCTGTTTCTGATTTTACTATTACATCCTTACCAGCAAGAATTAACGGAATTACCTTTTCCTGCACCTCTGAGGGCTTTTTAAAGCCTAACTTCTCTATTGCTTCTAATATATTTGAATTTATTTCAAAGCTGCCAAAACTAATGTTTCCCATTTTATACCTCTTATATTGTAAAATAATAGACTATTTTAAATAATCTAGCCTGTAAGACAGGATTATACCCTTAAGGATTCATTTGGTCAATAAAAAATATTTATATTTAGTGAAATTTACTTATATATATGATATAATTTCGCAGTATGCATAAATTTAATTGAAGGTAGGGAATTGCGTGATAACTGTAACTAATGTAAGCCTCAGATTTGGGGGAAGACAATTATTTAAAGACGTTAATATAAAATTCACCCCTGGCAATTGCTACGGAGTAATTGGAGCCAATGGTGCCGGGAAAAGTACATTTTTAAGGATTCTATCAGGAGAATTAGAGCCAAACACAGGAGAAGTCTCTGTAGCTCCGGGCGTTAGAATGTCAGTTTTAAAGCAGGATCATTTTAAGTACGATGAGTTTAATGTTCTGGAAACTGTAATTATGGGTAATATAAGGATATATGAAATAATGAAGGAGAAGGATGAACTTTACGCAAAATCTGATTTCAGTGATGAGGATGGAATCAAAGCCTCAGAGCTGGAGGGAGAATTTGCAGATCTTAACGGATGGGAAGCTGAATCTGAAGCCTCCATGCTTCTTCAGGGATTGGGAATCGGGAATGATCTTCAGGGAAAGATGATGGCAGACTTAACTGGAGCTGAAAAGGTTAAGGTTCTTTTAGCACAAGCTCTCTTTGGAAAGCCTGGAATACTAATTCTGGACGAGCCTACAAACCATCTTGATCTCAAATCAATAAGCTGGCTGGAAGAGTTTTTAATAAACTTTGAAGGAACAGTAATTGTAGTATCCCATGACAGACACTTTTTAAATAACGTTTGTACCCATATGGCAGATGTGGATTTTGGAAAGATTAAGCTTTATACAGGAAACTATGATTTCTGGTATGAATCAAGCCAGTTAGCTCTTTCTCTTATGAAGGATCAAAATAAGAAAAAAGAAGACAAGATTAAAGACCTGCAGGCATTTATTGCCAGATTCAGTGCTAACGCATCTAAATCAAAACAGGCTACTTCCAGAAAGAAGCTTCTGGATAAAATTTCCTTAGATGAAATTCAGCCTTCCAGCAGAAAATATCCTTTTGTTGGATTTAAGCCTGAAAGAGAAGTTGGAAATGATATTTTAAGAGTTGATGGGCTTTGTAAAACCATAGACGGGGAATTAATTCTAAATAATATCAGTTTCATAGTAAACAAAGAAGATAAAATTGCCTTTGTGGGAGAAAACTCTGCAGCAAAGACTGTGCTTTTTAAGATTTTAAGCGGAGAAATGGAACCGGACAGCGGAGAAATTAAATGGGGAGTTACCATAACCAGGGCATATTTCCCATCAGACAACTCCGAGTTCTTTAACGATTGTGATTTAAACCTGGTTGACTGGATGAGACAGTTCTCAGAGGAAAAATCAGAAAGTTATCTTAGAGGATTCCTTGGAAGAATGTTATTTTCAGGAGAAGAGGCTTTAAAGGAAGCTAAGGTTTTATCCGGAGGAGAGAGAGTAAGGTGCATGCTGTCAAAGATGATGTTATCAAGCGCCAACGTTTTAATGCTGGATGAGCCTACAAACCATCTTGACCTGGAATCAATAACTGCTGTAAATAATGGACTGATAGACTATAAAAGCAACCTGCTTTTTTCATCCCATGACCATCAGTTCATAGATACTATTGCAAACAGGATAATTGAAATAACTAAGGACGGAATAATAGACAAGAAAATGACATACATGGAGTATTTGGGAGATTTATAGAGTATAAAAAAATCAAGGTCATAGAAGGTAACCCCTTCCATGACCTTTTTAATTGTACTTATATAAACTATAATTTTCTGTATGCTGCTGCCTGATTAGAAAGCTGGTACAACTGCTCCTTTAAACTCATCTAAGATAAACTGCTTTACTTCCGGTGTTGTAATTGCTTTGACCAAAGCCTTTATCTTCTCGTCGTTCTCATGCCCTTTTTTAACTGCTATTACATTAGCATAGGGTGAATCTCCGCTTTCTGTGAACAATGAATCCTTTACCGGGCTTAGTTTAGCTTCTAATGCATAGTTTGAGTTAATTACTG
>JAJBWD010000072.1:0-7556 GCA_032907345.1 Bacillota bacterium | reverse complement strand
AATTTAGTTAATATGGTTTCAATGCAGAGCACTCTAAAAAATCCAGTTTATGCAGACTTTATATAAATTATATTTACATTGGAAATAGGTTATGAATATAAAGCAATTCTCATAAATAGAACTATAAACAATTAGAAATTTCTTAATAAAAATTAGAATTGTAATCTTAATAAATATATTGTATGATATAATAAACTTAAAAATTTAGAATATTATTTATTCTCCGAATCACTTTCCTAAAGGTAACCATGGAAAGTTGATCGTTAGGGCACAGTTGGAAACGATTACGCCTCCTGTTGAAAAGGGGAATGTACATTTGCATTCTCTTTTTATATACATAGGAATTGCATAATCAAATGCAGTTCCCAAAAATATGAAGGGAGTTTTTTTATGAAGAAAATTACAGCACTAGTGTTAGCAGGAATGATGGCATTAAGCATTGGGGGATGCACAAAGAAAACTGAAGAAAAAACTACACCAACACCTAAAACAGAAAGGACAATGATTCTGGCTACAACAACAAGTACCCAGGATTCAGGACTTTTAGATTATCTGCTTCCTGTATTTGAAAAAGAAACAGGTATTAAGGTTAAAGTGGTAGCAAAAGGTACAGGAGCTGCATTAGAACTTGGAAAGAACAAAGATGCAGACTGTCTTTTAGTTCATGCAAAGGCTCAGGAAGAGCAGTTTGTTAAAGATGGCTACGGGAAAGAGCGATTCGACGTTATGTATAATGATTTTATTATAGTAGGACCTAAGGATGATCCTGCAAAGCTTAAGACTCAGGCTCCAAATGATGCTTTAGCTGCTTTAAAGCTGATTGCTTCAACAAAATCACCATTTATATCCAGAGGCGACAAGTCAGGAACAGAAACAAAGGAATTAGCTATCTGGAAAACAGCAGGAATTACTCCAAAGGGCAACAGCTGGTATATTTCAGCAGGCAAAGGCATGGGTGATGTACTTACCATGGCAGATGAGAAGAAAGCCTACACTTTATCAGACAGAGCAACATATCTTTCCATGAAGGATAAACTTGATCTGCAGATTGTAACAGAAAAAGGGAAAGATTTGTTAAACCAGTATGGTGTTATAAGGCTTAATGATCCAAATCATAAAATTAAGGAAAAAGAAGCAGATGAATTTATTACCTGGATGCTTTCAGATAAAACTCAAAAGCTGATTGGACAGTATGGGGTAGATAAATATGGCCAGCAGTTATTTGTTCCAAATGCTAAGAAATAGGTGATACCATAATGAAACTCATAACAACTTTTTTTACAGACTATAATGATATTTTGCCTGTTGTTCTAATGTCATTATTCGTATCCATTATGTCCACATTAATGGCATCCATTTTAGGGTTAATATCAGGGATTTGGGTTTCACTCCATGATTTCAAATTAAAAAGAGGGCTTATCAGGGCAGCAGATACCCTGATGAGTCTTCCTCCAGTACTGATGGGTCTTTTAGTATATTTATTATTATCAAGAAAGGGACCCTTAGGAGATTTCCAGCTTCTTTTTACACCAGCAGCCATGATTATTGCCCAGAGTCTTTTAGTTCTTCCTATTATTTTTGGGCTTTCAGTATCATCTATTTCCAAGTCAGGACTTGTTGTTCAAAGAACTTGTATTTCTTTAGGTGCAGGAAAAATCGATACTTTCATAACAGTTATAAAAGAAAGCAAAAATCAGATACTATCTGTTATTACTGCAGGATTTGGACGTGCTATTTCAGAAGTAGGCGCTGTTATGATGGTAGGAGGAAACATTCAAGGATATACCAGGGTAATGACAACCTATATTGCTTTAGAAACAGGGAAAGGAAACTTTGATCAGGCAATAATTATAGGATTCATTCTGCTTTTTATATCTTTTCTTATTAATTCTATACTTCATTGGATCAAGGGGAGAGAAGCATAATGAAAATTAAAATAATAAATGTTGTTAAAAGCTATGAAGGCAGGGAAGTTTTAAATATTCCTGATTTAGAAATAAAAAATGGACTGATATATGCGATTATTGGATTAAACGGCAGCGGAAAAAGTACACTGCTGCAGTGCATAGCAGGTATAGAAAAATTATCCGGAGGAAGGATTGAGTATAAGGAAAATTTAAACTATGAGGATTGTAAGCTGGATATTTCTTATATGAACCAAAAACCATATTTGTTTGATGAAACTGTAAAGAAAAATATTTTAATGGGGCTGAAATACAGAAAGCTATCTAAAACAGAAATAGATAATCGTTTTGAAAAATATAGATACTATTTTGATATGGAGTATCTTTTAGATAAAAATTCCAAAAAGTTGTCCGGTGGGGAGTATGCAAAAACTGCACTGCTCAGGACAGCTGTATTAGAAGGGAATCTTATCCTGCTGGATGAGGTTACTGCCAGTATGGATATTGAAAGTACAATAAAGGCTGAAAAACTTATTAAGGACATGAAAAAAGAAGAAAATACAATTATTCTTGTAACCCACGATTTATATCAGGCACGAAGGATTGCAGATTATGTTATCTTTATGGACCAGGGAAAAATAATTGAAAAAGGATTAAAAGAAGATGTGTTTAATAATCCTCAGCATGCACTTGTAAAAAATATGCTGACAATATAACAAATGAAAGTAGGAAGGTGAAAATATGATAGATAAATACGGAAGAGAGATTAATTATTTAAGAGTTTCCTTAACAGACAGGTGTAATCTAAGATGTATATACTGTATGCCTGAAGAGGGAGTAGAAAAAGCATGCCATGAAGATGTTCTGCGCTATGAGGAAATTATTAAAATTGTACAAACTGCTGCTAAACTTGGAATAAAAAAAATAAGATATACCGGAGGAGAACCTTTGGTTCTAAGAAATATAGAACAGCTGATTTATGAAACCTCCATAATACCTGGAATTGAAGATATAGCCATTACTACAAATGGAATTTCTCTTTTAGAAAAAGCAGATGACTTAAAAAAAGCAGGATTAAGAAGAGTGAATATCAGTCTTGACACATTAAAGGAAGATAAATATAGATTAATAACAAGAGGGGGAGATCTTAAAAAAGTTCTTCAAGCTATTGAAAAGTGCATAAGTATAGGACTTACACCTGTAAAAATAAATACGGTTTTATTAAAAGGTATTAATGACAGCGAAATAGAAGATTTAATTAATTTAACTAAAGATATGCCTGTTAATATAAGATTTATTGAACTGATGCCAATAGGTGAGGGAGAAAAACTGTATTCAGACTGCTTTTTAAGTAATGATGAAGTAATTGAAAGTCTTGATGGGCTTATACCAATGGTAAGCAAAGAGGGAAGTACTGCTAAGCTGTATACCAGAAAAGGATATAAGGGAACCATTGGATTTATAAGCCCGCTGAGCTGTAAATTCTGCGCCAGCTGCAACAGAATAAGGTTAACTTCCGTGGGAACAATAAAACCCTGTCTTCACTCTGAAAATGAAATTAATATTAAAGAAGTTATAAACGATGAATTAAGACTGAGAAAAGTTTTAAAAGATGTAATATTCAATAAGCCGGCAGAACATAAATTAAATGAAGAGGGAAAAAGTGAAAGCCACAGAAAGATGTATGAAATAGGAGGTTAATAATGGAACTAACTCATATAAATGACGAAGGAAGAGCAAGAATGGTGGATGTCAGTGAAAAAGACATTACTGAAAGGATTGCAGTAGCCAGGGGATACATATATATGAAGGAGGATACCTTAAAGGCAGTAGAAGGAGGAACAATAAAAAAAGGGGATGTTCTTTCTGTTGCTCAGGTTGGAGGAATCATGGGAGCTAAAAATACACCATATATTATTCCTATGTGTCATCCAATCATGATTTCAGGCTGCGATATAAGTTTTTCACTGAATTTTGAAAAGTTACGGGTTGAAATCACTGCAACAACTAAAACTGTGGGTAAAACAGGAATTGAAGTGGAAGCATTGACCGCAGTATCAATAGCAGCCCTTACAATATATGATATGTGCAAAGCTATAGACCGGGGTATGGTTATTTCAGACATTATGCTGATGAAAAAGGACGGAGGCAAGTCCGGGTTATTTGAAAGAAATAACTTGGATGAAGGCAAATAATTGGCACAGGGAAAGGTTTATGAATTAAAAGTAAGTGAAGGAAAGGGAAAAGCTAAAAAGTCACTGGAAAGTATTGCGCTGATAAAAAGTGAAGGAATTAAAGGCGACATACATAAAGGAGATACTGACAGGCAGGTAAGCTTTTTTACTTATGAAGGAATAGAGAGAATAAAAGCTTCAGATATGAAAGGGCTTTGTACAGGAAAGTTCTGGGGAAATATAACTACTAAAGGGTTAGAATTTTCTAAACTTCTGCCTGGAGATAAGCTTAAAATAGGCCAGACTATTATAGAAATAACAGAAAAGGGCAAAGAGTGTTATAAAGCTTGTGAACTATTTCAAAATGGCCTGAAATGTACTATCCCAATGGAAACTGCCTTTGGTAAAATCCTGGAGGGCGGACAAGTAAATATTGAAGACAAAATAGAAATAATGAATAATAATGATTAAAAGTTAAATTAAGCTCCTGCATATACTGTGGGAGCTTTTTTAGTGAAGGAAATTATATAAATTAAATATTTGAATAAATAATTTCAAATATATCTATAATTTTGTACATTAAGATATATTACTATCATATTATAAATTATCAATACACGGGAGTGAAAAATTTGCTTTATGCATTAATATTAGCAGGGGGAAAAGGCATAAGACTGTATCCTCTTTCAAGGGAGAAAACTCCAAAACAGTTTTTAAATATATTTAATAATAAGAGCTTTTTGAAAAATACAGTTGAAAGGGTTATCCCAATAATAGATAAAGAGAATATCTATATTGTGACAAATGAAAACTACAGGGAGAAAATATCAAAAGAAGTACCTGAAGTTTTGGTGAATAATGTATTTATTGAACCTGAAAATAAAGAGACTGCCACCTGCATTGGCTTATCGGCAGTTAAACTTTTAAAAAAGGATAATGATGCAGTGCTTATTATCCTCCCATCAGACCATTATATAGAAGGGCAAAAGGAATTTAAAGATACTATAATGCAGTGCGTTGATATTGCAGAAAAAAAGAGAGGAATAGTAACAATTGGAATAAAGCCGGTAAGGCCGGAAACCGGCTATGGATATATAAAAATGGGAGACAGAATCCCAGGGGCCATCCCCAGCTACAAAGTTAATAGATTTCTTGAGAAACCAAATATTGAGGTAGCAAAGGATCTTATTTTAAATGAAGATTATCTGTGGAACAGCGGAATATTTGTAACGCGGGCAGATGTATATTTAAGGGAGATGGAGAAATACCTTCCTCAGATGTACAAAAATATGATGAGTATATACACCGATATAGATACTGAGAAGGAATGGGATACAGTTGTAACAAACTACAAACTTATTGAAGGAATATCCATAGACTTTGGTATCCTTCAGAAAACCAGAAAGGCTTATGTAGTTAAATGTGATTTCTTATGGGATGACATCGGAAGCTTCACTGCCTTGTCCCGGTATATCAATGAAAACAGGAATGATTCAGGAGATTACTACCTGGAGGACAGCGAAGACTGCTTTATTTACTCTAAGGATAAACTTATTATTGGCTTTGGAATCAAGGACCTGATAATAATAAACGGCGGTGATGTGATCCTGATCATGGATAAAAATAAGGACCAGGAGCTGAAACATTTGGTTAATAAAATAAGTACAGATGAAAGCATGAAGGATTATCTGTAAATAAAGGGTTAAATGATGGCAGGGCTTGTTTCAGTTTTGGAGCAGGCTCTTATAATTGATCTGAAAAAGCATTAGAGTGAAATAAAAAAATGCCAGCATAGATTACTGTAATGAAATTCCTTTATTTGTACTGATAATAATTAAATAATAAATAGAACGTCATTTCTAATATAGTGTATAATTAATAATGAAAACATTTTTACAGAATTCTATAAGTAAGAGCATATTAAGGTGGATAAAAATATGATTAATGATTTATTTATAAATGCATTGCTGCTTATATCCATTACTTTTGTTGAGGGTCACATTTTAAAAGATATACCCAATGATGCTATTAAAACAATATACGGTAAAATACTTTTAGGCATAAGCGGAGGGTTTATTGGAATTTTGCTTATGATATATACAATAAAAATTGATGGAACAACAACAATAATAGATTTACGAAATTTTGCATTGATGATGGTTTCATTTGTAGGGGGAACAATACCTGCTATAGTTACAGGAATAATAATAGGGTTATACCGTACATTATACTTCGGTATAAATGAGTCTTCAATTACGGTAGTTTTTCAAATGATATTATATGTAATATGTTTTCATATAATTGACAATAAGTTCAGGCGCAGCTGGGAAAGATGGCTTTTCAAGACTTTATCAATGCTGATTATATTATTATCTGTTTTAACTTATCTTTTAAGGAATGTAGAGAATTTTCCGATGATACTTTTTACATATTTTACTGTGAACATCTTTTTTAGTGTATTAGAATATTCTTTAATAAGATATGTTAAAAATTCAAATGAATTATACAGAAAATATAAAAAAGATTCTATAAAGGATTACCTTACAGGGTTAAATAATGTAAGAAAATTTGACAGCCTGCTTAATGATGCTATGAAAAAAGTAAATGGAAAAGATGAAAAGCTATCCTTATTAATGATTGATATTGATTTATTTAAAAAAGTAAATGATACATATGGACATGCAGAAGGTGATATTGTTTTACGTGAATTAGGGGGAATTTTACTAAAGAACTGCAGGAACTTTGATATAGTATCCCGAAACGGAGGAGAAGAATTTACTATAATGCTGCTGGACTGTCCCAAGATGCAGGCATTACAAATAGCTGAACGTGTCCGCCATAGCGTTGAAACGCATCCATTTATACTATCTGATGGCACACAAATAAATATCAATGTATCAATAGGAGCTGCCAATTATCCTGAAGATACAAATGAAGCGGAAAACCTCTTAAAAATAGCAGATATGACATTGTATACAGCTAAACATACAGGAAGAAACAAGGTGTGTTCAGCCAATGCAGGTTCTGAAGTTTATCAATCTGACATATAATTATTTTTCATTACGGAATTATTAAACATAAGTTGCCAGACCATGCTGTATTTAAAACTAGTATGCTGCTTATATATAAAAATAAAATAAGCAAAGGTATCCGGGCTAAATATTTAATGAATATTAACATCTAAAAAATTAGGAGGGGGATCATAATGCCAGATGATTATACATTGAATTTTAACCGTATCAGGGAGCAATATCTGAGCATAGGTTTAGAGGATTGCTTTCTTAAAAGTGCAGAAAATTTAAAGGAGATACATGGGGTAGACTATGCAGAGACACCGGGGTTTGATATTCTGGACGATTACAATAAAAAATTATATGAAAAATTTCTTGTGAATTTCTATAATGGCCGGCAAATAGACATTAGAGACAAGATAAAACCCACAGGAATTCATTATGTACAGGAAATAGAATATTATGTT
>JAJBWD010000071.1:0-16579 GCA_032907345.1 Bacillota bacterium | reverse complement strand
AGACCAAGCATGGGAGAAAAACTTGTTGAAATAGCCCACAAAGAGGGAGCCAAGACAATATGCCACGGATGTACAGGTAAAGGAAACGACCAGGTTAGATTTGAAGTTGCCATAGCATCCATTGATCCGACTATTAAAATAATAGCACCCTGGAGATTATGGGATATAAAGTCAAGAGAGGATGCTATAGACTACGCTAAGGCAAGAGGAATAGATGTTCCGGTAACAAAAGAAAAAATATACTCCAGAGATAAAAACCTATGGCATACAAGTCATGAAGGCGGAGATATAGAAGACCCTGCAAATGCGCCAAAGGATGATTTATACCTTATGGTAACACCTCCTGAAAAAGCAAAGGATGAACCTTCTTATATAGATATATATTTTGAAAAAGGTGAAGCTAAGAAATTAAACGGAGAAGCTTTAACTCCTAAGGAAATGGTAACAGCTCTTAATAAAATCGGGGGAGAAAACGGTGTAGGGATAATCGACATGGTAGAGAACAGACTGGTGGGCATGAAGTCTCGTGGAATATATGAGACACCGGGCGGAACTATTCTATTCTATGCTCACAATGAACTGGAAAGATTAACTCTTGATAAATATACATATCAGTATAAAACCCTGGTTGCACAAAAATATGCTGAGCTTATTTATGATGGATTATATTTTACTACACTTAGAAAAGCAATAGAAGCATTTGTGGATGCCACCCAGAACAATGTTACAGGAAATGTAAAGCTGAAGCTTTATAAAGGAAATATGATAAATGCAGGGACATCATCTCCTAATGCCTTATTTGATGAAGGAATATCCTCCTTTGGAGCAAGTGATCTGTATGACCATAAGGATTCAGAAGGATTTATAAATCTTTTCTCACTTCCATGTAAAATTAAAGCATTGAAGAAGGTAGAAATATAAATGAAGCTGTGGGGCGGAAGATTCAGGGAAGCAGAAAGTTCTGACATGGAAAGCTTTAATAGCTCCTTAGGCTTTGATAAAAGGTTATACAGCGAAGATATAGAAGGGAGCATGGCCCATGTAAAAATGCTGGGCAAATGCTCTATTTTATCAGATGAAGAAGTTGAGAAGATTTTATCAGGTCTTAAAAGCATAAAAAATGATATTGAATCCGGAGAACTCATTATTTCCGGAGACTATGAGGATATTCACAGCTTTGTGGAACTTAATCTTATTAAAAGAATAGGGGAAACAGCTAAAAAGCTTCATACTGCAAGAAGCAGAAATGATCAGGTAGCTTTAGATTTTAAACTTTTCTGTAAAAAATCAGCAAAAAATATTATAGATGATATAATATATCTTATAGAAGTCCTGGGGAAAAAAGGAGAAGAGAATAACCTGATAATGCCCGGATATACTCATCTCCAAAGGGCTCAGGTAGTTACATTCAAGCATCATTTAAATGCTTATGTGAGTATGTTTAAAAGAGACACAAAAAGAATTGAAAATGCCATAGATTTGCTTGATGAAAGCCCCCTGGGAGCCTGTGCACTTTCCGGAACAACCTATGATATTGACAGGGAATACACAGCAGAGGTTCTGGGATTTAAAAAACCAGCTGACAACTTAATTGATGCAGTTTCAGACAGAGACTTTGTAATAGAACTGACATCCTCATACTCAATAGCTATGATGCATCTTTCCAGATTGTCTGAGGAGATTATACTATGGAGCAGTAAGGAGTTCGATTTCATTATTCTTTCAGATTTATACTCTACAGGAAGCAGCATAATGCCTCAAAAGAAAAATCCTGATGCTGCCGAGCTTATAAGAGGAAAAACAGGAAGGGTTTATGGTGATTTAGTTAGAATACTTACTATTATGAAGGGGCTGCCTCTGGCTTATAATAAAGATATGCAGGAGGATAAGGAAGGTTATTTTGATGCCTATGATACTTTATCCAGCTCTATTAAAATAATGGCAGGGATAATATATACACTAAAGGTTAATGAAAGCAGCATAAAAAAGGCTGTAAAGCAGGGCTTTTTAAATGCTACATCAGTTGCTGATTATTTAACTAAAAAAGGAATGCCTTTCAGAGATGCCCATGGAATAACAGGTGAAATAGTTATTTATGCAGAAAACAAGGGAATCGCAATAGAGGATATGAGCATAGAAGAGCTGAATAATATATGCAGTGATATAGAAAAAGATATATTTGACTATATTGACTACGAAAAATCAATTAAAATGGGAATTAAAAAACTGCTGTAAAACCATTATAAAAGCTGTGCCTTTTGGCACAGCTTTTATCTTTCTTTATACTCTTCTCTGTCCCTGCCAAGAAATGATAGGGAATACAGTCCTGCTATTCCAACCAGTGCATATATAATACGACTGAAGTTGGTCATAGTTCCAAACAGGGCTGCTACCAGATCAAACTGGAAGAATCCAATAAGTCCCCAATTAACAGCTCCTATTATAACTAATAATAGCGCAATAATATCTAATGTTTTCATATGTACATCTCTCCTTTTAGATTTTATACACTATTATTATTCTCAATTTTTTAAAAATTATTTATAAATTTATTTTTTTATATAAACTGTTATTTAAGGAGATATTATATTTAATATCATCAATGTGGTTAATAGATGATATATTATTTATAATTGTATTGTTTAAGGATTTTAATGATTTTTCCATAAGCCTGGCTAATATATTATAATCACCGGATAAGGCATGCAGCTCTGTGATTCCATCAATATTATAAAGCTCTTCATATACCTGGCTGAAATATTTAAGAACGCCGACCTTTATATGAATAAAAGCAGTAACAGGATATCCTAATTTTTCATAGTCTAAATTTAAACATGAACCTAAAATTATTTTATCATTGATCAGGTTTTTTATCCTGAAATGGACAGTGGAATCTGATACGTTAAGAGTTTTGGCTATTTCAAGATAAGGTATCTTTGGGTTATCAATTAATATATTTATTATTTCAATATCTAAATTATCCATAATACCCTCCATTATGAAATATAATAGCATATATGTTAAAAGATGTAAAATAATAAATCTTGATTTAATTTGGAATTTATTTAATAATATAAATAGAGAAAAAAGGAGGATGACATTATGCAAATTGCAATTTTTGTTGGGGAAATATTATTAGCTACTTTTATTTTAATAGTAGGATACAATTATTTGAGCAGGTATGTATTTTCAAAACTTAAAGTAAATAAATGGCTGATTTTAGCAATAGGAGTACTGGTTTTAGCTATCCCATATTTACCTTTTTGGAAAATAAATTTGAGTAATACATATTATTCCTATATTTTTTCAATTATTGCTGCAATGTTATTTTTATGGTTTTTAGATCTTATGGGTTGGACAAAAAGAGCTGTTAACCAGAGAGAGGCTAAAAAGAATGATATTGTAATAAAACCAAAGGCTAAACCAAACAGAGTAAAAAAAGATAAAAAATAAGATATGAGGCAGCTCATATCTTTTTTTAGTGAGATTGACCCAGCTAAAAATAACGAATATTTATTGCTTTTTCAAGATGGAATGTAATCGTAAATTATGTAATCTTTTTTATTGCTGTATTTCCTGTTCAAATTCATTAATGCTCTTATTATAGTTTAAGGCCTTATTTATAACTCTTTTATTGACTGCGTCCAAATCAAACTGCCCTTCATAGCTGTTTATGGAGCAATACATTCTTAAAATTATTCCATTTAATAGCACCTGGTCAGTTTTGGCAAATATTATATATTCTTTTGACTTTTCCATTAAATTATTTTCTCCAATAGTCACTTTTACTTTTGTATTTTCAGGCATATCTATTTCAGAACTTTTATCAAAAGCTTTTTTATTATTTTCACCAGCATTTATTTTTGAATACAATTTATAGTCTACAATTCCGCCGCCAGCTGCTATTGATATTATATCTCCAGCCTTTGCATTATTATTGTATGATTTACTTACTTTTAATTTATATTTTGTAATTACTCCAGGTCCGGAAATATAAGATACAGCAGAGAGTACAACTCCTTTTACTATGATTTCAGAATCCAGCTTTAAACTCTTAATATCTTTATGTGGTTTTATGAGCAGCGAATCCGTATGAATATTAATAATTTTTACATCTTGTTTATTCTTAAGGTTAGCAACAGCATTATTAACAACTATGGCCGCAGCCTCATTTTTATTAATTTCAATGTCATTAATCTTATCCTTGTTTTTAATAGTAATACCATATATTATGCCTGCAATTACTACTACAGCTGCTATAAATGCTGATGTTATCTTCTTTTTCATAAAATAATCACATCCTTCTATTTATGATTTTTGACAATAACTCCAACATTTAAACTTGAGCATGTTAATTCTATGAAAAGTCATGTTAGAATGAAATTTAATTCTCTGAAATACTCCAGAAGATTAAATATAAGGTTGATAAATATCTAGTTTAGTTTAAAATCATATACCCTATATTTGGGTATACACCCAAAAATTATAATAGTATAATAAAATTATAAAAATAGGAATGATAATCAAGTTATGTAAAAAATGCAATACAGATGAAAACGATTCACTAAAGATATATAGTGGAACATCCTTTATTTACAAGTTAACAATAATAGGATGTCTTGAATTGTTTACTTTAATATTTTTAAGCGGGGGGAATATTAATGGTATTGTTAAAAACAAATTACCTGACAAAAACTTATAATGACTTTAGAGAAAATGCAGTTAAAGCACTAAAGCCTACGGATTTAACATTAGAAAAGGGTGAATTTACTGCCATAGTTGGGCCAAGCGGTTCGGGAAAAAGCACACTCCTTCATTTATTGGCCGGGCTTGATAAACCTTCAGCAGGGCATGTATATATTAATGGTGCTGATATTTATGCCATGATTGAAAAAGAGCTGTCCAGATTTCGAAGAAGAAATATAGGCTTTATTTTTCAATTCTTTAATTTAATTCCCATATTGTCTGTAGAAGAAAATATTAAGCTTCCGCTGTTAATGGATGGCAAAAAAGTGGACGAGGATTATATAAATGAACTTATGGAAATATTGAGTATAGAAAACAGAAAAAATCATTTACCTGGGGAAATCTCGGGAGGACAGCAGCAGAGAGCTGCCATAGCAAGGGCACTGGCCAATAAACCTTCAATAATATTCGCAGACGAACCTACCGGAAACTTGGATAGTAAAAATAGCAAGGAAGTACTGGAGCTTCTTACTAAATCCATAAAAAAATATAACCAGACCCTTGTTATAATTACCCATGACTCTCAGATTGCTTCCTGTGCAGACAGAATTATTACCTTATGTGACGGGGAAATCACAGAGGACAAGAAGGTGAATCAATGAAAAGCTTCTGGTCACTGATTCCAAGGAATATATTTAAAAATAAGAAAAGAATTGTATCCATAGCAATAAGCATTATACTTTCTATGAGCTTAATTATAGCCTTAAGCGTAATGCTTGACATATTGAAAAAATCCTCCTATGAACGTATGGTTGATGATGCAGGTGGTGTATACGACATACAGTTTTATACTTCAGATGCAAAAGCTCTGGATACATTTTCAAAAGATCCTATTATAAATAAAACATCAATTGGTATAAATTTGGGAATTAATGAAATACCAAAGACTAAATATACTGTGGAAATTAACGGCTATGAAAAGAATATACCTGAATTTATTAATTTCAAGCTGGTACAGGGCAGATATCCGGAAAAAGATAATGAAATAGCTGTGGAGGACTGGATATTGGATAAACTGCCGCAAAAGTATAAATTAGGAGATGAAATCACCTTACCTTCAGCTTTGTTTTATACAAATTCAAAAGGTAAACCTGTAAATCTTAATATAGAAAATAAATTTATCTTAGTAGGTACCTTCAAATATACTTATAATCAAAATGGTGAAAAAAATAATGCAACTGCTTATGTAACCAGAAAATATGTTCAATCTAAGCTTCCTGCTGAAGCCATTAAATATTTTGGATATTCAAGCATAAATAATGAACATTCTTTAGATAAAGGCTTGGAATTATTGATTATGACTGATCAATATCAAAAGATATCTATTAATATAAATATTATGAAAGAATATCTTCCCAAAAGATTTAAAATCATAGACTTTATAAGCGCAGTCTTATATCTGATTATAAGTATAGTTGCAGGTATAATAATTTATAATATATTCAATATTTTAATTACCGAAAGAATTAAGGAATTTGGCATGCTAAGAGCCATAGGAAGCTCCCCGGGGCAAATTAAAATGCTGGTTCTTGGAGAAGGAATAATTTTAGGCTGCATATTCATTCCAATAGGTATAATCTTAGGTAATTTTATAATTAAAGGGATGATTATATTAATCTCCGGTTATAAAGATGTAAGAGGTATAATGGATATTCCCGGGTCCGGTATAATAGCCTCTGTCATTGTGGGCTTCTTAAGTATTTTAATGGGAACATATTCACCGGCAGGAAGAGCTTCCAGAATATCTCCCGTTGAAGCAATAAGTTCAAATAACAATTTAAAGCTTACAGGCAGCAGCATAAAGAAAAATTTGCAAAAGAAAAGCTATATGGGGAAGTTATTTGGATTTACGGCAGATATGGCCTATTTAAATGTTAACAGAAACAAAAAGAGATTTATAACTACAGTAATATCTTTAAGCATAAGTATAATAATGTTCTTAGCTGTAAGCTATTTAATTTATTGCGCTGATCCAATTAAAAACCTAAAAAATGAAATGGGCGGAGATTTTGTTATAACATCAGCCAGTATTTCCCGTAAGAAGGCATTGACAGATAAGGATATTAAGGATATTGAAAATATAAAAGGTATAGGTAAAATCAGCAAGGAAAAAAATGTAATGTCAATTATGAAAGTTCCTGAAGGAAAAGTTACTGATTATGGTATAAAGTTTCTTAGAAAGGAAGCTAACAAGACACCTTCAGCGAAACAACAGTTTGAACAAAAAATTTATAGCTTTCATTCAACAGTATATGGACTTGCAGTAGAGGATTTTAGTTCTATTAAGGATTATGTAGCTCAGGGTGAAATAGATACAGATAAAATGGACAAAGAACCCCTTGTAATTCTAGCCCAGAATTTAAATTATACCAGCTATACTAAACTTAATGTAGGAGACAGAATAAAGCTGACACATTCTAATTATGATGATGATGGAAATTTTATAAATGAAACAGATGAAACCTTTATTATTGGGGCAATACTGGATAATGATTTTATATCTCCGGACCCACTCTTAAATAATTTTGTATTTATGAGTTCTAAGACTGCTGAAGAATATATGAAGATAAGTGGCTATCAGGAAATAAAAATAAATTTAAGTAAAAATGCAAATTATGATGAAACAGAAAAAATATTAAAAGAAAAAATAAAAAAAGACAGATATGCTTCTTTAACCTCTTATAAAGAAGAATTGGAAAAAATTAAAAAAAACAATTTGCAGACATCCTTAATATTGTACAGCTTTGTGTCTGCAGTAGCAGTATTCAGTATTATAAACCTGTTCAATATCATGACCATGAATGTAATGATTAGAAAAAGGGAAATTGGAATGTTTAGAGCTATGGGCTTTGAAAATAATCAGGTTAAAAAAATGATAAGGTTTGAGGGCGTATTTTATGGAGTTACTTCTGCGGTCTGGGGTATTGGCCTTGGAGTAATATTCACCTACATTTTGTATCTGCTAGCAAGAAAATCATTAATGCAGGGAATGACCTGGAGCTTCCCCATAATTACAGTAATAATAACTTTTGCAGCAACTGTATTTATCTGCATTATGGCTTCCATAAATGCCTCCAGAACATTGTTTGAGTCAAGTATTGTTGACTCTATAAGGAATAATGAATAAACAGGAGTTCATAGTTGATAATTAACAGTGGAATGTTAAGAAAAGTGTACAGCTTTAAATAAAAATAAGTAGAGCTTTCTGTTTAAATTACTCAATGAATTATGTTTTGTATTGAAAAATGAAGAAAAGAAATGATTTGTTAAAAGTAATGCCCTTTGGAGGTTTATCCAAAGGGCATTATTATAATTTAATTTTTTTAGCTGCATCCTGTAGTTGTTCCGCAGTCCAGGCAGACCTTGCAGGTGCCGTTTGTTACCATTCTTGTACTGGAGCAGTTAGGGCAGGTAACACCATAAACTCTTTCTCCCTTATATTCCTTCTGGTTTGCTGAAGCTAATTTCGGTTTTACGCTGTTTTCTGACTTAGTATAAGCAGCATAGCTCTCCGGCTTTATCTGGCATCTGGAGAAGTCACCCAGCTCAATATCAATTATCTTGCTTATAAGGTCTGATATTGAGGATACATTCTTAATGTATGGATGCTTCTGCACAAAACCATAAGGCTCATATTTCTGGCCCCGGAGCATTCTTGATATATCCTGAGGCGGTACATGGTACTGAAGCATAACAGAAATAGATTTAGAAAGAGAATTTAAAAGGCCGGTTATAATAGTTCCTTCTCTGTCTGTGGTTATATATATTTCAGTTATTTCGCCTTCTTCATTTCTGTTAACTGTGGTATATATTTTAACATCATCTATCTGTGCTGGATGGGTTGTACCTTGTCTTATACCTCTTGGTTTAACCCTCTTTGTTCCTACAGAATTTTTTTGAAGACTTTTAGCCTTCTCTAAAAGCTGATAGTAATTAAGGGTGGATAAATCTTCCTCTATTTCATCATTCAGCCTTGTATTCAAGGGCTGAGATGCTTTAGATCCATCCCTGTATAAAGTTATTCCCTTTATTCCAAGTTCCCAGGATTTTAAACATACCTCTTTAAAATCATCCACTGTAGAATATTTAGGCAGGTTAACTGTCTTTGATATGGAGCCGGATACAAATGGTGTCAAAGCGGCTACCATAAGTACATGTCCCATAGGCTTTATATATCTTTCCCCGGTTCCGCAAACATTTGCAGTATCAAAAATTGGAAGATCTTCTTCTTTTAAATGAGGAGCACCTTCAATTTTTCCGTCTATTATTTTCTCATAGGTAAAGCCTTTTTCTGTTACAGTTTTCTTTCTTAAAATATAATCTAAAATGTCTTTTATTTCATCTTCAGTATATCCTAAATTTTTCAGGGCAGTTTCCATTACAGGATTAATAACTGTCATAAAGCCGCCGCCAACTAACTTCTTATATATAACATGAGAGAAGAAAGGTTCGATTGATGTGGCACCACTGTCCATGGCAAAGGATATAGTTCCTGTAGGAGCCAGAACTGATACCTGGGCATTTCTGTATCCAAACTTTTCTCCTGCTTCCAGAGCCATCTTAAAGCTGTTTTTAAGCTCTTCACTGATAAAACCTAAATTCTCCTCAACCAGCATCTGATGTGATACCTTAAATGGAGTATAATTCAGACCCTCGAATTCGTCATCTTTTGATCCTGCACATCTGGCATGGTTTCTTATTACTCTCAGCATATGATCTTTATTTATCTCATATTTTTCAAATGGTCCAATAGCTTCTGCCATAAGTGCAGACACATAATAAGAATGACCCGTCAGTATTCCAAGAAGAGCAGCTAAAAGATTTCTAGCCTTATCTGAATCATAAGGATAACCTATTGCCATAAATAAGGAAGCTGCATTGCAAAGACCCAGACCTGTTGTTCTGAAAAGATAAGTTTTTCTTGCAATGTCTTCAGTTGGAAACTGTCCCCAGTTAATTGAGCTTTCAAGAACCAGCTGAATGAGTCCTATTAAATGTATATATCCGTTTATATCAAAGGTTTTTGTCTCTTCATCATAGAATTTATATATGTTTATTGATGCTAAGTTGCAGGAGGTATCATCTAAAAATGCATATTCACCGCAGGGATTTGTAGAATTAATCCTGTTATATTGAGCATTATATTCTCCATCCTCACCACAGGGACAAGTGTGCCATGCATTAAACCTATCTTTAAAAAGGGGGGCAGGGTCGGCACATTTCCATGCACTGTTATTAAAGTCATTCCATAATTTTGACACTTTAACATCCTGATTTACGCCTTCATCTACTCTTCCTTTTAGTGTGATTTCGCTGTCTTCTTCAGGAAGCTTTTCTACCTTGCTCATGAAATCATCTGAAAAACATACTGAGTTGTTGCTGTTCTGCCCGGATACAGTTTCATAAGCTTCTCCATTTATATCTATGTCATAGCCCATCTTGCCAAGGGCTCTTACCTTATCCTCTTCCTTAGCCTTCCAATTAATGAAGTCAAATATTTCAGGATGATCCTCGTCCAATATTACCATTTTAGCAGCTCTTCTTGTAGTTCCGCCTGATTTTATGGCTCCTGCATTTCTGTCTAAGCCTTTAAGGAAGCTCATAAGCCCTGAGGAAACTCCCCCTCCTGACAGAACTTCTCCTTTACCTCTTATTACAGAAAAATTAGTTCCTGTTCCTGAACCGCCCTTAAAAAGTCTTGTTTCTGTAACATAGTGCTCAGATATTGAATGCTTTCCCAGCAGCTTGTCTTGAATAGACAATATAAAGCAGGCAGAGGCCTGAGTCCTTGTATAGGTATCATCGCTCTCCACAACCTTTTTAAGTTTTTTGTCATAGTAATAATAACCTGCCTTTGAGCCTTTAATCCCATAGGCTATATTTAAACCGGTATTAAACCATTGAGGAGAATTTGGAGCATACATCTGCTTTAAAAATGTATAAACAAGTTCATCATAAAAAATAGTTTTTTCTTCATCTGTTTTTAATAATCCTTCATCGGCTAAAGAATCTCTCCAGAATCTTACCATTCTGTCAGCTACCATTTTCATACTGTTTTCGTAGCCTAATTCGTTTGTAACACCTGCTTTTCTGAAATACTTAGATGCTATAATGTCACATGCATTCTGGGAATAATCCTCAGGGAACTCTAAATCCTTCATGTCCGTGAGAACTTTACCTGTTTTGTAATCCTTTAAAATAACATCAACTTTTTTCCATTTAAACAGATCAAAAACCGTTATATCCTTATTATCCTCCAGCTCCCCCGTATAATACCTTTTGATTATGTGGTCTATCTTCTCCATTTCGCCCTCCTAAAATACTAATATCACACTATATATAGTTATATTGAAAACCATAATATACTACATGTAGTATATTATAGAGGAATAATATATCTATTTCAATACAATAAAGGCAAATAAAATCATTGACTTTTTTAATGTTCGTAGTTATACTTATGAAATTAAATAAAATTAAATTTAATTAAAAACAGGAGATAATATGATTAAAATAGATAAAATAAAAGACATGAACACAGAAGAAAAATTGAAATATATGCTTATTTTGTCCCGGGGGCAGTTAGGTTCAGAAAAAGATATGACTGCAAATCTATCCAATATATCTGCAATTATAAATGAATGCATACTCGAGATTAACTGGGCCGGATTTTATTTATTTAAAGAGGGGGAGCTGGTTTTGGGACCCTTCCAGGGAAAACCTGCCTGTAATCGAATAGCTGTAGGAAAGGGAGTTTGCGGAGCAGCCTTTTTGAATAATGAAACGCTTTTGGTTCCGGATGTTCATCTTTTTCCGGGGCATATTGCCTGTGACAGTGATTCAAATTCGGAAATTGTGGTTCCTATAATAAAGGGAGATATAAAATTCGGAGTTCTTGATATTGATTCACCGATTAAGAACAGATTTTCAGATTTGGAAAAGTCTTACTTAGAAAAGCTGGTTCTTGATATTAAAAAATATATTTAAATATTAGCCTTAGATATAAAAATCCCTTAGATGAAACTCACCTAAGGGATTCTTTTACATCATTTTTCTCTTAAATATCTTCCATATTTCATTAAATACTAATGGAAGAATTGATAATCCCATTACAAAAGCCCAGTCTCTTAAGCTTAGAGTAAATACCTTAAAAGGAATTTCCAGGAATGGAACTAATATAATCACACATTGCAGGAATAAACCTATTACAAGTGATCCAAATAAGTATTTATTGCTGAAGAAGCCCATGGTAAATATGGATTTCTTACTGTGTCTGAAGTTAAATGCATGGAACAGCTGGGATATGCTGAGTACTACAAAGGCCATAGTCTGAGCATGCATTACTGAGTTTCCGTATAACTTTCTTCCAACAACGAAGGCAGTTAGAGTTAATACTCCAATCAGAACTCCGTTAAGCAGTGTTTCAATTAAAATAACTCTTGTAAATATCCCTTCCTTAGGATCTCTGGGCTTCTCATCCATAACGCTTTTATCTTCAGGATCCACACCCAAGGCCAGGGCAGGGAAGGTATCAGTAATTAAATTGACCCAAAGAATGTGAATTGATATAAGCGGTGTAGGCCAGCTTAATAAAACAGCAATAAATATAGCAAATATTTCTCCTATATTACAGGATAAAAGGAAAAGTATTGATTTTTTAATGTTGTTATAGATATTTCTTCCTTCTTCTATGGCTGAAACTATAGTAGAGAAATTATCATCTGTTAAAATCATGTCAGATGCTCCCTTAGCTACATCAGTTCCTGTTATACCCATAGCTACACCAATATCTGCAGCTTTAAGTGATGGAGCATCATTTACCCCGTCACCGGTCATGGATACTATATTTCCCTTTTTCTTTAGAGCTTTAACTATTTTTACCTTATGCTCAGGAGATACCCTGGCATATACTCTTATTTTATCTACCTTACTTAAGAATTCATCTTCAGTCATTTCATCTATCTGGCGGCCAAATATTGCTTCTTCTTCATTTTCAACCAGGCCTAATTCCTTACCTATGGCAAAGGCTGTGTTTCTGTGGTCTCCTGTTATCATTACGGTCTTAATGCCGGATTTTTTACATAGACTTATTGAATCTTTAACTTCCAGTCTTGGAGGGTCAATCATGCCAACCATTCCTATGAATGTTAAATCTTTTTCAAGTTCATCAATCTCAATATTTTCATCAGGTATAACCTTATAAGCTGATGCTAATACCCTGAGAGCAGAATCTGACATTTTATTTGAGGCTGCAAGAAGATTTTTCTTGTCTTCTTCAGTTATATCTTTTACAGTGCCGTTAACATTAATTTTGGTAACAAGCTCCAGCAGGTTATCAATAGCTCCCTTAGTCATGACTAAAAGATTATCTTCATACTTGTTTACAGTACTCATCAGCTTTCTGTCTGAATCAAAGGGAACCTCATCTACTCTTTTATGACTTTCATTAAGCTCTTCTTTATAAATATTCAGATTATTTCCCACATCCAGAAGTGCTATTTCAGTAGGATCTCCTGTTTTGTTTTCAGTGGTACTTTCTGCATCATTACATAAAACAATATTTTCCAGCAGTAATTTATCAGTGCTGTTTGACATATCAATATTTTTTATGTCTTTCTCTTCCCAGTTTGAATAGTATTTAAGGACTGTCATTTTGTTTTGAGTCAGTGTTCCTGTTTTATCTGAGCAGATAATGTTAACAGCGCCTAATGTTTCTACTGCCGGAAGTCTTCTTACTATGGCATTTTCATTTATCATTCTTTGAACACCGGCTGCTAAAACTATGGTAACAATAGCAGGAAGTCCTTCCGGAACTGCAGCAACTGCCAGTGATATAGCCATTAAGAACATGTCTAGCATATTTCTGTGCTGAAGTACTCCCACTAAAAACATAACGGCACATATAAGAAGTGCGGCTATTCCTAAATATTTACCCAGCTCAGCCAGTCTCTTTTGAAGAGGCGTCATCTCCGTATCCTGCTCATTCAGCATTGAAGCGATTTTGCCTATCTCTGTGCCCATGCCGGTAGCTGCGGCAATACCAATTCCTCTTCCGTAGGTTACTAAAGTAGAGGTATAAGCCATGTTTATTCTGTCTCCCAGCGGAGTAGCTTCATCAGTTATCTCTTTTAATGCATTCTTTTCAACGGGAACAGATTCACCGGTTAAAGCAGACTCGTCGATTTTAAGGTTTGCACTTTCTATAAGCCTTAAATCACAGGGAACATAACGGCCTGCATCCAGAATTACAATATCACCGGGTACAATTTCCTCTGATGGAATCTCATGAATCTTTCCATCTCTTTTAACTATTGCCTTAGGTGTAGTAAGCTTCTTAAGAGCTTCCAAGGCTTTTTCAGCTTTAGATTCCTGAATTACGCCTATTACTGCATTTATCAGGATAACAATTACAATGATAATAGTGTCGCTGAGCTCTCCGACAATACCTGATAAAACTGCTGCAACAATTAGAATATAGATCAGAGCATCATTTAGCTGAGAAAAAAATAAGGACAGCAATGATTTTTTCTTTTTTGCTTCTAATTCATTTTTTCCGTAAGTTTCTAATCTTTTTTTAGCTTCAGCTTCCGCTAGACCTGAAAACTCATCTGTGTTCAGCTTTTCCAGTGTTTCTTTTACTCCCTCATTAAACCACAAATTCATCACCTCGTAATTAGTATTTCTTAAATTTTCATAAATAAACAAAAAAAAGACCTTTGCTCGCTAGGAACAAAGGTCTTGCAAACTCGTAAGAGCAAATTATCCGGGCAAAAGCCGTCCTGACGAATAATTTAAGCATAAAATGCTTTGCTACTCCCCTTTATTTTTTGAATATACCATACATTTAGCCTAGGGTCAATATATTTATTTCCAAATGTTGTAGCTGGCATCAGATGGCATTCTCCAGTCTCCTCTTGGTGAAAGACTTACTGTTCCTACTTTTGGACCATCCGGTATACAGGATCTTTTAAACTGCTGAGTAAAAAACCTTTTTATAAAATGGTCCATCCATTTATTTAATTCATCCATGCTATACTTATCCTGGAAAGCTTTTTGTGCCAGAAATAATATTTTATCCTTGCTGTATCCCCATCTGGCAAAATAATAAAGAAAGAAATCATGAAGCTCATAGGGTCCTATAATATCTTCTGTTTTTTGTTTTATTTCTCCGTTTTTATCCATTGGAAGGAGCTCCGGAGATACTGGAGTATCCAATATATCCATAAGTATATCAGATACTTTTTTATCTTTTTCTTTTAGTGCTGCATATCTTACCAGATGTCTTACAAGAGTTTTAGGAACAGAGGTATTTACTGCATACATGGACATATGATCTCCATTATATGTACACCAGCCCATAGCCAGTTCTGATAAGTCTCCGGTTCCTATTAAAAGACCTGCTTCTTTATTTGCCAGATCCATTAGTATCTGAGTTCTTTCCCTTGCCTGAACATTTTCATATGTAACATCCAGTTTGGATGGGTCATGGCCTATATCCTTAAAATGCAGCAGGCAGGCATCAACTATATTTATTTCTTTTAAACTGGTATTTAACATTTTGCAGAGGCTGACTGCATTGTTGTATGTTCTGTCAGTAGTGCCAAATCCGGGCATGGTTATGGCTGATATATTTTTTCTGTCTATATTAAGCAAATCAAAGGTTTTTATTATAATAAGAAGAGCTAAGGTGGAATCTAAGCCGCCGCTTATTCCTATAACTGCCTTATTTAGTCCAGTATGCTCAAATCTTTTAGAAAGACCAGCAGTTTGAATGTTTAGGATTTCTTCACAGCGCCTTTCCATAGTTTCTTTATCTTTTGGCACAAATGGGTGTTTATCCACATACCTATCCCAGGTTTTGTAATCTAGTGATTTAAAATTAAAGCTTATCTCCAGTGGTTTCAGGTAATTTAACTTTATGCTGTCTCTAAAGGAAACGTTCTTAATTCTTTCATTATTTATTCTGGATAAATCAACTATTGATGTAATAACCTGATTATCTCTTTGAAACCTTTTGTTTTCCGAAAGCATTGATCCGTTTTCTGATATCATAAGATGACCGCTGAAAACTAAGTCAGTAGTTGATTCATAAACTCCTGCTGATGAATAAACATAGGAGCAGATTCCTTTAGCACTTTGGCTCAAAACTATGCTCTTCCTGTAGTCCGCTTTACTGACAACCTCATTAGAAGCTGAAAGATTTCCTATAATATTAGCTCCCATTAAACAGTAGTAAGAGGATGGAGGAATTGTAGCCCATAAATCCTCGCATATTTCAATTGCAAATCTTAATTCCCTGTTTTTAAATATAAGATTAGTCCCAAAGGGGATATTATCCTGAAAGGACAGATCTATATTTAAATCAGTAATTCCAATTCCTTCAGTAAACCATCTTTTTTCATAAAACTCTGTATAATTCGGTATATATGATTTCGGTACTATTCCAAGAACTTTCCCATTAAATATAACGAAAGCTGAATTATACATGCAGGAATTATATTTTAATGGACAGCCAACAGAAATCAATATGTCTTTATCCGTACTGTATTTACATATATCTTCAATGCCTTCTATAGCTTTTTTGTATAAAAGTTCTTGATTAAATAAATCTCCACAGGTATAGCTGGTGACACTAAGCTCTGGCAGGACAACCAGTTTTGAGCCGCATCTTAAGGCCATATCTATACATTCTTTAATATTTCTAATGTTAAAATCTATATCTGCTACATTTGTCTTGGGACAGGCAGCAGCAACTCTTATAAAATTCATAACATACCTCCATGAAATTTGTAGAATTAATGTTTATAATATAATTTTATCATAAGAAAAACGT
>JAJBWD010000070.1:0-2599 GCA_032907345.1 Bacillota bacterium | reverse complement strand
ATATAAACCGGTACAATGGCTGTTAAAGATTTAAGTAAATTTAAATATTCAATATTCATATCATCCCCCCTGTATGACCATTATACTGCGAACTTATGTTCTTTGTCAATATATGGAATAAAGAATTTGCACCTGGTATGAAAACAGGCTGAATCACCAGGTTATATTTATGCAGAAGTAGTAGATACTGCCCGAGTGGCTGTGATAAAATCAAGCAGACCAAATATTATTAAGCAGTTTTCTTAAATAAGATTACCAAAAATTCCATCGAATATTAAAGCAGCAGATACACATACTATGATTATAGAGAGGTGATCAGTCATGGAAGAGGATTTTGACAATTATTATTTAGGGTTAGACCTAAAATAATTCAAAAGTCTCCATACGTTCACTAATCTTGACGGAGCTGTTGTACAGTACACCTGTGCAGCAGCTTCTTTATTTTGAATTAAAACAGCGAAAAATTTACGAACGTTTTTACTAATGTTTCTTTAATTATGCTGGCTTTTAAAGACACCACTTTTATAAGTCAGTTCAAAAGAAAAGAAAAACATTAGACGTTTAAAAACACATAAAAATTAAACATTAAAAATATACTAAATTAAGGGAATGTAATTTTGCATAAAAACATAAGATATAAATTTGAAATATCTCAGGAGGTTATTATGGAAAACAAAACAGAATTAGATTTAAAAGATTTATTTAAAATTCTTAAAAAAAGAATTTGGCTGATTATTACTATTACAATTGCTGCCACATTTACTTCTGCGATGGTTAGTATTTTTTTAATTTCCCCAACTTATGAGGCTGAGGTGGGTATCATTATAGGTGCGCAGCAAGATGGGGAGAAGATAAATAATTCAGAAATTGATATGTATAAAAATCTTATGCAGACATATAAGGATATTGCAGAAACAAATAAGGTTGCCCAAGCTGCTGCGGATAAATTAGGGGATGGGCAGAGCAGCAAGGATCTTATAAAAAGAACTACAGTTACAGTAAAGGAAGGAACGATGATTTTAAATATAAAAATTCGAAGTAATCTAGCAGCTGAGGCCTACAAAGATGTACAAGCTTATGCAGATGCTTTTAATGATAGGGCAAACACACTTCTTCCAGGCGGAAATATTAAGATAATGGATGATGCTCAGCTGCCGGAATACCCCATAGAACCTAATATATACCGCAACATGGCAATTGCATTTATAGCCGGGCTTTTAGTATCAGTCGGCATAACACTTTTACTTGATTATATGGATGATACATTGGTTACAAAAGAAGACGCGGAGAAATACCTGGAGCTTTCAATTATAGGCATTATCCCGGAAAATAATGTGGAATAGGAGGTAAAAATGTTAGATTTAATAATTGATAAGGATCCTAAGTCCCCTATATCTGAGGCTTACAGAACTATAAGGACTAATATAGATTTTTCATCTATTGATAAGGAAATAAAGACAATTCTTATAACCAGTTCGGAACCTGAGGAAGGCAAGACTACAACTTCTTCCAATATTGCCCTGGCATATGCTCAGGCAGACAAGAAAACACTTCTTTTAGATTGTGATCTGAGAAAACCAAGAGTACATAAGATGTTTAAAATATCAGGCATATTAGGCCTTACAAATATCATAGTGGACAATCTTAAGCTTTCTGAAATAGTTTATCCTTTTAATGAATCGCTGGACATCCTGCCATCCGGTATAATACCGCCAAATCCATCTGAGATATTATCTTCTAATAAAATGAAAATTTTTTTAGAAGAAGCTTCTGTTGTATATGAAAGGATAATAATCGATTCTCCTCCTATTAATGTAGTAACGGATACTCAAATACTTTCTGGCATAGTAGATGGGGTTATTCTTATAGTCAGGTCAGGAAGAACAAATATAGATAATGCAAATAGGGCAAAGGAACTGCTTCTTAAGGCAAAAGCCAATATATTAGGAGTAGTTTTAAGGGGAATTAAGACAAGCCATAGGAAGTATGGCCCTTCAGAATATTACTACTATTCTGAAGAAGGAGAGAAGAAAAAAACAAAAAGGAAAAGGAAAAAGGAAAAAGGAAAATAACTGACATTTCACGCATCCTCCCCAGGACTGATAATTACTTTACAAATTTAGAAGTTCATACCTCCCATGTATACTTCCGGGTGTCCCGGATATTATATACAAGCTATGGCATCATGAGACATTATTATGAAAGATAGCCATGATGAAGATGCAAGGTGCTGAGATAAAATTTGATTAATAAAGAAATAACTTATTGATGTTTTTCATATAATTACTATAAGCAAGCATAAGATGGAGAATTTAGAATGGGGTTATTTAGGGGGACACATTTTGAGAAAAATTCAGAATTGGAAGAAGGCAGTATTAGTTGTAATTGATGTGCTTTTGATAAACACAGCATATTTTTTAGCTTTTTTCTTCAGATTTGAAGGAAAGATTTCTAAATCCAGCTTATCTGATTATAGGGGCCAGGCACTTTGGATTACCTTTATATTTATTTTATGTTTTGCGCTTTTTAAGCTCTATAGAAGCTTATGGGCTTATGCAGGTATTGATGAATTTATTCATGGTATAGAGGCTTGTACTCT
>JAJBWD010000069.1:0-4517 GCA_032907345.1 Bacillota bacterium | reverse complement strand
TAAATGCAAGAGGAAAAATTTCATAAAAGCACTGGATAAATTGAAAGAAGGACTGCTTCAATACAATGAACAGAATGAATTGTTAAGGGATGGTATAATTCAAAGATTTGAGTTTACCTTCGAACTAGCGTGGAAAACTTTAAAAGAAGTGTTTGAAGAAGAAGGGTTAATTGGACTTAATTCCCCTAAAACAGTATTAAAAGAAGCATTCTCAGCAGGAATAATTAAGGATGAAAAACTCTGGATAAATATGCTGCTGGACAGAAATGCTACTTCGCATTTATATAGTGAAAATAGTGCAAAAGAAATCTGCATGAATATACAGGGAAAATATATTATGGCATTAGAAGAATTAAAAAATAATATAATTACAAGAATCGGATATATGGGATAGATACATGTTTATATTTATTTCGATTAGGCCATATTAAATAGATAGGAGCCTTGGTATAAAATCAAGGCTCCTTTTAAACCCATTTATTTGTCTATCTTCATAGTTCTAAGTGAATTAATAACTGCCAGCAGTGCCACTCCTACATCTGCAAATACTGCAGCCCACATGGAAGCTAAGCCTATAGCTGCCAACAGCAAAACAGCGAATTTTACACCCAGTGCAAATATTATATTCTGTGTAACTATCAGTTTTGTTCTCTTTGCTATTTTTATGCTGCTGCATAGCTTCATTGGTTCATCAGTCATAAGTACAATATCAGCTGCCTCAATTGCTGCATCTGATCCTAAGCCTCCCATGGCAACTCCCACATCTGCCCTGGCAAGAACCGGTGCATCATTTATACCATCACCTACGAATATAAGCTTTCCGGATTTGGATTTCTCGCAGCTTAGTTCTTCCAGCTTTTCTACCTTGTCCTGTGGAAGAAGATCACTGTATACCTTATCTAAGCCTAACTCTTTTCCGATTTTTTCACCAGCTGCCCTGCTGTCTCCGGTAAGCATAACAATTTTTTTCACACCGATTTCCCTAAGAGACTTTATGGCTTTTGCTGAATCTTCTTTAACCTCATCAGATATAAGTATGAAGCCTGCATATTTTTTATCAACTGCCAGATGAACAATTGTACCTATTAAATCTGATTTTTCATAAGAAATGTCTTCACTTGCCATCAGTTTTGCATTTCCAACCAGAATTTCTTTCCCGCTGACTTTCACCTTTACACCTTGCCCTGAGATTTCTGAATATCCTTCTATTTCTTCTTTCTTAACTTCTTTGCCATAAGCTTTGAGAATAGATAAGGCTATAGGATGATTTGAGAAGCTTTCAGCTATTGCTGCATATTCTAAAAGTTCGGCTTCTGATATATTATTCTTAGGGCTGATCTTTGTAACCTTAAATACTCCCTTTGTCAGTGTGCCGGTTTTATCAAATACTACAGTATCCACGTTATTCAGCGCTTCCAGATAATTGCTGCCCTTAATCAGTATGCCTGCTTTAGATGCTCCGCCTATGCCTCCAAAGAAACCTAAAGGAATGGATACTACCAGTGCACAGGGACAGGAAACAACTAAAAATACCAAGGCTCTGTATATCCAATCAGAAAAGACAGCCCCGGGAAGTATAAGAGGCGGGACTACAGCAATGATTAATGCTCCAAATGTTACTGCAGGAGTGTAGACTCTTGCAAATTTTGTGATGAAATTTTCAGTTGGAGCTTTTTTGCTTGCTGCATTTTCAACTAAATTTAGTATCTTAGATACTGTTGACTGCCCGAATTCCTTTGTAACTTTAACAGTTAAAAGACCGTTTTTATTAATAAAACCGCTTAAAATGTCATTTCCTGCTTCTATTTCTTTTGGAATGGATTCTCCGGTGAGAGCAGATGTATCCACCATAGAAGTTCCCTCAATAACTATGCCGTCCAGCGGAACCTTTTCTCCCGGTTTTATTATAATGATATCCCCGATATGGACAGTGTCAGGTGAAACCTTTTTCGTGTCAGCTCCAATTTTTAGATTAGCATAATCCGGGCGTATATCCATCAGTGATTTAATTGATTTTCTTGATTTATCTACTGCCATACTCTGAAGCAGCTCACCTATCTGGTAAAACAGCATAACAGCAGCACCTTCAGGATACTGTCCGGTTCCGAAAGCACCCAGGGTAGCTATGCTCATCAGAAAGTTTTCGTCAAATACACGGCCTTTTGTTATATTTTTTATAGCTTTTATTATTACCTCTGCTCCTGAAAGCACATAGCTTATCAGGTAAAGGACAATTTTAGCCAAATGGGGGAGGGGGAGAACCATTGCACCAAAGAACAGTGATGCTGAGATACCAAATATGATCCATTCTCTTTTTAATATATTGTTCTCATCAATTTCTTGAGAATCAGCATTTTTATCTTTTTTATTAATTACCTGAACATCCGGCTCAATATCTTTAATAATTTTTATGGCTTCCGATACAAAATCATAATCATTATCTTGTCCATTTGAAGTAATTGCAAGTTTCTTTGTTGCAAAGTTCAGGCTGGCATGACTTACACCCTTTAAAGAATTCACTTTTTTTTCAATTTTAGCTGCACAATTAGCGCAGTTAAGACCTTGAAGATATAGTTCTACATTTTCGCTGTTATTCATAATCAATTCCATCCTTTAATTAATTTCTGTTATAAAGTGTGAGTTTATATTTGATCTTCAGGATTAAGCTAGTTACAATGTTAAGTAGCAGCTAAAGCAGGTTTACTTTTCTTCTATATGAACTAAACCTTGATTGAAAATCTGCCTTACATGTTCATCGTCTAAGGAGTAAAATACTATTTTCCCATCTCGGTGATATTTAATCAATCTTGCTTGTTTTAATACTCTTAGCTGGTGGGATATAGCGGACTGAGTCATATTAAGCAAAACGGCTATATCGCAGACACACATATCTGATTCTGATAAAGCCCATAGGATTTTTATTCTGGTTGAATCTCCAAATACTTTAAACAGATCTGCCAGGTCATATAAGTTTTCATCCGGTATCATTTTTTCTTTAACTTTATTTACTATATCCTGATGTATCACTGTACAGTCGCACCTGTCAAAATCAGAATTGTTTTCTAACATTTAATCACCTCATTTTATTATATGAACACTTGAATAATAATTCATATGTTAATAATATTATATTCAATAGGGAAATATATGTCAATATAATATAAAATAAAAAATTTTGTAGACATGATGAGATTTCTCGTATATACTTTGATTATCAAAGTATTTTTGTCCTACAAAATACAATAAACTAGGAGTTGATGAAATGAAATTACCTTCACTTAAAATTGGCGATTTAGTTGCCTCTGTTCCTATAATTCAGGGAGGAATGGGTATTGGAGTTTCCATGTCATCTCTTGCCTCAGCAGTAGCAAATGAAGGCGGAATTGGAGTAATATCTGCAGCTCAGGTAGGGTATATGGAAGAAGATTTCGAAACAAATAATAAAGAAGCAAATATAAGAGGACTGATAAATCAGATAAGAAAAGCCAGAGAGCTAAGCCCAAACGGAATAATAGGTGTTAACATAATGGTTGCCATGAATAATTATAAGGAAATGGTTTTAACATCTGTTAAGGAGAAAATTGATCTTATAATCTCAGGAGCAGGACTTCCTATGGATCTGCCGGAAATGGTTAAAGGATCAATTACAAAAGCAGTTCCAATTGTTTCCTCTGGAAGAGCAGCTGCACTTATTTCAAAGGTATGGGATAAAAGATTTTCCTATGCACCGGATGCAGTAGTAGTTGAAGGACCAAAAGCTGGAGGACACCTGGGCTTTCATGTGGAAGAGCTTAATGAAATAGATAAGCATGAAGTAACTGGTATTGTTAAAGATGTCATAGATGCTTTGAAGCCTTATGAAGAAAAGTACAATAAGAAAATTCCGGTAATCGCAGCCGGAGGAGTATATACAGGAGAAGATATTGCAAAATGTTTAAAGGCAGGAGCAGCAGGAGTTCAGATGGCTACAAGGTTTGTGGCAACTGAGGAATGTGATGCTGATATTGAATACAAAAAGGCCTACATAAATTCTAAAGAAAAAGATATTGAAATAGTAAAAAGCCCTGTTGGAATGCCGGGAAGGGCAGTAAGAAATAAGTTTTTAGATAAAGTTGATCAGGGCAGCGTTCAGATTAAGAGATGCTTCAGCTGTATAAAAACCTGTAACCCTAAGGAAACACCTTACTGCATTACGAAAGCATTAATAGAAGCAGTAAAGGGGAATGTGGATGAGGGTCTTATTTTCACAGGCTCAAATGGCTTCCGGGTAAACAAAATAGTACCTGTGAAGGAGCTAATGAAAGAGCTTGTAACTGAAGCAGAAGCTGCTTTATAAAAAACGAACCTTAATTTTGTTTTTAGCAGATTCGTTAATGAGGAGCAAGGCATAAAAACATGATGCAAATTCACATGAGTATCTGCATTAAAAACAGGGCAATTTATTTGAAATAAATCCTATATTTCACATGCAAAAACACAAGGGTGCTATTAACCTTGTGTTTTCTATTATTTTAAAT
>JAJBWD010000068.1:0-6810 GCA_032907345.1 Bacillota bacterium | reverse complement strand
ATTTTTAGCTGAAATCAGCTCAAGGAAATTATGCAATTTACTAACACATATACAAAGTTTATTATGGCATAATTTATTTTTTTAAGGGAAATTTAATATTAGACATAACAATTGGGAGGTAAAAAGATGAAAAATAAAAAAATTAAAAAAGTCATATTTTTTTTAGCTCCTATTTTGCTTATAAACCTGTTCTTAATCTATCAGATAAAATCCATACCTGCTACTATATATATAAAGGAGGGTGATAAGGTAGAAAGCAGAGGATTATACTGCTTTTCAAATTTAAGCAAGGCATCCCAGCAGAAGGCAGAAGTCAAAATTCTCGGTTTATTGAATGTAAAATCGGTAAATATAAAGAAAGTACCTGATATATATATTATACCGGGAGGACAGCCAATAGGTGTGAAAATTGATACTAAAGGATTGATGGTTATTGCCATATCTGAATTTAAAGCAATAAATAATACAACAATTTCACCATCTGCTATGTCAGGCATAGAAAAAGGGGATTATATTTTAGAAATAGATGGTATTAAGTTAAAAACTGCAGAGGATTTAATGAGAGAAGTCGATAACTGCGAAGGTAAAGAAATAAGCATACTGATTCAAAGAGGCAGTGAAACTAAACTGAAAAAAGTTAAACCGGAAAAGAGTGAAAAAGACGGCAAATACAAAATAGGTCTTTGGGTAAGAGATTCCATATCAGGAATTGGAACCATAACTTATTATGACAGCAGAACAAATAAATTTGCAGCCTTAGGACACCCTATAACTGATATAGACACTCATGATATAATAAGCGTAGGAAAAGGAGAAATTAACAAAGCCTCAATAATTTCAATTCGTAAAGGTTCAAAAGGAAGTCCCGGGGAACTTAAGGGAATATTTTTAAATGAAGACAAACCATTAGGAAGTATAGAAAGTAATAATAACTGCGGTATATTTGGTAAAATCAGCCCTGATTCTGAAATAAGCAGAAAAAGAATGAAAATAGGTCTGAGAAATGAAATAAAATTAGGAGATGCAAAAATATTAACAACTATAGAAGGAGATACTCCCAAACTTTATGACATAAAAATAGAAAAACTATTTTCTCAAAATGAACCAGGACCTAAGTCTATGGTTATAAGGATAACAGATGAAGAGCTTTTAAACAAAACAGGAGGTATTCTTCAGGGAATGAGCGGAAGCCCAATAATACAAGATAATAAGATAATAGGAGCTGTAACACATGTCCTTGTGAACAGACCTGATACAGGATATGGCGTATATATTGAGTGGATGCTGCAAAGTACAGGTACATTAAAATAAAGGCGAAAGCCTTTATTTAATTTTTTCAATTTAATGGATATTTTTATAATAAAGAAGGATTTATTAAAGTTTTGTCGAATACTAAACTGTAAAGAAATGTAATTTAAAGGAAGTGTATTTTTATGGAAAATTCTAAAATATCTATAGTTATAGCTGATGATAATAAAGAATTTTGCAGTATATTAAATGATTATTTGCTGACTCAGCCGGACATGGATATTATTGGCATAGCCAAGGATGGGTTAGAGGCGCTAAAATTAATTTCAGAAAAAAAACCGGACTTATTAATTCTTGATATAATAATGCCTCATTTAGATGGCCTTGGAGTTTTGGAAAGGTTATCAACATTAAAAGTAGACAAAATTCCCAGAATTTTTGTTTTGTCTGCAGTAGGACAGGACAAAATTACACAAAGGGCAATAGCTTTAGGTGCTGACTACTATGTGGTAAAACCCTTTGATATGAATATATTTACCCAAAGAATCAGGCAGCTGTTCAATGACACCATATCCAGTTCTGCTGAAGAAAAACATATCCCTCGTACAGATATAGAAGAAGCAGAGCATAGGTCAAACAGCATGGAGAAAGAAATTACTGATATAATTCATGAAATAGGAGTACCTGCTCACATAAAAGGATATATGTATCTGAGAGAAGCTATCAGTATGGTTATAGAAGATATGGAGCTTTTATCTGCAGTGACTAAAGAACTTTATCCATCAATTGCAGAAAAATATAATACTACAGCCAGCAGAGTTGAAAGAGCTATCAGACATGCCATAGAAGTAGCCTGGGGCAGAGGAGAGATAGGAACAATAAACAGAATATTTGGCTATACTGTAAATTATGAAAAAGGAAAGCCAACTAATTCAGAATTTATCGCCATGGTGGCTGATAAATTAAGACTTCAAAATAAAGTATCATAACCTATATGCACTGCATATAGGTTATGTTTTTGGAGGACAATATGGAATATTATGAGAAAACTATAAAAGAAAAAGAAATTTATAAAGGTAAAGTTATAAGTCTGAAGGTCGCAGAGGTTCAGGTTCCAAATAATATAAAGTCTTTAAGAGAACTGGTTTATCATCCCGGCGGAGTTGGAATACTGGCATATTTAGATTCAGATACAATCATATTAGTCAGGCAGTTTAGAAAACCATTTGAAAAAATTTTGCTGGAGATTCCTGCGGGAAAACTGGAAAAAGGGGAAGATCCGGAAGACTGCGGGAAAAGAGAATTAGAAGAGGAAACTGGATACAAAGCAAAAAATTTCACATATCTTGGGAAAATAGTATCTTCTCCGGGATTTTGTAATGAAGTAATTCATCTATACAAAGCTACAGGGCTGTACATGGGAAAAATCGGGGGAGATGAAGACGAATTTATAAGCATTCATAAAATAAAAAAAGAAAAGGTACTTAAAATGATTAAAGATGGTGAAATTTTTGATGCTAAAACCATAAGTGCATTTATGTTTGAATAGAATTTTTTAATAAAGGTATATACTCTCTTACTCTTTCATAAATTTAAAATAGGAAAATTACATAATATTTAGATGGAAGAATGTAGGAGGTATATATATGAAAAAAGTAAATTTCAACTTAAATATAGCCAAGCATATAAACGACAGCTTTTGGTTCTATATACTTTCAATAATAGCTATATCTACAGGCATAGTGCTTGGAATATATATTGTAAAATATATGGGAAACAGTAATTCAGACACTGTTGCTAAATATTTTGAAAGTCTTACATACAATTTTAAAAATGAATCTTTTAATGGGACTGAAATATTTAAGGAAACATTGAAAAGTAATGTACCGTATGTTATTTTTATCTGGCTTCTTGGTATTACAGCTGTTGGGATACCATTTATTTTGATTCTGGATTTTATAAAGGGATTTACCTTAGGATTCAGTGCAAGCTTTATTACTCTTGGATTGGGCACAAAAGGAATATGGATTAATCTGTTGGCTATACTGCCTCAAAATATATTTTTCATACCCTGTATTTTAGTTGGATCATCAATAGCTATGAAATTTTCTGCTGAGAAGTTAAAAAACAAGTTAAATAGAAGATTCATTGAAAATTATTGGATAAAATTCTATAATTACTCTATAGGGTATGTTTTTATCCTGTTTGTAATGATTATAGGTTTTTTATATCAATCATATATTTCTCCATCACTAATAAAGGTATTGATAGCGAGGTCGTGATATAATGGATTTCTTTATAGAAAAGTATAAACAGTATCTGGAAAACAAAAGGACAAGCTCTAATACTGTTTTTGCCTACAGTAAAGATTTAGATGAGTTTTGCAGTTTTCTTAAAAAGTCAAATATTAATATTAAAGATGTAAAGGACAGTGATTTTTCTGATTATGCGGATTATATATCAGGAAAGGGTTATATAAAATCAACTGTGGCAAGGAAATTAATATCTGTCAGGAATTTTTTTAAGTTTCTTTATAAGAATGATTACTTAAGTTTTAACCCTACGTTAAAACAGGATATTCCAAAAACTGAAAGGAAAATTCCCGTGATACTTGATATAGAAGAAATAGACAGGCTGCTTACATCCATTGAACCTGACACTTTAAAGGGAATAAGGGACAGGGCTCTGCTTGAACTGATGTATGCCTGTGGATTAAAAGCAAATGAAACAGTTAATTTAAAATTAAACAATTTAAATTTGAAAATGGGGTATATAATCTGCATAGATTCAAAAGGAAAGGAGAGAATAATTCCATTTGGAGATATGGCAGAAACAGCACTAACTAAATATTTAGATGTAAGAGGAGATATTGAGAAGGTAAAAAATGATTATCTCTTTTTGAATCTATTGGGAAGTAAATTATCAAGACAGGCACTATGGAAAATATTAAAAGAAAGAGCAAAAAATGCAGATATTACAAAGGAGATAGATTTAAATACTATCCGTCATTCATTTGCAGTTCACCTTTTATCAAATGGAGCTGATATTAAATCCATACAGGAGCTGATGGGGCATAAGGAGTTAACAACCACATTAATCTATGCTAATATTAAGAAAAGAAATAAACTTAAAGAAATATACAATAAAGCCCACCCAAGAGCTTAGAGAGGAGAATACATATGGTAAACAGAGTCATTCTTATAGTTTTAGACAGCGTAGGCGCAGGTGAAATGGAAGATGCTTATCTGTTCGGAGATAAGGGAAGCGATACTATCGGCAATATATCAAAAAAACTGGGAGGCATAAACCTACCCAATATGGAAGAAATTGGGCTGGGAAATATAACTGGGATTAAAGGCCTTAAGAAAGTAGATAATCCTAAAGGAGCATATGGAAAATGCAGGGAGAAATCCATGGGAAAGGACACAGTAACAGGCCACTGGGAGATATCAGGAGTTGTTTTGGAAAAGCCGTTAAAGACTTATCCAAATGGTTTTTCAAAGGATATTATAGAGGAATTCCAGAACAAGATAGGAAGAAAAATTATTGGAAATGAAGTTGCATCCGGCACAGAGATAATAGAAAGACTGGGAGAAGAACATGTAAAAACAGGGAAGCCGATTGTTTATACTTCAGCTGACAGCGTTTTCCAGGTAGCAGCTCATGAAGATGTGATTCCCCTTGAAGAATTATACAGAATATGTACTATAGCCAGGGAAATGCTTATAGGAGACCAGCTTGTGGGCAGAGTAATTGCAAGACCTTTTATTGGGAAAGCAGGAGAATTTAAAAGGACATCAAACAGGAGAGACTTTGCAATTGATCCGCCGGGGAAAACTATGCTGGATTATTTAAAAGAAAATGGACTATCGGTTATGGCTGTGGGCAAAATAGAGGATATATTTAATAAAAAAGGCATAACTGAAGCTGTTCATATAAAAAATAATATGGACGGAGTTGATAAAACTTTAGAATATATGAAGGAAAATAAGAAGGGCTTAATATTTACTAACCTGGTTGATTTTGATATGCTTTATGGCCACAGAAACAATGCTGCAGGGTATAAGGAGGCACTGGAGGCTTTTGACAGAAAACTTCCTGAAATAATAAGGACTATGAACAAAGGAGACGTACTTATAATAACTGCAGACCATGGCTGTGATCCAACTACCCCAAGTACGGATCATTCAAGAGAGCATATCCCTGTTCTTGTTTATGGAGATGATATTAAGGAAAATATTAATATTGGGATAAGAAATAGTTTTACAGACATTGGCAAAACTGTTCTTCAGCTTTTAAAAGTAAAAAATCAGCTGCCTGGAGATAGTTTTGCAGGAGAGATACTAAAGGAGGAGTAAGCTTGGATATTAAAATAGTTGATGAAAGTTTAAGCTATATAAAAAAATATGTAAATGAAAAAATAGACATTGGAATTATCTTAGGCTCAGGGTTAGGTGATTTAGCAGATAAAATTGAAAATAAGATAATAGTTAAATATGAAGATATACCAAATCTTCCAAAATCAACAGTAAAAGGTCATAAGGGACAGTTTGTAATAGGAGATTTTATGGGCAAAAAGGTAATAATGATGCAGGGAAGGTTTCATTATTACGAAGGCTACAGCATGGATAGAATAACTCTTCCTGTTTACATAATGAAGGGGCTGGGAGTATCATCCTTAATTGTCACAAATGCTGCCGGAGGGGTTAATACTTCCTTTAATCCGGGAGATCTTATGATTATTAAAGATAGTATTAATATGTCCTTTGACAATCCTCTGTTTGGGAAAAATGATGAAAAATTAGGACCAAGATTTCCTGATATGCTGGGTGCCTACAGTAAAAAGTTAATTGATACTGCCTTAGAAGCAGCTGAAAAGCTTAATATAAAACTGCAGCAGGGAGTATACTATGTAACCACAGGACCCTGTTATGAAACTCCTGCAGAAATAAAAATGATAAGATTCTTAGGGGGAGATGCAGTAGGAATGTCTACAGTCCCTGAGGTGATTGCAGCCAGATACTTAAATCTTCAGGTACTTGGTATATCCTGCATTACCAATATGGCCGCAGGGATACTTCCCAAGCCTTTAAATCACGAAGAGGTAATTGAAACATCAAATAAAGTAAAAGATAAATTTACATCTCTGATAGAGAATATAATAGATTTAATTTAGGAGGAAATTATGAATTTATTAGATAAAATAGAAAAAGCAAAAAAATATATCAATGGTATATATGATGGGAAAATAGATTTAGCGATTATTTTAGGAACCGGGCTGGGAGACCTGGCAGACACAATAGAAAACCAGGTAAGGATTTCCTACAAGGATATACCGGAGTTTCCTGTATCTACTGTGGCGGGACATAAGGGAGAGCTTATTATCGGAGACTTAAACGGCAAAAAAGTTCTTGCATTTAATGGCAGATTTCATTACTATGAAGGCTATTTAATGGAAACTGTTACCTTCGGAGTAAGAACTGCAAAAGCTTTAGGAATAGATAAAATTATAGTCACTAATGCTGCAGGGGGGATGAATCCCTCATATCATGCAGGAGAGCT
>JAJBWD010000067.1:0-3865 GCA_032907345.1 Bacillota bacterium | reverse complement strand
GTAAAACTTATTGTATAATCATTTATCATAGCAGGTATTTGTAATGGAGTCATGCCATAAATTTTAGTATCTCCTATAATTCCTAACTTCTGTGTTAAGTTGGTAATACTAATATTTAAATTATTTAATACATTTTCTAGTCCTGCTAAATCAATAGGACTTGGAATTTTATTATTAATTTGAGTTAATAAATCTTCTATTTCAGTAGTATCAACAGATACATCACCAACGTTTACTGTAATACCATCTTTTATAGCTTGAACAATTTCGTCTGCTAGTTCATCTAAATTTACTACTGTAACGCTTGTCCCTGCTATTATTTGAGCCACTCATATCACAACCTTTAATATATAATCTTATTTTATAAATATTCATAATTTATATCAATAACTTTGCCTGTAGTGACATCTCTATTAAACAAAGTTATTTTATTCGTTCCATCACTAATACCAATTAATGTTATAGATATAATTTTACCCTTATCATTTCTCAAATACATTTCTTTATAAGCAATTTGTTCATTTTGATAATAATCAACTTCAATAACTTTGCCAGTATCATCTCTAACTGGTTTACTAGGTAATTCTAAAATATCAATATTTGAATTAGAATTATTACTACCATTATTGATATTATTACTTCCACTACTATCTCCGCTATTCTCATTATTATTTGTATTAATAGTAGATTGCACATTTTCTTTCGTTAATCCAATAAAATTAGGTAAAGCTGATTTCACTATTCCATCAGGCGTAATAACAGGTTGGAATTCTTTATCTCCACTATGATAATATCCCAATGAACCATTAACAAATTTAAGACCTCTATTTGGATTTCCTGGCTCATGAGAATATATTCCTCTATAATCAATGCCTGAAGTTCCTGATACGCCACCCACAATAGGTTTATCATTTGCATTATGTATATCATTATCAACTGATTGTTTAATATCTTTTACTTGATTTTGCAATGAACTTAATTGAGATTGTAGATCATCAACTTGTTGCATTTTTTGTAAACTAGTATTTAACATCTTAAATACTTGCTCTTCGTTAGTAATTTCATCTGAATTTTCAACATTTGCAATATTTAAAGTTAATTTATTATTAGAAGTATCAATACTATATCCGCTAAATACACTAGTTGCAGAATTATCTATATTATCATAATTAATTATTTGATTAAATTCAAAAGGTAAAACATCTTCTGCCACTATAGATCACCTATCCAATCATCAGGAGAATATTCGTTCTCCCCATATCTAGTATCAGTATTAATATTTAACAAAGGATATTGTATTATTATTTTATCTCCAATTTTTAATTCTTTCCACATATCTTGTTCGTCAATACATTCTAAAAAATTTACATAATCAATACTAATTGTAATTTTAGGCTTGTTTTTCTTTTTTAATTGTTTTAATCCATCTATATATAAATCTTTTATATTAATGTATTTTTCATCAGACCATGTATCACATATAATAAAATTACTTAGTTCTTGCATTTGTTTGCTTGTGAAATTATTATGTTCATTTAAATCAACTTTAATTATATCTATTTGATTTTGAATATTATCTATTATATTATTTATTGTGCTAATTTCATTATTTTTATTATTTATATCATTTTCAATTTGTTCTTGAATATCAATAATAGGTTGAGTAGAAGTCCCCGCACTTTGTGCTACTGTTAATTTATCAGCAAAAGTATATTTTTGATTTTTTAATGAACTTAATTCTTGTTGTTTATATATCAATAATGATTGGTTAGCCGTTTGTTTGTCAGTTAATTTAAATATTTGTCCTATATAAGTCATGATTTTTGCCTGATATTTTGTTATAGCAATGCATAAATCATCACTCATTTGATTACTATGTTTTAATATATTGCCTTGTTTATCCATCTCGAATGGATACATAAAAAAAGAAAAATCATCGACATATGGTTGGCCGGTAGGATTAATACTACTAATATCTAAATTATCTTTTCCCTTACAATATAATCTTGTACACATTGAGTCTGAGTCAGCATTTCTATCTCTTGTTAAACTTTTTAAATATTTATTTTCATTAAAAACAATACCTGTATTTCGACCATAACTTTCTACATAATAAAAATTCAATAATTTATTTTCTGTATCAAATTCCACGACATATTGAAATGTTGTTCGTAAATCTTCAATTATTGCTTGTAAAACAGTCCCAGAATATCCACTTAAACTTCGATATACTTTATTATATCTTTCATCTATATATCCGACTGTCCAACTAGTATCATGCAAAATACCTTTTGTGCCATCTAAATAATTACCCATCAACATTTGTCTTAAAGAAGAAGAATTAGTTGTATAATTATTTATTTTACTATCTTTTAATTGATATCCTAAACTAAAACATGAAACTGCTAAACTATCCTTGTCTTCTGCAACAGTGTCATTTAATTCAATAATAATAAACCATTCTACCGTATCGTTATAATCTACTTTTATTAAATCTCGCTCGTGTATTAAATCTATATGAGGATTCTTATGTGGATATATATTCCCATCTCCAATAAAATTATCTGTTGTTGTATCTATATTAAAATAATCCTCTTTGTTTAAAAATACAGGAATATTAAAAGTTATTTCATTAATATTATTAATTTTATAATTAATCGTTGGTTCTATCTCATATAATGATGTAATTATTTCTTTATTTGGCTTTGCTAACCATAATTTAGGTCTAGGTATATTTTTATTATAATCAGGTTGTAAAAACATTTAAAAACATCACCACCTTTTAAAATAAATAAAAGATAATATATAAAATATATTATCTCTGTATTTATAACATTTAATTTTATTAAATATAAGTTTATTAATTGTAATATTTTTCTGTATAAGCAAATTCTAATGTACAACTACCTTTTTTACTCATTAATTGCACACCTTGAGATGGTATTTTTAGCCACTCCCCGTTAAAATTTTTATATCTGTCTTTACCTATACTACTAATAATCTTATTATTTTTATTATCTATTATTATTTCTTCGCCTTGCTGTAAACCATCCAATCCACCACTTAATTGCTTACTAGACAATACACCATTAACACAAGAAGTATTCATGTATAAATTCCCCTGCTCTCCATAATCATTATATGTAATATTAATTTTGCTTAAATCATCTGTTGTACCATCTTCTAATTTATCAAAATCAACAATTACTTGATTTTGTTCTTGCGTAATTTTTTGTTTTAATTCATTTATACATTCTTCTATTGAAGAGTCTTCTCCTTCTATTAAGGTATCATTATCCCATTTAGCAATTTGTTTTTCTCTATTAAGGAAATCGGATAAGTTAACTAAAGCATTATTACTTACTGTTGTATTAGTATCAGTAATTAAATATGGAGTTTGATATTGTTGAGTAACATTTGCCAAACATATTATATCATTATATTTTTCTCCACACATTTTATGTTCAATAGACAAAGTTGTCGATGTATAATTTAAAATATTATATTGATCTTTATTATATCGTTCTTTTTTATCATTTTGATCTAATATAGCTTGTCTTAAAGCTATTATAGCATTACTTTGAGTACAATCCTTACCACCAGTTAAAGTTGGGGTTAAAAATCTATTTAATAAATCAATTCTATCTATCATACTTATAGGTATATTATATTTTGAACCATAATCTAAGCCATCTAATTCCATTTCTGATTCATTTAATAATTGTCCTAATACCATTGGGTGTTTATATGTACCTTGTGAGTATTCTATACCATAAGTTCCTGTATTATTTATAGCTTTAATTAAATTTATTAAAGTATTTTTCCCTTCGTTCTCTTCTTTAAATTGATAATTTCCATCGAACAT
>JAJBWD010000066.1:0-2894 GCA_032907345.1 Bacillota bacterium | reverse complement strand
TTAAATATGAACAAATAAGTTTTATTTCTAAGGTCTGGAAAAATGTACTGCCCCCATCGGAGTATGCCGGGATATTCCTCCTTTTAAATTCATCAGATAAAGCCTGGGATATATTAACAGTTGACCTGGAAAGTACAGCTATGTCCCTGTAGGATATTCTTCTGAGTCCTTTTATGTTTTTGTCATATACTCCATAATTACTGTCAATAAGCTTTTCTATAATATCTGCAATCAGGGAGGCTTCCAAGTCTTCCTTTTGTGTAAATTCCTGCTGATCGCCTTTGTCAATCAGGTGCATTTCAAGTCCGCCGGAAGATTTCAGCCCTGTATCTGTTTCAGCAGCATAATCTGCTCCCAGGTAAAGCATCTCATCCTCATTATAGTCTATTTCTCCAATGATGCTGCTCATTATGTTTTTAAATATAAAATTTGATCCATCTATTATTTCTTTTCTTGATCTGAAATTTTTATTCAAGAGAATCTTAACAAACTGCTTATCATTATCTAATGAGTACTTTTTATATTTTTCTAAAAATATTTCCGGATTAGCCTGACGGAATCTGTATATGCTTTGTTTTACATCTCCCACCATAAAAAGGTTCTGTGCACCCAAATTTTCTTTAGATATAAGATTTATTATGGTTTCCTGAACATTATTTGTATCCTGGTATTCATCAACCAGTACTTCATAAAATTCTTCCTTAAGCTTTAATGCAGCTTCCTTTTCTGCTATCCTGCCATCTTTATTTTCTCCTAATATTTCAAGGCAAAAATGTTCTATGTCATTAAAATCTATCAGATTTTTTTCCTTTTTCTTATCACTATATTTATCCATAAAGCTGATGGTCAGGTCAATAAGCCTTTCTATTCTTGGATAAAGGTCATCTATTTCTTTTTTTATTATTTGAGGGCTCAGGGATCCTATATCTTCTCTTATGCCTCCTATGCCTTTTTTAACGCTGTCTCTGCTTTTTTTCACCTTATCCTTTAGTAATTCATCTGCTCCTTTTTTGCAGCGTCCAATAGTGCTGAAGCTTATCTTATCAATGCCTTCTGCCAGGCTTTGGAAAGATTCTTCAGATCTGTTCAAAAGTTCATTTATGTTAAATACATCCAGGTTCAGAGTATCCAGGTAGGATGCAAAATCTGTTTCATCTCTTATCAGATCTATTGAGCAAAGCATGCTGTCCCTGAATCCCTTAAGCTCAATTTGGATGCTTTCTATCAGGTTTTTTGCCCATTTAGTATCTGAGAAATTAAAATTATCATCAGTCTTATAATCATCTTTAATACTGCTGAGCCAATTTCGGGGGTATGGAGAGGATATGGCATATTTATATATGGACATAACTGCGTTTTTAAGTCCATCGTCATTTTTCTTTGAGGAGTAAGCCTCAATTAAATTAAGGAATTCCTCATCTTCTTTTTCGTAGCATTCTTCAAAAAGCTCCTCTATGGCTTCCTCAGCTAAAAAAGTCAGCTCCGTTTCTTCTCCTATTCTAAAATCCGGGTCAATATCTATTTCCCCGAAATTCTTCTTAATTACACTTAAACAGAAAGAGTGGATTGTTTCAATATTTGATCTGTTAAGAAGAATAATCTGCCTCTGGAGATCTAAACCCGGGTTACTTTCTATCTCTTCTTCCAATGCATTTCCTATTCTTTCCCTCATCTCTGAGGCTGCTGCATTTGTAAATGTAACCACAAGCAGCTTATCTATATCAACTTTATCTTCTTTAACTAATTTAATTATTCTGTTAACAAGAACAGCTGTTTTTCCGGAGCCTGCAGCAGCTGAAACTAAAATATTTTTATTTCTTAAATTTATTGCTGACAGCTGCTCCTCTGTCCATTTATTTTTACCCATTATTTAATCTCCTCTCTTATTTTTAAGAGAACGTCCTCATCACTTATTTGTTTTAAATAGTTATAGCTGCATCCTTTAGTTCCCGGATCAAACTGGCATATTGATGAATACGGGCAAAAGTCGCAGGCTGAGCTTGTTCCAGTGACTACCGGATATGCCTTTATATCACCCTGAAGCATCTTCTCGCAGCTTTCCTTAATCAGCTTCTCAAGATAATTTCTTAAATCATTGAAGTCTGCTTCACTTAAGACTGATGAGGCTTTTGAAAGAGATCCGTCATTGTTTAATTTTACCGGAATAGAAAAGGATGCTCCGGATATATCATTATCCATTTTTCTTATAATACTGATATCTGAGGTGGCAAGCCCTTTCATTCTGAAGCTTTTATTTATCTCATTTTCAATTACTTCATCAGGTATATTAACTTTGCTCTTTACTATTGGGTCATCCAGTTTAAAATAGAACATTCCCGCCGGAATCCCTTTTTCATTGCAAAGGGCTACATGCAGGTATAAAAGAAGCTGAATGGCAGTTCCGTAATATAAATCATTCAGGCTGAAATCCTTAATTCCTGATTTATAATCTATTATTCTTATATAGGTTTTCCCATCCTGCTCCAAAATGTCAATTCTGTCTATTTTTCCAATAATATTAACTGTTTCTCCATTGCTTAGCTTTATGCAAAGGGGAGAGAAACTGCTTTCCTTATTAAATTCCTGTTCAATATATTTAGGTTTAAAGGAACTGTTTTTTAAGCCTAGAACTATTATTTCAATGGTTTTAACTGAAAGGGATATAAGCCTTTCTTTAAAATATTTATAACGGGAGCTGCTTTCAAACACGCTTCCCTTTGAATTATTAATATATATATCAACTAAATTTCTCACTATTTTTTTTATATCATCTCTGTTTATTTCATCCCAGTTTCTCCCGTTTTCTAATATGTCCTTAGAAAAATACTCAAGAATAAAATGGAGAAATGAACCAATATCCAGTCCTGACAGGCTGAATTCCTGCCTTTCCTTTA
>JAJBWD010000065.1:0-7434 GCA_032907345.1 Bacillota bacterium | reverse complement strand
TCCTCCTCCCGTGCTTTGTAGTGTAGCTTCTTAAAACTATTGTATCAAGAAAGTGGAGGTAGTCAAAAACTTTCATTACTATTTGTGCCGCGCCTGAAGGCGCGCGGAATGGAGATTAACATGTCTATTATTGAAGCACGAAAGCATTTAGAAAAATTTCATAGGGAAAATGATATTCTGGAATTTGATGAATCCAGCGCAACAGTTTTACTGGCAGCGGAAGTCCTAAATGTGGAGCCGGGCAGGATTGCTAAGAGTATTTCACTTAAAAATGGAGAGGGAGCAATCCTGGTGGTTACAGCTGGAGACACTAAAGTAGACAACAAAAAGTTCAAGGCAGAATTTGGAATGAAAGCAAAAATGCTGACGCCTGAAGAAACAATGAAGTATATAGGGCACCCCGTTGGAGGTGTTTGCCCATTTGGATTAAAAAAAGATGTTCCAATATTTTTAGATGAGTCCCTTAAAAGATTTGAAACTGTGTATCCGGCTTGTGGCAGCAGTAATTCTGCAATTAAGCTTACCTGCAGTGAACTTGAAGAGTATTCTGAAAGCCAAAAGTGGGTTGATGTCTGCAAAAACATGGAATAATGAGGCAAAGCCATGATAAAACTAAAGAAATTTGAAGATAATTATAATATGGATACAATAGAAATGGTAAAAGATTTTTTCAACTTTCACAGAAAACTTACTAAATCCCCTGAAGAATTTTATGTAAGCTATGAAGAAGCGAAAGAAAGTCTTGATGATTGGATAAAAGAAGGGCAGGTTATAAATATATTTCAGAATGAAGACTTAGCTGGATTTGTTTTTTTAAAGTTCACAGAAAATAAGACAGCCTTTCTGGAGGATATATATATTAAAGAAGAGTTTAGAAACAGCGGAATAGGCAAACAGGTACTTAATGAGATTGATAATATGGCAAAGGAAAAAGGTATTAAATCTATGTTTGTATCTGTTATTCCAAGAAACATTTCCGCTTTGAACTTTTATATTGAGTGCGGCTTTGACCATCTGAATATGATAGAGCTTAGAAAAAATTATGATGAAAGTTTGAATAAAAGTGAAGAAGTTAATATTTTAGGATATAAATTGAAGAAGTATTAGGGGGAACTGATATGAAATTGCCAAAAATGATTATGTTTGATTATGGTCAGACTCTGGTGGATTTTAAATCTTTTGATCCTTTAAAAGGGACAAGAGCTGTCTTAAATCAGGCTGCCTATAATCCAGAGAACATTTCAGCAGAGGAAGTACAGGCTTTGGCAAATGAATTAGGTAAGGATATTGGAAGAGTAAGGCAGGATTCGGGAAAAGAAAGCTTACTGGAAATACACAATTTTGCATTTCAAAATTACCTGTATGAATATTTTGGAATAGAAATTAATAAATCCTCAAAAGAAGTAGAAAAAATATTTGAGGATGCTGCATTTATTGGTGAAAAGACAACTAATATAGAAGAGTTCCTTAAATTTTTAGATGGTATGAATATTAGGACAGCAGTAATAAGCAACATTACTTTCAGCGGAGATTCATTAAAGGAAAGAATAAATAGCTATATTCCCACTAATAAGTTTGAATTTATTATTGCCAGCAGCGAGTATGTTTTCAGAAAGCCTCACAAAAGAATATTTGAAATGGCACTTCGAAAGGCAAAGCTAAATCCTGCTGACGTCTGGTACTGTGGAGACAATGCAGTTAATGATGTAGACGGTGCATCTTTCTGCGGAATTTCCCCGGTATGGTATAAGGGAGCCTTGGAATCCTGGAACAAGAATATCCCGGAAAGCAAATGTCTGGAAATTAATGATTGGACAGAGCTTATTAAAATTTTAAATGAAAATTCTAAGGTGAAATAATATGTATGAAGAGGTTATACAGGAATTCTATAATAATAGAGATGAAAATGAATCCAGAGCCATGTCAGCTTACATGAAAAATCAGTTCACATTTTTAGGGCTTAAAAAACCAGTGAGAAGCAGGCTTCAAGGGAGTCTTTTAAAAGAATGTAAAAAAGAGAAATCCATAAACTGGGATTTTGTTAAAATGTGCTATTCTCTGCCGGAAAGAGAGTTTCAGTATCTGGCAATTGACTACCTGATTACACTTAAAAAATATATACTGCCTTGCGATATTGTTATAATAGAAGAACTTATATTAGAAAAATCCTGGTGGGACACTGTTGATATGCTGGCAGGAACCATAGTAGGAGAGCTTTGCAGCAGAAACAATGAGTTAATATCTAATTATATTCTGAAATGGGCAAGCAGTGATAACCTATGGCTTAAAAGATCTTCTATACTTTTTCAGCTTAAATATAAGGAAAATACAGATAAAGAGCTTCTAAAAAATATAATCTTTACAAATTCCGGCAGCAGTGAGTTTTTTATAAATAAGGCAATAGGCTGGATTTTACGGGAGTATTCCAAAACAGATAAAACCTGGGTTAAGGAATTTATAGAAAATAACAAGTTATCTCATCTCAGTGTAAGAGAGGCAAGCAAATACTTGGGGGAATAAGAATGTCTGATATAATCGAGTTTTTATTAAGAGCTAAAAAAGCAACCTATGCTGGAAAGGGACCTGAAAGTAAGCCCTACCGCCCTAATTCCCATGATCTAGAGTATACTGAAGGAAACTTAAAATATATTGATACCTATTTAGGCAGCTCCTCTTTTATTGGAGAAGAGGCTCTTTGGGAAGAAGACATTCCCATGTGGGGCATGAACTACAGCGGAAGAGTTTTAAATGAGGGCTTTGAAGGACATTTCTTAAAGGAAGCACTGAGAGAAGTTCCATTTGATAAGCCATTTAGAGGTCCAAAGGAATTTCGCCGGGGAGATTTTTTATACCTTTGTGATGTAAAGGGAGATTTTGAATGGTTTTCAGGTAATGAAGAGATTTTATTAAATGGTACAAAGGTATATGAATGTATGTTTCATGGCGGAAAGATAAAGTAGGGGGATAAATGGATATAGATATAAAATATATAAAGATACAGAAAGTTGTTGAAAAAGAGCTGACCTGCTCAGCTCATAATTTAGACCATGTTTATAGGGTGTACAAGCTATGTGAGTACCTTGCCCAATATGAAGAAAATGTGGATACTGATGTACTTCTAATATCAGCACTGCTTCATGATATAGCCAGAGTAAAGGAAAGCCAGGATAATACAGGTGAAATAGACCATGCTGTATTAGGAAGCCAGATGGCTGCAGAAATCCTTAAAAATCTGGGCTATGAAGATAAATTTATTGATAAAATAAAGCGCTGCATTAAAGCTCACAGATTCAGGACGGGGAATAAGCCTGAAACAATTGAAGAAAAAATATTATTTGATTCAGATAAACTAGATGCCATAGGAGCTATAGGAATTGCAAGAACCTTTATGCTTTCCGGACAGTTTGGCCAAAGTCTCTCAATAGATAAACGTTCAAACAATTACATTAAAACAAACACTGTTGAAAACGGCAGGCTTAAGGATGTGTCTAAGCACACTCCATTTATTGAGTATGAAGTAAAATTTAAAAAAATACCCGATCAGCTTTATACTAAAAAAGGAAAAGAAATAGGAGAAAAAAGGCTGAAATATATGGAAGAGTATTTTAATAGATTAAAAAATGAAATAAATGGACTAGAATAAACCCAGGAGGAAATGATTTGAAGTACAAAAATATTTTATTTGATTTAGACGGAACATTAACAGATTCAAAGGAAGGAATAACAAGATCTGTTCAGTATGCACTGAGCAGATTTGGTATTTCAGTTGACAGCTTAGACCAGCTTAATGATTTTTTAGGACCACCCCTTAAAGATGCATTTATGGAGTATTTTAATTTCAGTGAGGAAGAGGCTGAAACTGCAGTTAAGTATTACAGGGAACGTTTTAAGGAAAAAGGAATATTTGAAAATGAAGTATATGATGGAATTGAGGAACTTCTTATAAAGCTGAAGGATAATGGAGAAAGCCTATTTATTGCTACCTCAAAACCAAGAGTTTTTGCAGAAAGGGTATTAAAGCATTTTAATTTATTTTCCTATTTTGATGCTGTTGTTGGAAGCGAGTTTGATGGAACCAGAAATAAAAAAGGCGATGTAATAAGCTATGTTATAAGTGAATGTAACCTAAATAATAAGGATGGCATAATTATGGTAGGAGATAGAAGGCATGATGTAATTGGAGCAAAGGAGAATGGGATAGAAGTAATCGGTGTAACTTATGGCTATGGCTCAACTGATGAGCTTAAGGGAGCCGGAGCTTCTTATTTGGCAGAAAGCCCTGATGATGTTTTTAATATTATTAAAGGAGAATAGCCATGCTAAAAGTAATATTGGGAGCAGGAAATACAAGATATCAGGGCTGGAAGGAAACTCAGGAAAGCAGTTTAAATGTGCTGTCAGCTTCAGACTGGGCTAAGATGTTTGAGACAGAAAGCATAGATGCCATGTTATCTGAGCATATGTGGGAACATATGACATATGAACAGGGAATTATGGCTGCTAAAAACTGCTTCAAATACTTAAAACCAGGTGGGTATATAAGATGTGCAGTGCCTGATAAAAATTTTAAAAGTGAATGGTATCAGAATATGGTTAAGATAGGGGGACCGGGACCTATTGATCACCCGGCAGCATCCCACAAAATAGTTTATGATTATGAAACCCTGCAGAAAGTATTCCAATCAGCAGGATTTCAGGTAACTGCTCTTGAATATTGTGATGAAAAAGGTGATTTTCATTATACCTACTGGAATGAGGATGATGGGAAAATAGGAAGATCCTTTAGATTTGATACAAGGAATTCAAAATATAAATTAGGAATGGTTTCAATAATCATAGATGCAAAAAAGCCGCTGATTATACCTTATAAATAGGAGAATATTATGGATGATGTATATAAAATTATAACACCTGAGGAAAAACATCTTCCTGAAATGTACAGCTGGAATAAGGAAGAAAAAAACTTTAATAAGTATACCTGCAGGCCTTTGTGTACCCTTAAAACTTATGAAGAATATAAAGATAAAATATTAAATTCCATAAAAGAAGAAAAGGACAAATTATTTATTCTAGTTAAAAAATCTGATCAGGATATCCCTTTAGGAAGAATAAAACTATTTGATTATAATCCAAGAAATCACAGCGCTGAGTTTGGATATTATCTGCCTGAAAGAAATCGGGGAATGGGTTTGGGCAGTATAATGATAAATTTACTATTAACTTATTCCTTTATGGACAGGAATATAAATTTAAATAAATTATATGCAACAACAGCTTCAAATAATAATCCATCTATTAAGGCATTGGAAAAGGCAGGCTTTAAGCTGGAGGGAAGACTCAGGGAGCACTATTGGATGGATGAGGATAAGTTTGATCAGCTGGTATACTCAATGCTGAGAAAGGAATGGGATGAAAAATGAAGGCTGAAATAATAGACAGCTTAAAAAAATCCTATAATAAATATGCTGATGTAAGAGAAAAAAGCGAAATACAGCCCTGGAAAGCAGACATCCGTGAAAACTTTTTAAACCTTCTGAAAAGGGAAGAAAAGACTACCCTTTTAGATCTGGGAGCAGGTCCGGGAAGAGACAGTAAGTTTTTTAATGATAACGGACTAAAGATCATGGCAGCAGATTTTTCCCGGGAAATGGTAAGATTATGCAAAGAGAAGGGTCTAGAGGCCCGGGAGCTGGATTTTTTAAATCTTCATCTATTAAATAGAAAATTTGATGCTGTATGGGCACTAAATTCCCTGCTTCACATTGATAAAAAAGATCTTCCAAGGGTATTAAATGAGATAAAGGGAGTTCTGAATCCTGATGGAATTTTCTTTTTAGGAGTTTATGGCGGAGAGGACTTTGAAGGAATTTGGGAACAGGATAGATATACTCCTCATAGATTTTTCTCCTTTTATACTGATGAAGAAATCAAGGATAAGGTTAAAAAATATTTTAGTATTATAGATTTTAAGACCATGGAAACAGGCGGCAGGTATCATTTTCAGTCATTAGTTTTAAAAAATGTTTAACTAGGAGGTAAATATGGCTGTAAGAGAAGTAATATTGCTGGGAAATGAAAATTTATATAAGGTGAGCCGTGAAATATCAAAGGATGAGATTTCCAGGGCAAAGCAGATATCAGATGATTTACGGGATACACTGCTTGACTTCAGAAAAGTCCATGGCTTTGGAAGGGCCATAGCAGCACCTCAGATTGATGAACCTTACAGGATAATATACATGAATTTTGACGGTAATGAATATACTTTAATAAATCCAAAGCTTATCTTCCCCAGTGAGGAGAAATTTCAGCTTTGGGATGACTGCATGAGCTTTCCCGGGCTTGAAGTCAAGCTCTATAGATACAAAAGCTGCAAAGTTCTGTATAAGGATTTGAATTTTAACGACTGCATACTAGAACCAATTGGGGACATATCAGAACTGGTGCAGCATGAATACGACCATTTGGATGGAATATTGGCAGTCCAGAGAGCTATTGATGACAAATCATTTAGAATAAACAGGGAAAAATTATAGAAAAAGTTGTCCTGAGGGGAAAAACCATTTTAGGAACAGCAGGAAAAGAGGAAATACTACACTATTTTTAAGAAGTGTTTGTGTTAGGCTCATTTGCGGTAGTTATAGCATTAAAGATGAAAAGAGAAAAAGAGGTATCTCGAAGGAACAGGTCTGTGTTTTATGTATAATATATGTAAAATATTTGTAATTATATGCTTATATATTATATAATCGAGTCAATAAACAATAGTAAAATATGGTGCAATATAATTGGGGATGTGAAATAACATTGAAATCAAAGTCTTGGAAATCAAGTTTGGCTACTGGAATTTGTTTTGGGTTAGCAGCCTTACTGTCCTTAATTGAAATAAAGTATTTTTCAGCATTTATATATTCAATTTGTGGGTTGGGATTTTTTATTTCAAGCAGAAGAAATTACAAGAAATACAAAAATAGTAATACATAATATTCAAAAATGTGCATTAATGGAATTGCTAAAAGTTCCATTAAAAAATCGCATATTACCAACACTGTTCTTAAACATAGTATAATATTATTAAGGAGGGTTTATGAGCGTATATAGTTTTAAAGTAAATTTAAAACCGGATGAAGCTTTAGAATATTTGAAAAATAATATGGACAGTGAACTTATATATGAGGAAGTTCATGAATATCAGGATATTATCAAGTCTTATGTGCTGATTTTTGAAAAATACTATTTCAGATCCAAAAACAGGGCTGCTCTTACTGTAACAATTAATAATTTTAATGGAGAAACTGAAATAAGCTCAATATCTGCAGGCTCTTCCGAGGGAATGATTTTCAATTTCGATTGGGGAGCAGGGGATGATTTTGCATCAGGTGTAAAAGATCTGTTTGAAGAATTTATAATAGAATAAGCAATTTGAAAATTGCT
>JAJBWD010000064.1:0-20545 GCA_032907345.1 Bacillota bacterium | reverse complement strand
GGCTAAAAAAACAGAAAACAGTAAAATGTATATACTTAATATTGGTGAAAATAATATAAAGGAATTAGGACTTAAAATAATTTTAAATATTATTGAAAAAAAAGAAGAATTAATAAAAAATTCAGATGTAAAATATTTTGATTATGATAAAATAAAAGGTGATATTTGTATAAGATTCAGAACAGATGGAGACAGGTTTATGCCCCTTGGCATGAGCGGAGAAAAAAAGCTGAAGGATCTTTTTATTGATCTTAAAATAGAAAGAGAAAAAAGAGACAAAATACCGCTTATATGTTTTGGAGATACCATAGCCTGGGTCTATAATTACAGGATAAGTGATAAATTTAAATTAGATAAAAATTCAAAAAAAATTCTTGAGATAAAATTTGAAAGTGAGGATATTTAAATGCAAAATGATATTGAAAAAGTTCTGCTTACAGAGCAGCAGCTGTATCAGAAGATCGCTGAAATCGGAAGCAAGATAAGTGAAGATTATAAAGGCAGTGATCTGATACTGATAGGCGTTTTAAAAGGCTCAGTTCTTTTCATGGCAGATCTTCTCAAAAAGATCACAATTCCCTGCAGCATGGATTTTATGGCTGTATCATCCTATGGCAACACTACTGAGTCATCAGGTGTAGTAAGGATATTAAAAGATCTAGATTTTGAAATTAAGGATAAGGACGTTTTAATAGTTGAGGATATAATAGACTCAGGTATTACCCTCAGGTATCTGATGGAGTATCTTAAGGGAAGAAATCCAAAGAGCATCAACATTGCCTGCCTTCTTAATAAACCTGAGAGAAGAAAGGCAGAGATGTCTGTGAAATATTTAGGCTTTGATATACCTGATTATTTTGTAGTAGGCTATGGACTTGATTATGCTGAAAAGTATAGAAACCTGCCTTACATAGGTATATTGAAGGAAAACATATACAAATAATTATAATCTGTTGCAGAGGCAGTTTTGTTATGATAAAATTTAATGTACTGAAAGAGAGGGGGGCCATGGATGAAGAAACTATCAAGTGGCGCAATTTGGTTAATAATAACTGCAATGGTTTTTCTATCGGCTTATTTTGTGTTACAAGGCACTAAAACATCAAATACTATTCTTTATTCACAATTCCAAAAGGATTGGAACGAGGATAATATAAAAACTGCAGAATATAAAGAAGAGAACAATACAATAACAGGTACTTTAAAGGATGGAACCAGCTTCGACTGTACTGTCCCTTCAGCGTTCCTAAAAGATTTTATAAATAGAAGTCCTAAAGATAATGGTCAGATAGCTTTAAGCTTTACTAAACCTACAACAACTCCCTTATGGCTTAATTATCTGCCTATGGTTTTAGCAGTAGTTATGATGATAATCTTCTGGTTTGTATTTATCCAGCAGTCTCAAGGCGGAGGCGGCGGAAGAGGAGTGATGAATTTTGGCAAAAGTAAGGCTAAAATGGCAACTCCGGACAAACAGAAGGTAACCTTTAATGACGTAGCAGGAGCAGAAGAAGAAAAGCAGGAACTGGCAGAGATAGTAGATTTCCTTAAAAGACCTAAAAAGTATCTTGATATGGGAGCCAGAATACCAAAGGGAGTTTTGCTCATAGGACCTCCGGGAACTGGTAAAACATTATTTGCAAAGGCTATTGCAGGAGAAGCTGGAGTACCATTTTTCAGCATCTCAGGTTCTGACTTTGTGGAAATGTTTGTTGGTGTAGGAGCATCAAGAGTAAGAGACTTATTTGAGCAGGCTAAAAAGAATTCACCTTGTATAGTATTTATAGATGAAATAGATGCAGTTGGAAGACAAAGAGGAGCAGGTCTTGGCGGCGGACATGATGAAAGAGAACAGACTCTAAACCAGCTTCTTGTTGAGATGGACGGATTTGGCATAAATGAAGGCATTATTATGCTGGCAGCTACCAACAGACCGGACATATTAGACCCGGCACTGCTAAGGCCGGGCAGATTTGACAGACAGGTTTTAGTAGGTATTCCTGATGTAAAGGGAAGAGAAGAAATACTAAAGGTTCATTCTAAAAATAAACCTTTAGATGAAAATGTTAAACTTAACATACTGGCAAAAAGAACTCCGGGCTTTACGGGAGCAGATATAGAAAACTTAATGAATGAAGCAGCACTTCTTTCAGTCAGAAACAGCAAGACAAAGATTGGAATGGATGAACTGGAAGAGGCAATAACAAGAGTTGTTGCAGGACCGGAAAAAAAGAGCAGGGTTATAGATGATGAAGATAAGAGATTAACTGCATATCATGAAGCAGGGCATGCTGTTGTTATGAAGCTTCTTCCCCATGCGGATCCTGTCCACCAGATAAGCATAATTCCAAGAGGAATGGCTGGAGGATATACCATGCACCTGCCTGAAAAGGACAGATCCTATATGTCCAGTAAAAAGCTGAGGGATGAAATAGTTGGATTATTAGGCGGAAGAGTAGCAGAAAAGCTGGTTTTAGGAGACATAAGTACTGGCGCTAAAAGTGATATAGAAAGAGCTACCTCTATAGCAAGAAGAATGGTTATGGAATTTGGTATGAGTGATGAGCTGGGACCAATCAGCTTTGGCGGTGACCATGATGAGGTATTTATCGGGAGAGATTTAGGCAGAAGCAGAAACTTCAGTGAAGAAGTAGCTGCAAGAATTGACAATGAGATAAGAAAGCTTATAGATGAGGCTTATTCAAAGGCCCAGAATTTATTAACGGAAAATATTAATAAACTTCACTTAGTAGCACAAGCTCTTCTTGAAAATGAAAAACTGGATGCAGCAGAATTTGAAGAATTATTTAACAGAGGTTAGCTAAGCTAACCTCTTTATTTTTATAAGGAGGTAATATATGGAATTTGAAATTAAGCTGGGAGAAGAATCAGTAAAAGAGATAACAGTAACGGAAGATATGTCTGCTAAAAGAATAGGCTCTGGTTCTGTTGACGTCTTTTCAACTCCATCATTAATATCACTGATGGAAAATGTATCTCAGATATTGCTGCAGAAGTTTCTTAGTGAAGGATACTCATCTGTAGGAATAAATATTAATGTAAATCATATTAAGGCTTCAAAGATAGGAGCCAGGGTTACTTGCAAAGCATCAATATCTGAAGTAAACGGTAAGAAAGTTTCCTTTAATGTAGAAGCCTATGATGAAAAGGGGAAAATAGGCGAAGGTACTCATAAAAGGTACATAATAAACATGAAAGAATTTATTAATAGATTATAGGGGTGGTACTATGAAAACGGATATTCAAATAGCACAGCAGGCTAAAATGGAACATATTGTAAAAATTGCCCAAAAGCTGAATCTTAATGAGGATGATATTGAGTTATATGGAAAATATAAATGTAAAATATCATTAGATGTATTAAAAAGAGCGAAAAAAGAGGGTAAGCTGATACTTGTTACTGCCATAAATCCAACTCCTGCAGGAGAGGGTAAATCTACAGTTACAGTAGGACTGGGGGATGCTCTTACAAAACTTGGAAAGAAAACTGTAATTGCACTTAGAGAGCCATCACTAGGTCCTGTATTTGGTGTTAAAGGGGGAGCGGCAGGCGGAGGATATGCACAGGTAGTTCCTATGGAGGATATAAACCTTCATTTTACAGGGGATATGCACGCCATTACATATGCAAACAACTTATTGGCTGCGGCTATAGATAATCATATTCATCAGGGCAATCAGCTCCAGATAGATGCCAGAAGAATAGTATTTAAAAGGGTGCTGGATATGAATGACAGAGCTCTTAGAGGTATTGTAGTAGGTCTTGGAGGAAAGGTTAATGGATTCCCAAGAGAAGATGGATTCATGATAACAGTTGCTTCAGAAATAATGGCAATTCTTTGTTTGTCAGAAAATCTTATGGATTTAAAGAAAAGAATGGGGGATATTCTTGTAGCTTATAACATAAAGGGAGAACCTGTATACTGCAGAGATTTAAATGTTCAGGGAGCTATGACACTTCTTATGAAGGACGCAATTAAGCCAAACCTGGTACAGACATTAGAAAATACCCCTGCTATTATCCATGGGGGACCTTTTGCAAATATAGCTCATGGCTGCAACAGCATTCTGGCTACAAAGATGGCTCTGTCACTGGGAGACTTCGTGGTTACGGAAGCAGGCTTTGGAGCTGATCTGGGTGCTGAAAAATTCTTTGACATTAAATGCAGATATGGAAATCTAAAACCTGCCTGTACAGTTTTAGTTGCTACTATAAGAGCGCTAAAGCATCACGGCGGGGCAGCAAAAGATAAATTAAATGAGGAAAATTTAGAAGCCTTAAAGGCAGGCATAGAGAACTTAGGAAAACAAATAGAGAATATAAAGAGCTTTCAGGTTCCGGTGGTTGTTTCAATTAATGCTTTCGTATCAGATACTGAAAAAGAGATTAAATTCGTTGAAAGCTACTGCCATTCAAAGGGAGTTGATGTTCAGCTTACAAAAGTATGGGAAAAAGGCGGCGATGGCGGAATAGATTTAGCAAATGCTGTTATTAAAACCATAGAAGAAGGAAAAAGTAATTTTCAGCCCATATATGACATAAATTTACCAATAAAAGATAAAATGAATATAATTGCAAAAACCATATATGGAGCTGACGGAGTTGAATGGAGCAATAATGCTTTAAAGCAGGTTAAAGAGATAGAATCTTTAGGACATGATAAGCTGCCTGTATGTGTAGCTAAAACTCAGTATTCGCTGTCAGATAATCCTAATCTTTTAGGCAGACCTTCAGGATTTAAGATAAATGTAAAAGAGGTAAGACTTTCAAATGGAGCTGGTTTCATAATTGCCCTCACCGGAGATATTATGACAATGCCGGGACTTCCAAAGGTTCCTGCAGCAGTAAAAATGGATATAAATGAAGATGGAAGTATAATAGGATTATTTTAAGCTGCTGTCCCAAAATAAATGACTATTATAATTAGCTAAGAAAAGCTGTGATTTAACCACTTTTGTGGATAAACTACAGCTTTTTTTGTTTCATTCTTTTTTCTATTTGAATTTGCACAATGGATAAATAAAATTTTAACACAATATTATGCCAAATTATTTAAATTTATGTATATTTGTGTTAATATTAAAATGCGACAGAATTTTGTTTTTAGGTGGTGGTATTAATGGAAAAAAAGAAGAGAATCTCCGCCTCAAATAGAGTAGAAATGATATTTGACCAGGATTCAGTGTTTTACTTAGAGAGTAAAATAAATGGAGACGGCGGGGGAGTTTTAACAGGTTATGGTACTATTTCAAAAAGACTTGGCTTTTTTTTCAGTCAGGATTATAGCGTTAAAGGTGGAGCTTTTACTGCTTATAATGCTAAAAAAATATCAAGGATTTATGATTTAGCAGCAGAAAATGGAGCCCCGGTTATAGGAATATATGATTCCTGCGGAGCTGTGGTTACAGATGGGCTTGATGTTTTAAGTTCCTATGGTGAGATAATAAAAAGAGCATCAAAATACTCTGGTGTTATTCCACAGGTATCTTTAGTGGCAGGTCCGGCAACAGGTATGCTTTCAATATGTACAGGCATATCAGATTTTACTATTGTTACAGAGAGTTTTGGTGAGATGTATATTAATTCTCCGGAAGTACTTACAGAAAAAGAAGAAGCATACATATGCCCAGAGGATTATGCAGCAGCATCGAAGTTAAGCTTAAATGGAAGCGCAGTTATTACTGCAAAAGATGATTTAGAAGGAATTGAATACGTTAAAAAGGTATTTTCTTATATTCCATCAAATAATTTGGAATATGCAGAGGAGAGATCGGAAGTAAACTACAAAAAACTGGAAAGCATTAATGACCTGGATCAGGTTGTTGCAGCACTAAGTGAAAACGAATTAGAAATTAATAAAGAATTTGAAGAAGAAATAAAGACCTCTCTGGTAAAACTGAATGGACGCACTGTAGGGGTCATCGGTGTAGGAAGAAAGACCCAGGCTTCGTTGAATTCTGATAAAATAGACAAACTAACTGGAATGATTAAGCTTTGCGACTGCTACAATATTCCAATACTATCATTAGTTAATTCCACTGGATTTGTAAACAAATTATCAGAGGAAAAAAAGGGACTTATTTTAAGTGCAGCAAAGCTGTCTGCAGCACTGGCATCCGCTAGTGTTCCAAAAGTATCTCTTGTTACAGGAAAAGCTATCGGAGCTGCATTTACACTGCTGGCAGATAAAAAGTTAGGTTTTGATTTAGCATATGCAGCAGAAAATGCTGAAATATCTCTGGCAGAAACTGAAAAGTTAGTCCAGGTTATATATAAAGAAGAGCTTAAAGATTCTGAAGATAAGGATACAAAACTTAAAGAATTAATTGAAACTCATAAAGAAGAATTAAGCTCAGCGAATAATGCTGCAGAAAAAGGCCTGGTTGATGAAGTACTTAGCACAGACCAGGTATATGAGGTTATATCTGCATCTTTCGAAATGCTGAGTTCGAAAAGAACAGCAGATTACCCTAAGAAGCATGGCAGTATACTTGTTTAATAAGGAGGTATAAAGATGTTAGACATTTTAAAAGAAGGCCTATTTGTAACAATTTTTTCCATGGCTATAGTATTTGCAGTTCTTGAGATAATATCTCTTCTGATATCTCTTGAGACATATATAATAAATAAGTTCAGCGGAAGAAAAAAAAAAGGAAAATTGAATGTTAATGATATTCAGATAGAAGAAAAACAGGAAGACAATCTGGAAATAATTGCAGCTATAACTGCAGCTTTGTCTATGTATACAAGTTTATCCGGAAAACAATTTAAGATAAAAAGTATAGTAAGGACTAAGGACAGCTTAAACTGGAGAAGAGCATAATAAATTTGGAGGGATAAAAATGAAAAAATATTTTGTAACGGTTAATGGAAATAGATATGAGGTTGAAATAGAAGAAACTGAAAACTTAACTGCACCAGTATATGCAGCGCCAGCGCCAATTCCAGCAGCGCCGGCACCAGCACCTACACCGGCCCCTACAGCACCGGCACCGGCCCCTAAACAGGCAGTTCCGGCCGAAGGAGAAAAAATAGAAAGCCCAATGCCGGGGACAATTTTAAGAATAGATGTTAAGGAAGGCGATTCCTTTAAAAAGGGCGATATTCTATTCGTATTAGAAGCTATGAAAATGGAAAATGAAATAAGAGCACCTAGAGATGGAAAAGTACTTCAGATAGCAACCCAAAAAGGAGCATCCGTAAATACTAATGATCTTTTAGCTGTAATCGGATAAAAAAATAAATAAGGAGAGGGTGTTTTTATGAATTCGTTAAGTGAGTCACTTATAAACTTATGGGCTTCATCAGGATTTGCACATGTTACATGGCAGCAGCTTTTGATGATGGCCGTAGCGGTACTTTTAATATATTTAGCAATTGGCAGAGGATTTGAACCATTATTACTGCTGCCTATAGCTTTTGGAATGCTGCTGGCAAACCTGCCTATTAATGGGCTTCACAACATTCCAACTTATGAGTTTAAGGATGGTCACCTGATAACTAAAGAAGTAGGAGGGCTTTTCTACTATCTTTATAAAGGAGTGGAATATGATATATATCCGCCGCTGATATTCTTAGGAATAGGGGCTATGACGGATTTTGGACCATTAATTGCTAATCCATCCAGCATACTTATGGGAGCCGGAGCTCAGTTTGGAGTTTTCTTTACCTTTGTATGTGCATTATTTATGAAATTTACACCGGCAGAGGCTGCGTCTATTGGAATAATAGGAGGAGCTGACGGACCTACTGCTATTTATTTAACCAGTAAACTTGCTCCTCATCTTTTAGGACCTATTGCAGTTGCTGCTTATTCATATATGGCATTAGTTCCTCTTATTCAGCCGCCAATAATGAGAGCATTAACTACTCAGAAGGAAAGAACTATTAAAATGGGACAGCTGAGACAGGTCAAAAAAGTGGAAAAAATTGTTTTCCCAATCGTTGTTTCTGTTTTTGTTATTATGCTGCTGCCCTCAATTTCAGCATTGATCGGAATGCTTATGCTGGGAAATCTTTTCAGAGAAAGTATGGTAGTGGACAGGCTTTCAGATACAGCACAAAATGCCCTTATTAACATAATTACTATATTCTTAGGCTTAACTGTAGGAGCAACTGCAAATGCAGAGCTGTTCTTAAAGCCTCAGACAATAGGAATAATAGTGCTGGGAATGGTGGCATTTGCTATATCAACAGCAGCTGGATTACTTATTGGAAAGCTTATGAATCTGATATCAGGAGGAAAGATAAATCCTTTAATAGGATCTGCAGGAGTATCTGCTGTTCCAATGGCTGCCAGAGTATCACAGGTTGTAGGCCAGGAGTATGACCCGGGCAACTTCCTGTTAATGCATGCCATGGGGCCAAATGTAGCAGGAGTTATCGGAACTGCTGTAGCAGCAGGTGTTCTTTTAACACTATTTGGTTAAAAATAGATTAAAGATTTAAATTTTATAGTAGAGGTGTGATTAGATGGGTAATATAAAAATAACAGAAACTGTACTAAGGGATGCAAACCAATCCTTAGTGGCAACAAGGCTCTCATTTGATCAATATGCAAAAATATTGAAAAAGTTGGATGAAACCGGGTACTATTCATTAGAATGCTGGGGCGGAGCAACCTTTGATTCCTGCATCAGATATTTAAATGAGGATCCATGGGAAAGGCTCAGCAAAATAAAAGCCGTTGCAAAAAATACAAAGCTTCAGATGCTGCTTAGGGGCCAGAATATATTAGGATATAAACATTACCCTGACGATGTAGTCAGAGAATTTATTAAAATGTCTGTTTATCATGGAATAGATATTATAAGAATATTCGATGCATTAAATGACTTCAGAAATTTGGAAGTAGCTATAGACGAAACAAAGAAACAAAAAGCACATGCCCAGGGAACCATCGTTTATACAGTAAGTCCCATACACAGTATTGAAAATTACATAAAACTGGCAAAACAATTAGAAGAAGTTGGTTCAGATTCCATTTGCATTAAGGATATGGCAGGTCTTATAATGCCAAATGCAGCCTATGACTTAGTAAAGGAAATTAAATCAACTGTAAAAATTCCCGTATTCCTGCATTCCCACTGTACAAATGGCTTAGCTGAAATGTCCTACTTAAAAGCAGCAGAAGCTGGAGTAGACGGAATTGATACTGCAATATCATCCTTCTCATCAGGTACAAGCCAGCCTCCAACAGAATCTATGGTGTTTGCCTTAGAAAATGCAGGCTTTGAAACTGGAGTTAAAAAGGAAAATTTAAAACCAATCAATGATTTCTTTAAGCCAATAAGAGAAGAATTTATAGCAAATGGAAGACTAAATCCAAAGGTACTTAGTCCTCAGCCGGAGGCACTTGTTTACCAGATACCAGGCGGAATGCTTTCAAACATGATATCACAGCTTAAAGAGCAGAACTCTTTGGATAAGCTGGATGCGGTTTTAGCTGAAGTTCCCAAGGTCAGAAAAGATTTAGGATATCCTCCTCTTGTAACTCCAATGAGCCAGATAGTGGGTACACAGGCAACAGTTAATGTTTTGACAGGAGAAAGATATAAGATGATACTAAATGAAGTTAAATCTTATTTCAAAGGTGAATATGGAAAAGCTCCAGGAGAATTAAATGCTGAATTAAAAGAAAAAGCATTAGCAGGGGAAAAAGAAGTAGTGGGAAGATTTGCAGATACACTGGATCCTATATTTGAAAAATCAGTAGAAGAATTAAAAGATATTGCAAAGACTAAGGAAGATGTACTTACATATCTATCCTTTCCCCAGATTGCAGAAGGTTTCTTAAAGGAAAAATACAGCAATCCGAAAACAGATCAGGCAAAAGAACAAAATGATGCTTTAAGCATATAAAAGCCCTTAGGGGCTTTTATTATATGGGAGGGAAATATACCCTTTATAGATTCTAAAGAATCAACTCCTCATTTTATCAAGTCATAAAAAGTGACTCAAAATATGAATAATGAGTATATTGATATTTTAATTTCTTGACAAAATACTAACTACTGATAAAATAAAAGTGATTGTAAATTGAGGTGGTATAATGATTTTTGTAATAGATGTAGGAAACACTAATATTGTATTGGGTGTATTTGATAAAGATAAGCTTAAAGTAAGCTGGAGAATTTCTACCGATTATACAAGAACTGCAGATGAATTTGGTATTCAATTCTTAGCATTATTTCATAATGAGAGGATAGATATTAGTAATATTCACGGAATAATAGTATCCTCTGTAGTACCTAATATTATGTATTCCCTTACCCATAGTTTGTATAAGTATTTTCATATAGAACCTATTGTGGTAGGCCCTGGTGTTAAGACAGGCATAAACATAAAGTATGATAATCCTAAAGAGGTGGGCGCTGACAGAATAGTAAATGCAGTAGCTGCCCATGAAAAACATAAAAAAAATTTAATTATAATTGATTTTGGAACTGCTACTACTTTTTGTGCAGTATCCTCAAATGCAGATTACTTAGGAGGAACCATAAGTCCAGGAATCAAAATATCAGCGGATGCTTTATTTGAAAAGGCTGCAAAGCTTCCCAGGATTTCACTTATTAAGACTGATAATGTTATATGCAAAAATACTGTTACCAGTATGCAGTCCGGCATTATAAACGGTTACATAGGTTTAGTCGAGTATATAGTGAAAAAGATGAAAGAGGAACTTAGCTCAAATAACCCAGGTGAAGTATTAGTAATTGCCACAGGAGGCCTTTCAAAGCTTATTGCTAAATATACAGAGGCTATAGATTATGTAGATCCAAATCTTACACTGGATGGACTTCGGATAATATACGATAAGAATAAAAAAGAGGACTAAAATGAAAATAGGAAACTTAGAATTAAAAAGCAATGTACTTCTGGCTCCTTTGGCAGGAGTTACAGATACAGTATTTAGAAATATATGTCTGGAATATGGAGCAGGGTTCGTATATTCAGAAATGGTAAGTTCCAAAGGAATTTATTTTGATAACAGCAAAACAAGGGATCTTTTATATGTATCAGAAGAAGAATCCCCTATCGGCGTTCAGCTTTTTGGAAGTGATCCCCTTATTATGGCAGCTGCTGCGGACGTGCTTAACAGGAGAGATGATGTATCTCTTGTTGATATTAACATGGGATGCCCTGTACCGAAAGTAGTAGATAACGGAGAGGGCTGTGCACTTATGAAAAACATTCCCCTGGCCGTGAATATTGTAAGTGAAGTTAAGAAGGCATCTGAAAAGCCTGTTACTGTTAAATTCAGAAAAGGATTTGATGAAAACTCAATAAATGCCGTGGAGTTTGCAAAGGCTATGGAAGAAGCTGGAGCAGATGCCATTACTGTTCATGGAAGGACAAGAAAGCAGCAATACAGCGGCAACTCTGATATAGACATAATAAGAAAGGTTAAGGAAGCAGTTTCCATACCTGTCATAGGAAATGGAGATATATTTACTAAAGAGGATGCCCTGAATATGTTCCAAACAACAAAATGCGATGGGATTATGGTGGCAAGGGGAACTTTAGGAAATCCATTTATTTTCAGAGATATATATGCATATCTAAATGGTGAAGAAACTAAGGAGATAAGTGACAGAGAAAGAATAGACGTCTGTATATATCATTATAAAAAAGCTCTTGATATGTATGAAGAAAAAACAGCAGTTAAAGAAATGAGAAAACATATAGGCTGGTATATTAAGGGAATGAGAGATTCAGCTCAAATGAGGGATATTGTAAATTCCGAAGATGACAAAAACAGGGTCATAGAACTTTTAGAAGAATATAAAGAGATCTTGTAGTAATATTTTAATAAAATATTAATATAAATCAGTAAAGGAATTGTATAAAATTCAATTTATGAAATTGTATTGACAATTTATTACACCTGGATTATAATATCTACTTAATTCAGGAAATTGTATATTTGCTGTCAAAGCTTACATATGCAGTTTCCTAATTATATTTAATCCAAGGGAATATATTAAAAAGGGGAGAAATGTATGGCAGGATCAAAAAAATACGTAATGACTTATGAGGGTGTTAAGAAAATCGAAGAAGAACTGGATTATTTAAAAACAACTAAAAGACAAGAGATAACTGAAAAAATAAAGGTTGCTCGTTCCTTTGGGGATTTAAGTGAAAATGCAGAATACGACGAAGCTAAAAATGATCAGGCATTCATGGAAGGAAGAATAATTCAGCTTGAAACCATGCTTAAAAACGTGGAAGTAGTAGATGAAAGCGAACTTGCAAAAGATAAGGTAGCCTTAGGATCCTTTGTTAAGGTTAAAGATTATACATTTGATGAGGAAGTAGAATATGAAATAGTTGGATCATCCCAGGCTGATCCAATGATGGATAAAATATCAATTGATTCACCTGTTGGAATGGCATTAGTGGGTAAAGGTGTTGGAGACATAGTCGAAGTACCTGTACCAGATGGAGTGGAGAAGTTTGAAATATTAAGCATAAGAAGATAATGGAGGTAAGAAATGTCAAAGGAAGAAACGAATTTGCAGGCACTGGAAGAACAGTATAATGAACAGATAGCTCAGAGAATGCAGAAGCTCTCTGATATGCAGAAGGATGGTAAGGATCCGTTTGATGTATACAAAGTAGAAAGAAGCCATACTTCAAAACAGGTTAAAGAAAGCTTCGATGAGCTGGAAGGCAAAGATGTAACTGTAGCAGGAAGACTTATGTCTAAAAGAGTTCACGGTAAGGCAGGATTTTCCGATATACATGACAGATATGGCAAGATTCAGTTATATATAAGAATAGATGACGTTGGTGAGGAAAAGCTTAAAGAGTATAAAGCTTTTGATATCGGAGACATAATCAGCATTACCGGAATGGTATTTAAAACAAAGACAGGAGAAGTTACATTACACATAAAAGAGTTCCAGCTGCTGTGCAAATCTCTTAAACCGCTTCCTGAAAAATGGCATGGACTTAAGGATCCTGATTTAAGATACAGACAAAGATATGTAGATCTTATAATGAATGAAAATGTGAAGGATACCTTCCTTAAAAGAATCGGTATTATAAGAGCTATAAGAGAATTCCTTGATAATAAAGATTATTTAGAGGTGGAAACACCAATACTTTCTCCAATAGCAGGAGGAGCAGCAGCAAGACCGTTCACAACTCATCACAACGCCCTTAATTTAGATATGTATCTTAGAATAGCTACAGAATTATATTTAAAGAGGCTTATAGTTGGAGGTTTTGAAAAGGTCTATGAAATAGGCAAGGATTTCAGAAATGAAGGAATAGATGTAAGACATAATCCTGAATTTACAATGATTGAATTATATGAAGCTTATGCTGATTATAATGATATGATGGAACTTACAGAAAACATGACAGCATTTGTTGCTGAAAAAGTTCTTGGAACAACTAAGATAAATTATCAGGGAACGGATTTGGACTTAACACCTCCATGGAGAAGAATAACCATGGTAGATGCAGTTAAGGAGTATTCCGGTGTAGATTTTGATAAAATAACTTCTGATGATGAAGCAAGGAATTTGGCAAAGGAAAAACATGTAGAGCTTAAAAAAGAGCTTAAGGACTGCTCTAAAGGAGATGTCTTAAATGCTTTCTTTGAAGAATATGCTGAAGAGCATATGATACAGCCTACATTTGTCATGGACTACCCGGTTGAAATATCTCCTCTAACAAAGAAAAAGAGAGGAAATGAAGCTTATACGGAGAGATTCGAAGGCTTTATGTATGGAAGAGAAATATGTAATGCTTACTCAGAGCTTAACGATCCTATAGTTCAGAAGGAAAGATTCCTTCAGCAGTTAAAGGAAAGAGAATTAGGGGATGATGAAGCATACATGATGGATGACGATTTTATCAATTCACTTGAAATTGGTATGCCGCCAACCGGAGGACTTGGGATAGGAGTTGACAGAATAGTTATGTTCCTTACAGATTCATACTCAATCAGGGACGTTATTCTATTCCCAACAATGAAACCAAATAAAGAATAATTTAAGTGCCGGTTTCCGGCACTTTTTTTAAAATTACTATTGTAATTTTATTTCTGCATGGTATAATTATTTCTATATTCCACGGTAGCTCAATGGTGGAGCACTCGGCTGTTAACCGATAGGTTGGAGGTTCGAGCCCTCTCCGTGGAGCCAATTTAATATTCATGATGAAGGATATTTCATAGAAATCAAGTCTATAAAGAGAGACTGCATAAGGTGAGAGCAGTTTAGACCTTTCTTTGATTGGAAATCCTAAGTGAGAAGTCAAAAGCAGGGCACTTGCCAAGAAGGGTGGAACCGCGGAAGTTTACTTTCGTCCCTTTGGTAGAGTATGCTCTTTTTTTATTCAATAAAAAGGAGTGATATTATGACAAAAGAAGTAACAATGGATAAGATAGTAGGTCTTTGCAAAAACAGAGGATTTGTATTTCCAGGCTCGGAGATATACGGCGGACTGGCAAATTCATGGGATTACGGTCCTTTAGGCGTAGAATTTAAAAATAATGTAAAAAAAGCCTGGTGGAGAAAGTTTGTCCAGGAAAGCAAGTATAATGTAGGTCTTGATTGTGCTCTTCTGATGAATAATGAAGTATGGGTAGCCTCAGGACATTTAGGCGGATTTTCAGATCCTCTCATGGACTGCAAGGAATGCAAATCCAGATGGAGAGCAGATAAATTGGTAGAGGACTATTTAGTAGAGACAAAAGCTGAAAAGACCTCCGCTGACGGCTGGAGTAATGAACAGCTGCTGACCTTTATAAATGAGCATCATATAGCCTGCCCAACCTGTGGAAAAAGTAATTTTACAGATATAAGAAAATTTAACCTGATGTTTAAAACCTTTCAGGGAGTTACAGAAGATGCTAAATCTGAAATTCATTTAAGGCCTGAAACTGCTCAGGGAATGTTTGTTAATTTTAAAAATGTACAAAGATCAACAAGAAAGAAAGTCCCATTTGGAATCGCACAGGTTGGAAAATCCTTTAGAAATGAGATAACACCGGGAAACTTCACATTCAGAACCAGAGAATTTGAACAGATGGAACTGGAGTTTTTCTGCCAGCCCGGAACAGATCTGGAATGGTTCAGTTATTGGAAGGATTTTTGCCATAACTTCCTGCTGTCTTTAGGTATGAATGATGAAAAATTAAGATTAAGGGATCATGAAAAGGAAGAACTTTCATTCTACAGTAAAGCTACCACAGACATAGAATTCTTATTCCCCTTTGGCTGGGGTGAGCTCTGGGGCATAGCTGACAGAACAGACTATGACCTTAAAAAGCATATGGAACATTCAGGTGTTGATTTATCTTACTTAGACCCGGCAACAAATGAAAAATATGTTCCATACTGTGTAGAGCCGGCACTAGGTGCTGACAGAGTAGCTTTGGCATTTTTAATAAATGCTTATGATGAAGAACAGCTGGAAAACGGAGATTCAAGAGTTGTACTTCACTTCCATCCTGCATTAGCACCATTTAAGGCAGCTGTGCTTCCTCTTACTAAAAAAGTATCTGATAAAGCAAATGAAGTATACGACATTTTACGTAAAAAGTTCAATGTGGACTATGATGAAGCTGGAAGTATAGGAAAGAGATACAGAAGAGAAGACGAAATAGGAACTCCATACTGCATTACAGTTGACTTTGATACTTTAGAAGATGATACAGTAACTATAAGAGACAGGGATACAATGACTCAGGAAAGATTAAAAATAGATCAGCTTATAAGCTTCTTAGAAAATAAAATTGAATTTTAAAACCCTTAGGGGTTTTAATTTTTCAGAAAATTAGTGATATAATATAAAGAAGAAGCTTTGGAGGTTAATATGGGAAGAAATTTTGAAGAATTTAAATCATTTATAAAAGGTAAAAAAACTGCAGTTGTTGGAATAGGAATATCAAATACTCCATTAATATATTTTCTTAAAAACTTAGGCGCTGATATTACTGCCTTTGACATGAAAAGCTTAGATAAGCTTGGAGAAATAGGAAACCAGCTTATAAAGGATGGGATAAAGCTGGAGCTGGGGGAGAATTATCTGGAAAAGCTCAGCGGCTTCCAGGTAATATTTAAAACTCCATCTTTGAGAATAGATAATCCTGCATTAATATCTGCAAAAAAAGAGGGAACCTACATAACATCAGAGATGGAGGAATTTGTAAGGTATACAAAGGGAACTGTATTTGCAGTTACGGGAAGTGACGGAAAAACAACAACAACTACCCTTATTTATGAGATGCTTAAAGGGGCAGGATACAGAACCTATGTGGGAGGAAACATAGGAACTCCGCTATTTTCAAAAATTGAAGAAATAACAGAAAAAGACATGGTAGTTTTGGAGCTTTCTTCATTTCAGCTCATGACGATGAATGTTCCCGTAGATACAGCTGTTGTAACAAATCTTTCCCCAAACCATCTGGATATTCATAAAAATATGAAAGAGTATATAGATGCAAAGAAAAACGTATACAGGTATCAGGATGAAAATGGGATTTTAATATTAAATAGAGACAATGATATAACATATTCAATGAAAGATGAGGCAAAGGGAAAAGTACTTATGTTCTCAAGGAAGGAAGACATTGAAAATGGAGCCTGCTTAAAGGGAGATAATCTGACTCTTTTTGGGGAAACAGTCTGCAGCAGGGAAGATGTAATTCTGCCTGGGGACCACAATGTAGAAAACCTTTTAGCTGCATATCTGGCTGTACATAATTATGTAAAGATAGAAGTTATGAAAGAAGTAAGCATAAACTTTAAAGGTGTGGAGCACAGACAGGAGCTGGTAAGAACCTATAAAGGGGTAAAATACTATAATGATTCCATTGCCTCCAGTCCAACCAGAACCCTGGCAGGACTTAAATCATTTAAAAAGCCGGTAATATTAATTGCAGGAGGCTATGATAAGAATATTCCCTTTGATATTCTGGCAGAAGAAGGAATAGATAAAGTTAAAGCCTTGATTTTATCCGGAAACACAATGGAAAGTATAAGTCAGGCTTTTAAAAGGGTTATGAAGATAAGGAATATTGATCTTCCAATCTTCATGGAGGACTCATTTTCAGAGGCTGTCTTAAAAGCTAAAGAAATAGCAGTACCTGGAGATATTGTTACCTTATCGCCGGCCTGTGCCAGCTTTGATATGTTTAAAAACTTTGAAGAAAGAGGCAGAAGGTTTAAAGAAATAGTAAATGAGTTTTAAGGGGAGGATACCTTGGAGAATAAAGACAGTCTGATTATTGATGAACTTATAAAGATAGGGCTTACAAAATATGAGGCTATGCTGTATATAACGCTGCTTAAATCACCTGAGATAACTGCTTATGAAATCAGCAAAAGGTCTATGATACCTCAGTCTAAAATATATGATGTAGTTAAAAGTGTGGCCAATAAAGGACTTGTAATTGTAAATGACTCAAAGCCGGTTAAGTATTCAGCTCTTCCTATTGATGAATTCTTAGATAGGTATAAGAGAGAGACAGATGATACCCTTTCATACCTTAAAAAAAATATTACTAGTATTGATAAGACTGAAAGAGTAGACTTTATGTGGCATATTAATGGAGCAGACAGGATACTCAGTAAACTTAAGGCAATGATAAAAGGAGCTAAAAACAGTATATATATGTCTGTTTGGGCTGAAGATTATAATTATCTGTATAAAGAACTGCTGTCAGCCAGCAAAAAAGGAATAGAAATTGTATCTGTTCTATATGGGGAGCCTGAAAAAAAGATTGGTCAGGTTTATTATCATGAGATGCATGGCATGGAAAAGGATGCAGAGGAAAACGGAAGGTGGATGAGCGTTGTTGTGGATTATAAACAGTGTTTATTCAATATATTTACTCCATCTGAAGCTACTGGAGTCTGGACTGAAAATAAATCCTTTATGCTGCTGGCAGAATGCTTCATAACCCATGATATTTTTATTGCAGAAATATATTTAAAACATAAAGATGAACTGGACAAAGAATTTGGATATAATCTGCAGAAGATAAGGGAAAAATTAAGTATTGGATAAATAATTTTAATTTATTTTTCCGTATATTTATAAGTTAAAAGATAAAAAATTAACAAACTTTTGTAAACTATTACAGAATATACTGAATAAATATTCGAAAACCATAAAAGCTATGTCAAAAGACCGTTTGACATAGCTTTTATTCTTTATTATAATCAAAAAATAGTTAATAACCACCAAGGTGGTTATTAGTATTAAACTAAAGTTTATAATAGGGAAAGGGGATAAACAAATGGATAAGGAAAACAAAAAATTAGGACTTTTTCTTCTGGTAGCACTAGGAATAGGATCAATGATTGCAGGCGGTATCTTTAACAGCCCTACAGATCTTATAAGCAAAGCTAATCCTATGGCGATAATACTTGCATGGGCCATTGGAGGATTAGGTGTCCTGATGCTGGCATTTGTATTTCAAATATTATCAAACAGAAAGCCTGAATTAAAAGGAGGAGTATATTCATACGCTAAGGCAGGTTTTGGAGATCTAATAGGCTTTAACTCAGGCTGGGGTTATTGGCTCAGTGGTTTTTTAGGAAATGTGGCGTTTTTTACAATTATATTTAAAACTATTAACAGCTTACTTGGAACAGGAAATGAATTAAGTCCATTAGTAACATTTATACTGGGATCCATATTATTATGGGCATATCATTACATGATAAGTAAAGGAATAAGAAACGCCAGTGTATACAATGCAATAGTTACGGTGGCAAAAGTAGTTCCTTTAGTACTTGTAATTATATTTGGTTTATTAGTTTTCAAATTTGGATTATTTTCAGTACCTAACTGGAAGACAATACTTGCAGCAACCGGTGATACAACTACACTCGGCACTCAGATAAATAATGCCATGGGAACAATACTATGGTGCTTTGTAGGAATAGAAGCGGCAGTCGTAATGTCAACCAGGGCAGAAAATACAAAAATAGTAGGAAAAGCAACAGTAATAAGTTTTTTAATAACATTATGTCTTTATATGCTGATATCAATAATAGCTATGGGAATTGTTCCGGCAAAGGAATTGGCTCAGGCGGGAACTCCGCTTGCAGATGTACTCAGCAGAACTGTTTTAAAAGGAGCCGGTGGTGTTATTGTAAAGCTTGGCCTTCTTATATCAGTCCTTGGAGCATTAATCAGCTGGGTTTTATTAACTGCTGAAATTCCATATGTAGTGGCTGCTGACGGAGCAATGCCAAAATGGTTTGCTAAAGAGAATAAAGCTGGTGTTCCAATAAATTCACTGATTTTTTCTAATGGCATTACACAGGTATTCTTATTGTTTTTGATGATACCACAGCTTCAGAAAGCTTACAGCATGACTTATACCCTTTCAACAACAAGTATATTGATTCCTTATCTTCTTTCTGCTTTATATGGTTTAAAGGTTTTATTACAGGAAAAGGGAAGCATGAAGGAAATTATAATATCAGCAATTGCCATAGTTTATGCCTTATATGTAATATATGCCGTTGGATTAAAATATCTAGCACTTACAGCAATCTTATATGCAATAGGCGGGATTCCATTTTATATTACTAAAAAAGAGAAAAATGAAAAGTTTACTAAAATTGAATTAACACAACTTCTTGCTATTATTATTCTGGGTGTTATTATGACAGCTATGCTGGTAACCGGCAGAATAGGACTTTAATACAGGGGTGATTTTATGGTAACAATAAAGGATGTTATATCAGCACGGGAGAGAATAAGTAAATATATTTATAATACACCCCTTGATTTTTCATACAATTTAAGTGACGAAAATACTAATGTATATTTAAAGCTGGAAGCACAGCAAAAATTAAAAAGTTTTAAAATAAGAGGAGCATTAAGCAAAATGACCTGGCTTTCAGATAAGCAGAGGCTTGAGGGAGTAATGGCAGTTTCTTCAGGAAATCATGGAGCTGGTGTAAGTTATGCAGCTCATATTCTTGGAGGCATAAGAGCGAAAATTTTTGTGCCTGAAACAACTCCACAGCCAAAACTTGACAAAATTAAATACTATGGTGCAGAATTAATAAAGGTAGGAAAAAACTATGATGAAGCTCATGCTGCGGCTGAATTGGCCAGAAAAAAAGAGAAGCTTAGCTTCATTGATCCCTGTTCAGATATTCAGACTATTTCTGGACAAGGCTCTATTGCATTTGAGATACTTGAAGTAAATCCTGATATAGATACAATAATTGCGCCTATTGGAGGCGGCGGACTCATAACAGGCATCAGCGTTGCAGCTAAGCATATAAAACCATCAATTCAAATAATTGGTGTTCAGACTGCTGCCTGTCCTGCAATGGCAGCATCATTAAAAGACAAGAAATGCTATATAGATTATGAAACAAAGCCATCAATCTGTGATGCACTGGTTGGCGGTGTTGGAGAAATACCCTATGAAATGGCGGGCTTGTGTATAGATGACATAATATTAGCTGATGAAGAAACTATAAAAAAAGCTATAGTGATGCTTTTATTAAAGGATAAAGTAGTAGCGGAGCCAGC
>JAJBWD010000063.1:0-3519 GCA_032907345.1 Bacillota bacterium | reverse complement strand
TGCTCTTCCGATCTAACTCAGATACAATGTTATCATAATTAGAATAAAAACTAGCTAACCGTGGATAATACTATTCATATAAATCCCTGTTTAATTTTTCTTCATCAATCATCCCAGTCTAAATATAATAACTAAAATCATAAATAATATTAGATTTTGTTAAATTATACTAACTACGAGAAATTGAACAGAAACCGTCTTTGGCATTTTCATTTGAATTTTGTAATACAATTATTTTAGTAGATAAACTATTAGAATCAATAGTACGCTATATAGTTTTTAAATCAATACCATATTCAAAAGTTATACCAGTTTCTTGTCCTACTGTTTCTTTTATACCAACAAATTTACTAGGTAAATACCCTTCTCCCTTTATTCTTCCATCATCTTCGTGCTCTATTCTAAAATATATCCAGCCTTTAAACTATTCAGCTATTGTTTGTAATATATTAAATCGATTTGACTATTTAATATTAATTGTAGCTCGTTTGTAATAATTACCATTTTTTACTGGGAAAACAGGACTAGGTTCGTCGGAAATTAAAAAATAACCTATATAGCCATCACGCCAATAATAAGTATCATGCTAATAATAACCATATTTAATTGTATCATTTAAAAATCTAAAATCATTAGGATATAATAATTCACCATTATAATACTAATTCTTAAAAAGTTGTACATTTTCAAACCAATATATATCATCAGTAAAAAGCCATATCATACATGGATGTGAGTTGTCAAATTCTTCAATACCAGCATAACAACTTCTTTGACATACTAATGTCCACTATACCCAGCCGTCTTCTTCTCCTGTTTTTTCTAGTATAGAACTACTATCTCTTGTATCAAACATTGGCTGTTCAGATTCTGGTTCAATATAAAGTGTGACATGATATGTAGAAGAATTTTCAAGCTCAATTAAAGGCTAATCTAAATCAGGGAAATTTTCATCATATGGAGTCTGATATACAAAATTATCTATATAATTAGATAATCCGCTATTGAATGTAGGTAAATTAATCGGTTCATCTTCTATTTTATTTGAATTTATTTGAACTTTTTTATTAGTTAATAGTTCTTCCAAAGGAAAATATAACCATTTTAATAATTCAAAGCATTTAGCGTTAGCATACCCATATTTATAACTAGAAGCAGTATATAAAGTTGGAATTATAATTGGTATAGGCTATCCGTCTTGAATAACTGAAATATTGACACTTACTTCTCCCATATTAAATAATTCCGATGAATAAAAAAATGGATCTTTTACTGAAATATCATTAACATCGGCATCAGGCTAATTAGGAGAATTAGTAAAACCAGTATAATTGAAAAGATTGCTATTACCAGTCTAACTTTTTAGATTAGTAACAATATTTTCAGAGTCAAGCTATTTCCAACAGTAATCCCACCACCAGTAGGTTGAACAACTACCTGTCTATGTCTAATACCCTTTTGGACGCTAATAATTTTCAACATTCTCATTATTATTTACCTAAAAAGCGGTATTTTCAAAACTCAAAATTTCAGTGCCTGATGGTAAATAAATTTTAAAACTAATAATATTGTCATTTACAATCTTTCTTATAGTAACATTCTCTGTTTTATAAACCCACTTATGAGTTAAATTATCTATATCAACCTAACTATAATCATTATTACTTATATCTATATTCACTAACGTATTACCCTATGATTCCTTTAAGGGATAACCTTCATTATCCATCAAAGATAAAAAGTAAATATCTTTAGTAATTTCAGTTAAGTCATCATCTAACTCAAAATCAAAAATAGTGTTATTAAAAAGTAAGATCTAAACACCTGAATGAATATTCTATAAATCACCTTGCTATCCTTTACCAGTTTGTTTTCTTAATGTAAAAGGACTTAAAACCGTAGCTAAAAATGCATTTGTAGTATCTGAACCATAACATTTAAAAATTCCAGCCTTATAATTTTTCCAATAATTAGTTTTATCATTATTAGTAATATATATTATATCATTTTCATCACTAGAAGAATAAAGAGGAGCTGCCGCGCCGCTAGTGATTGCTGGATATGTAAAATCCTCATATGAACTAAAAGCAGATATTACACGACTTTTTTTACTATTTACCGCGCTCAACGCTGATTCTAAATTTATATAATATTGTGTATCTTCATCGTTTAGGTAAATACCTCTATAAATTTTTAAAGTAATATTATCTATTAAAAAATCAAAATCTTTATGGTTAGGAGTATTATCTTGTGATGGATTAAAAATATAAAAATCCCCATTTACTTCAAAATCAAAAACATAATGTATACTACCATTTTCTGCATATGTTATACTATCTGTCTATAATATTATATACTTTCTAGAAGAAAAATCATGTCTATTGCCTGAAATTACCAAACCTGGCTAAAAACTTAAATACTAACTTCTCTTTATAAACCAAGAAATTTCTTCTTTGGTAAAAGTTAATGCTTCTAATTTTTCTGCTGCTGTACTATTTGTATCATTATAAATCTATTGTCTTTTTATTAAGTTTCGTAAAAATGTATGTATATCACTTTTCTATTGCGGCCCTAATAAACTACGATCAAAAGAATATTCTATATTATTATTTCCAATATAATATACTTTTGAATAATTATTATTTTTAAAATAGAGTATTATTGGCTACATACTATAATATAATTCATCAGTGCCAGACTTATTAACATAAATGGTAATCATATTACCACTTTTTTCATAGCCGGAATGATTTTCATCAACACTGGCGAATTTAACTTTATATCCATTAGTAAATTCATAATAATCAACTTTGTTAACTGTTAATAATGTTTCACCAAATTTTAATAAAGTACCTGTATCTAAATACTATTCACCAGAAGCCAAAATATTACGATATTGATCTTTAAAAATATAAATAGGATAATCATTCCAATAATCATCTTCGATAACCTACTACTCTTTAATCTCAGAACCAGGAGAATATGTAGTAGGCTAATATGAATGATTAATAACTTTATTTTTATACGCTTTGTATCTAAAAGTATATGTTTCTCCCGCTTTAAAAAATAATCTTTTTCCATTTTTTTGTTCCTACCAAGAGGGCAAAAGTTTTTCTTTATTAGCTATAATTCCAACATTTCCTGCATAATGATCAATTTTTAATAAGCTTTTATTTATAATACCAAAATTTTCGCTAGGTGGATAGTCGTCAGGATATTTTTTAATTGATAACATTTTACCGTTATACCCAAACCAACTAGAACCATCTTTATAATTATTACTATTACTAATTAAATTTGTTGGAGTTCATTCAGTACTATCGGTAATAGTAGTCATATAAACAGAACCGTTAGGAAGGTAATAATCACTATTATTATCACATTCTTTTACATATTTATTTAATAATGGTTCATAAATTTCAATATCTGTATTTACAACATGAGAAACCTTATAATTTGTAGAAATATGTGGTAATATTGCGAATTTAAAAATTACATTATCACCATCTTTAATTTTTA
>JAJBWD010000062.1:0-3172 GCA_032907345.1 Bacillota bacterium | reverse complement strand
AATGTATATGTGCCATAAAAGTTTTGCTTTTTAGTGATGCTGCAGCAGTATAAACAGACAATTAAAATTAAACATGCTGTAGGTAATAATATCCATATCTTTTTCATACATATACTCCTTTAATTTGATCTTACTGCATTTTATGATTGTTCATTTCATTCAATAACTTTTCCAGATTGATTACCTTTTTTTCTATGGAATTTAATTTTAATACCGCGAATATAACCAGGCCGATTATAGCTAATGGCGTAAGAAAAGCAATGACTAGTGAAGTTATATCAAGAAAATCCAGGGACATATTAAACCACTCCTTTATTTATTTTTTAATAAGCAATCGTGTCTTATTAATATAATTATACAATATATTAACAAAAAATAGAAATATAGGAAGATTTAATTATTTTGCTTTTCAGGAAGCAGATATATTGAATAAGGAAATATATGGTATAATATTTATAGAATGCCAAACTAATAATGAGGTGAAATTCATGGGCCTTACAAAAATTAGTACAATAAGTGTCATTTTTTTTACTTTATCAGCTATTTACTTTTCTTATGAAGAATTTAAAGACGATAAAAATGATAACGCAGCTAAAAAATTTAAAAAAATATTAATATACGGTGTAATAATTATAATTTTGAGTGTTTTTACAATAGCAAAAAATGAAAGGGGGTACTAAGTAACTTGTTTTTCACAATCTTAACTTTATTCCTTTGGGGCGGATATGTTTTTCTGATGAAAAGAAAATATGGTAAAGAATTCTTGCTTTCCAGAGCAGTAATACTGTTAATTTTCATTTGTCTTATATCCTCAGTCTGCCTTGGTATAAATTATGCAGCTTCAGCTGTTCCTGCTCTTAATGACGGAATTGGTATGCATAATTTTTTAGCATACTGGATTATAGGCGAGGATAACTGGAGCACCCGGTTATTTAAAAATTACTTTGACGTTTCAATTTATATAAGTATTTTTCTAACTTTCATATATGCAGTTTTAACATTAGCAGAGAAACAAAATAATTAGATTAACAGCTTATTGTCAATAGGGAGGATTTTTTGAGATTTAAAACAATTGGTAATCCGGACGACCCTAGAGCATTGTTTATACATGCCATGTTTACAGATTCAGAAAGCTTTTCAGCCCTGGCGGAATATTTAATTGAAGATTATTTTGTGATAATGCCCACATTAGACGGCCATGATACCCAAAATGAAAACTCGGATTTTATATCTTATGATGATGAGGCAGATAAAATACTGGCGTATTTACAGGAAATGGGCATTAAAGAGTTAGATTTTATCCTGGGTACATCCTTGGGGGCAATAATTGCCTTTGAGGTTTACAGAGGTCATAAAGTGCATATAAATAAAGTATTTCTGGATGGAGGACCATTTTTTAATTTTGGATCATTGCTGCAGAAGATTATGATGAAGAAATTCTGGAGTATCTGCAGCAAAACACGGCAAAATCCCGGATTTGCTGCCATAAAAATTGATAAATTATTCCCGGGCCTAGGAAGTCAGATGTGTCATGTGTGCTGTCATATGTCAAAGAAGAGCGTAAGTAATTTAGCCCATGCCTGCTACAGCTACTCTTTGCCTGAACTGGGGGAAGCAGAGCAAAAGGCAATTACTTTCATATACGGGACTAAAGAGCCGGCCCTTATGTGCAGCAGAAGATTAAAAAAATATAAATACAGCAGCTTTATAAGAAAGGCGGGCTATAGTCACTGCGGTTATTTGCTGTCTCATCCCGATGAGTATGCAGAAATGTTAAAAGAGAGTCCTCATAATTTAAATCAGGGGTAAGTTATAAGGGGGGAAAAGTTTTGAAAAAAGCAATCTTAATCGGTATATCAATCTTCATTTTTGGATATTTATTAATAACATTATTTTCTTCTATTTTGTGCGGTGATTACCCTGAATATTCCTATTACTATGCAATAGTATTTTCAATATTATATCTTTCAGCTGTTGTAGGGGTTTTAGCATCACTTATACTTAAGGAATTAAAAAGAATTAACGCTCCAAAGAAATAATACAAGAGAATTGTAAATGAGAAACTTAAAAAGATTAGCAATACTTATAATGTGCATGGCAGTAGTATTATGAACAGGCTGCCAAGGATAGTGATAATGAAAAAAGATTAATTTATACAGCTTTTGTGAAGGAGAGGGTAATATGTTAAAAAAATTTAGTCTTATTATTTTTGCATTTATACCAACAATCATGGGCTATTTTTATGATCTTTTATTTAGACCTTCATTGATAGTTTTTTTGCTTTATATTTTACCGATTTTTATGTTGTTCTTATGGTTTTGGGTTGGAGGAAAGTTTGCAAAAATGAACATAAAGGCACTTCCATCCATTTTGATTGGTAATTCAGTAGGAATTGTATCGCTAATTGTGTATTTGTGGCAATTTTTTCTTATATCTGAGGAACAGAGAAATCTGACATTAGCTGGATTATCTCAGGCATTTAGTACTGCTGCAGGTATCTATATAATAAAACTTGCAGTTGTAATACAGCCTGAAAAACATATTGTGGGTATAACCACTATTACAATAGCGCAGATATTAGGGCTGATATTGATGATTGGAATATTTACTATTGGATATTATTTTAATAGAAGAAAAGCAGGATCACGATAATTAACTGATGAAGGGTTAAAATGAATAGTAAAACTAAAAAGTTTATAATAATAGCTGCTTTGGTTTATATCATTTTAGTTGCCCTTTCATGGTTTAAATTTATTAATAACAATTCTAAAGATTCAGAGTACAGAACCGGCACATACTTCTGTAAAATAAGCATTATAAATGAAGGTGGTACAAAAGTTCATAAATGGGATATAGCCATTGCTAAAAATAACACTAAGAGTGGTATTGTTGAAAATGAGTCCAATGGGAAGTCACTGGATAAATTTTGGAATACCGTTCTTAACATAAATACAAAAAGATTAAACTTGTCTTTAGCCATAGCAGATTTATTATTAGCCTTAATTATTTTTGTATATGTACAAAATGGCGGCAAAATACTTAAAAATAAGGTCAATAAAAAAACCATACAAATAATTATTATACTATTTGCTATTTTATTTATTTACAGAATCAGCATTTCTTATATTGAATTGCGTGGATTGTACAAAGATATAAATTACTATTTTAATTT
>JAJBWD010000061.1:0-7138 GCA_032907345.1 Bacillota bacterium | reverse complement strand
GCAGGAATTTTATGCCAGTTTGGAGACTTAACAGCTTCCTCAATAAAGAGGTATTCTGATGTTAAAGATTACAGCAATTTAATTCCGGGGCACGGCGGAATTTTAGACAGGTTTGACAGCATACTTTTCTCAGGTGCAGTAGTATACTATTATATAACCTTTATTATTGGATTATAATATCTAAAGCTAAAAAAATAAGTGCAAGCAGTAAATTTCCTGTATATAGACATCAGGCAGTTGCTGCTTGCTTTATCATTTATTCATGATTCATTTTTTATAATTATGAACAGGTTCAAGTTAAGGTTAAGCTGATCTGCCTGAAGTTCCTATGTTTAGTAAAGCTAAACTAGTTCACTTTAACATCCAAATATGATATAGTAAGATACAGTAATCAGCTTGTCAATCTGAATTTTATAGACTTTAATTTTAATAAACTATTGGAGATAATATAATGAAAAATATATGTATTTTAGGAGCTACAGGTTCTGTTGGGACTCAAACTCTTGACGTAATAAGAAATGACAGTGAAAGTTTCAAATTAATTTCAGTAAGTGCTAATAATAACTACAAAAAAATAATAGAAATTATAAAGGAGTTTCATCCAAAGTATATAGCTATGATGGAGGATGCTGCCTGTAAAAATGTATCAGACTACTGCAGAGAAAACAATGAAAATATAGAGGTACTTCACGGCATAGATGGACTGTGTGCCATAGCATCTGTTTCTCAAGTTGATATTGTAGTTACATCAATTGTGGGTATGATAGGCTTAAGACCTACATTAGCTGCTATAAGAGCTAAAAAAGATATAGCTCTGGCAAATAAAGAAACCCTGGTTGTGGCAGGTGATATGGTAATAAAAGAAGCCGCAGATAATAAAGTCCGGATTCTTCCTGTTGATTCTGAGCATGGAGCAATATTTCAGTGCTTAAACGGAGAAAAGTACTCTAATATTAAAAATATTCTGCTTACTGCCTCCGGGGGACCCTTTAGAGGGAAAAAGCTGGATGATTTGAAAGATGTTAGTATAAATCAGGCATTGGCCCATCCAAGATGGAACATGGGGAAAAAAATATCCATAGACTCTGCTACCCTGATGAATAAGGGTCTGGAAGTAATAGAAGCTCATCACCTGTTTAATGCAGGATTTGATAATATAAAAGTTATAGTTCATCCTCAAAGCATAATTCACTCTATGGTAGAGTTCAGGGATGGAAGTATTATAGCTCAAATGACACAGCCGGATATGAGACTTCCTATACAGTATGCACTTAATTATCCGGTAAGAAAAGAAGCAATTATAAAAGGTCTTGATTTTTATCAGGTTTCTTCGCTTACCTTTGAAAAACCTGATATGGACACATTTAAATGCCTTAAGCTGTCATTTCAGGCGGGAAAAGCAGGTGGACTTATGACAACAATTTTAAATTCTGCAAATGAAGAGGCAGTAGCCATGTTTTTAAATAAGGAAATAAAATTCTTAGATATTGGAAATATAACAGAGAGCTGCTTAGATAAATTTGAAAACGGAACAGTTTCTATAGAAAGCATATTGGAAATGGACATAAAGGTAAGAAGCTACATAAAAAATCATTATAGGAGGTATTAATCTTGAACTTAAGTTTTGTTTTGTATATATTACTGGCGCTTATATTCATCGGAATCCTGGTTTTAGGCCACGAACTTGGACATTTTACCTTGGCAAAAATTAATGGTGTAAAGGTTGAAGAGTTTTCTATAGGAATGGGACCTAAGCTTTTCTCAATTAAAGGCAAAGAAACCAGGTATTCTATCAGGATAGTTCCAATAGGCGGATATGTAAAGATGCTGGGTGAGCAGGAAAAAAGTTCAGATCCAAGGTCATTTACAAACCTTCCTCCTCTTAGAAGGCTTAGTATTATAACCGCAGGACCTTTCATGAATTTTGTAATTGCCATAGTTTTATTTGCTGTACTTGGAGCAAGCCAGGGATTTATGACAAATAAAGTAAAATCCGTAGTTCCTGATTCACCGGCTTATAAGGTTGGTTTAAAAACCGGTGATGAAATAGTTAAGATAGGAAGCAGTAAGATTTCAACCTGGGAGGATTTTGTAACAGGCATATATAACAGTAATGGTGCTCCGGTTAATATTACAGTTAAAAGGGACAGCAAGGAAATTAATTATACAATAACTCCGGTTAAGGAAAATGACAGGCTTATCATAGGAGTATATGCCCAGGAGGGAAAATCCGGGCTAATATCCTCAGTTAATTATGGCTTTAGGGAAACCGGATATATAATAAAGCAGACAATTAACTTTTTCGGAACGCTGTTTAAAGGGAAAGCTACAGCAAATGATTTTGGAGGACCGGTTACCATAATTAAATTTTCTGCAGAGGCAGCTAAAACAAGTCTGTGGAATCTGGTATTTTTAATGGCAGGCTTCAGCGTTCAATTTGGAATATTTAATGTTATTCCTTTCCCTGCATTAGATGGAGGATATATTTTCCTGTACATTTTCCAGATAATAACCGGTAAGGAAGTAGATGAAAATAAAGTAGGAGTAATAAATTATTTTGGCTTTATACTTCTCATGCTGCTGATGGTAGCAGTTACATTAAAAGATATATTTTATCCAATTAATTTATAGGTGAATTATGGAAAGAAAAAAAACTAAAAAGATTAAATTAGGAGATACCTTTATAGGCGGAGATTCGAAAATAACAGTTCAGTCTATGACTAATACAGATACAAGAGATATTGATAAAACAGTTAATCAGATACAAGAGCTTACGGAAAAAGGCTGCGATATCATAAGGTGCGCAGTAGTAGATGAGGATGCTGCAAAAGCAATCAGGGAGATAAAAAAAAGAATAAGTATTCCTCTGGTAGCAGATATTCATTTTGACTACAGGCTTGCCCTTTTATCAATAGAAAATGGTGTGGACGGCCTTAGGATAAATCCCGGCAATATAGGAAGCAGGGATAGGGTAAAAATGGTGGCCCAGGCAGCTTCAGATCGAAATATTCCTATAAGAATAGGAGTAAATTCAGGTTCTTTAGATAAGACTCTTTTAGAAAAGTATGGGAAAGTATGTCCTGAGGCCCTTGTTGAAAGTGCCATATCTCATGTAAACATACTGGAGGATGTGAATTTTGATGACATAGTAATATCTATTAAGTCATCAAATGTTATTCAAACTGTAGAAAGCTATAAACTTATATCAGGTAAGGTAAACTATCCCCTTCACCTGGGAGTAACTGAAGCAGGAACACTAATAAACTCATCAGTTAAGTCATCTATAGGGATTGGCTCTCTTTTACTCCAGGGAATAGGAGACACCATTAGAGTTTCCATAACCGGGAATCCTGTTGATGAGGTTAAAATTGGAAGGGAAATATTAAAAAATACAGGTAACCTGAAAAGCGGCATAGAATTTGTATCCTGCCCAACCTGCGGCAGAACAGAAATAGATCTTATTAAAATCGCCTCAGAAGTTGAAGAAAAACTTGCTGATTACCCGAAAAACATAAAGGTAGCTGTAATGGGCTGCATAGTTAACGGGCCGGGAGAGGCAAGAGAGGCTGATATTGGAATTGCCGGAGGAAAAGGTGAAGGTCTTATTTTTAAAAAAGGGGAAATAATTAAAAAGGTTAAGGAACAGGATTTAGTCCGGGAGTTAATCAATGAAATTGAAAATTTGTAGAAGGTCTTAGTATCTCTGGTATTCAGGCATTGGGTGGAGATAAATCAGTTATCCTTATTTTCAGCTTGCATTTATTTATTATATATGGTAACATAAATTTGATGAATACTTAATATTTTTACGTAAGAGTGGGAAATTCCCACTCTTTCTATTTGAATTAGAAAAGGAGGTATAAAATGAAGGAAAATAAACTTATAGATAAAATTGAAGGCATAGTAAAACCTGCTGTAGAAGAATTAGGATACGAATTATATCATGTTGAATATGTAATTGAAGAAGGAGAAAAATACTTAAGAATATATATAGATAAAACACCGGGTATTAGCTTAAGCGACTGTGAAAAAGTAAGCAGAAAAGTCAGCAGTCTTTTGGATGAATATGATCCAATTGAGGAACACTATATGTTAGAGGTGTCTTCCCCCGGAATTGAAAGGGGTTTATTTACAGATAAGCACCTGCTTAAGTATTTAAATTCTCAGGTAAATGTCAGCTTAATTAACGAAAAAGATAAAAAGACAGGAAGCTTAGCTGCCTTTGACGATGAAGAGGTGACTTTATCCGTGTGAGATGAAAAAGAGAAAATTAAGAGAGAAAATATTTCACAAATTAATTTAAAAGGGGATTTTTAGGAGGTAGCAGATGAACAGTGAATTTATAGAGGCTCTTAAATTAATAGTTAAGGAAAAGGGGATAAAAGAGGATCTTATTTTCTCAACTGTTGAGGATGCCTTAGTTTCAGCTTATAAAAAGAATTATCAGCAGCAGGGAACGAAAAGTGAAGAAGTAAAAGTAACTATGAACAGGGAAACAGGAGAAATTCATGTTTACTCAGTAAGAAAGGTAGCTACAGAAGAAGAAATATCAGAGGATGAAACAGGTTCTTTAATATCAGTTGAAGAAGCTAAAAAAATAAACCCTACTTACAATTTAGGAGATCTTATAGAAGAAGAAGTAACGCCTAAAAACTTTGGAAGGGTAGCAGCTCAGTCAGCTAAGCAGCTGGTTGTCCAAAGGATAAAGGAAGCAGAAAGAAACATAATATATGAAGAATTCATAGAAAAAGAATTTGACACTGTAACAGGAAAGGTTCTCAGAAAAGATAAGGGAAATGTATTTGTAGATCTGGGCAGAATTGAAACCATACTGGGACCTGCAGAACAGATACCAAAGGAAGAGTATAATTTTAATGACAGGCTTAAATTCTATATAGTGGAAGTTAAAAAGACTACAAAGGGACCTCAGATTGTAATTTCCAGGACTCATCCGGGACTTATTAAAAGATTATTTGAGCTGGAAGTTCCTGAAATAGCAGACGGAACAGTTGAAATAAAAAGTATATCAAGAGAAGCCGGCTACAGAACAAAAATTGCAGTTCATTCCAATGATGAAAATGTTGACGCCATGGGAGCCTGTGTAGGGCCTAAGGGAGTCAGAGTTCAGAACATTGTAAATGAACTTAAAAATGAAAAGATAGACATAATTAAATGGGATAAACTGCCGGAAAAATATATTGCAAACGCACTAAGTCCTGCCAAGGTTTTAGATGTGGATATAAATGAGGACAGTAAATCAGCAAAGGTAGTAGTTGACGACAATCAATTATCCTTAGCCATAGGCAAGGAAGGGCAAAATGTCAGACTGGCGGCAAAATTAACCGGCTGGAAGATTGATATAAAGAGCAAATCCCAGTCAGAAGCAGAGAAGGCTGAAAATTAGAGGTGATATCATGAAGGTCAGAAAAATTCCTCAAAGAATGTGCAGCGGTTGTTTAGAGAAAAAAGATAAAAAAGACTTAATCAGAGTAGTTAAAAATAAAGAAGGGCAGATTTCTATAGATTTAACCGGTAAAAAACCGGGAAGAGGAGCCTATATATGCAGAAACTTAACCTGTCTGGAAAAAGCAATAAAAGCTAAAAAACTGGACAGAAGCCTGGAGGTTAAAATAGATGAAGAAACTTTTGTCAGGCTCAGAGAGGAAATAGGAAATGAATAATCCATTTCTCCAATTTTTAGGAATATGCAAAAAAGCAGGATGTTTAACTGAAGGCTACAACAAAACTGAAGAATCAGTACTTAAAGGCAAGGTTAAATTACTTATACTATCAACCGATGCTTCAGAAAATACAATCAAAAAATTTACAAACTACAGTATCAGATACAAATTTAAAATGATACAAAATTTTAAGAAGGAAGAGCTTGGCAGCTCTATTGGAAGACCTGAAATAACTTTAATAGGTATACTTGACAGAAACATGGCGGCAAAACTTCTTTCAATATATGAGCAGGCTATTAATTCGGGGGTGAATATATGTCAAAAATCAGAATATACGAATTATCAAAAGAATTAGGTGTAACAAGTAAATACTTAATTGAACTTCTTGCTGAGGAGTTTAATATAGAAGTAAAAAATCACATGAGTGTGATTGAAGATGAGGATGCTCAGCTTATAAAGGAGCTTTTAGCTGAAGAAGAAGAAAAGAAAGAAGTAGTAGAAGAAGATAAATACGAAGAATTAGCAGAAGAAGAAATTAAAAAATCCATTAAACTGAAAAAAACGAAGAAAGCAGAAGAGGAAGAGATTATAGAAAAGAAACCGGAAGTAAAAAATAAATCAGTTCAATTTGTAGAAATAGGAGAAGCAATAAGCGTTAAAGAACTTTGTGATAAGATAGAAAAGCCGTATAACGAAGTTATCAGAGAGCTTATATTCTTAGGAGTTATGGCTGCCATAAATCAGGATATTGATTTTGAAACAGCAGAAAAGCTCCTTAAGAAGTTTGATATTACAGCAGTAAAAATAGAGGATACCAGCTGCGTGTTGGAAGAAGTTGATGAAGACTCTGATGACAGCAATACTGAAAAGAGACCTCCTGTTATAACTGTTATGGGTCATGTTGACCATGGTAAGACTTCACTCTTAGATGCCATAAGAAAGGCCAGAGTTACAGAAACTGAAGCCGGCGGAATAACTCAGCATATTGGTGCTTACACTGTAACGATAAATGGAGAAAAGATAACATTTTTAGATACACCGGGCCACGAAGCATTTACCTCCATGAGAGCAAGAGGAGCACAGATAACAGATATTGTTGTTCTTGTTGTTGCAGCAGATGACGGCATTATGCCTCAGACTATTGAAGCTATTAACCACTGCAAGGCTGCAAATGTTCCTATAATAGTAGCAATCAATAAAATTGACAGGCCGGGAGCTAATATTGACAGAGTAAAACAGGAATTAACTGAGTACGGACTGGTAGCTGAGGACTGGGGCGGAGATACCGTATGCGTTCCTGTATCGGCAAAGACAAAAGAGGGCCTGGACAGTCTTCTTGAAATGATACTTCTTACAGCAGAAATGCTGGAACTTAAGGGGAATCATATAAGAAAAGGAAAAGGAACAGTTATAGAAGCAAGACTTGACAAAGGAAAGGGACCTGTAGCTTCACTTCT
>JAJBWD010000060.1:0-3677 GCA_032907345.1 Bacillota bacterium | reverse complement strand
TGCTACTATGCCCAGAGGATTATACTGGTATGTTAAATTTTTTATAAATTCCTCAGGATCCATTTTCATCAAATTTTCATCAAATTCCTGAAATTTTACTGCATCTATGCCCAGGGATTCAAATACTTCTGTTCTTCTTTCATTATCCATGAGAAGTGGAGGAGCACAGCTTTCATTTATAACTTTTAATGGATGCTCCTTAAAAGTATATATCATGGATGAGCCATTATTATCTTTTGCCAAGGAGCAGGACTTATAAATTAGTTCTCTGTGTCCTAAATGTATACCATCAAAATTTCCCAAAGCAATATATGGTCTTTTTTCTAAATTTATATCTTTATCATCTGCAGAAACTAACATAATTACCTCTATACTAATAATCTGATCATTTTAAAATAGCTTATCTCACATCTGCCCAGGCCTATAAAGCTGTCTTCTATATAAACCCTGTATACCTGACTTAATGTGAGATTTTCTATTAATATTTTATCATTGATTGAAACTCCATTTAAAAGAATCTTTTTATAATTTGGAGAGAAATCCAATCTGGGATAACTAAGAAGAGCAGAGTCTATGGGCTTAATATAGTCATTTATATTATCCATATTTAAATCCTTAAGATTTACAGAGTCTTCTTTTTTGAAATATCCATTCTCTGTTCTTTCCAAACCGCTCATGATGCCGCCGCAGCCTAATTTATCTCCTATATCTTTGCAAAGGCTTCTTATATAGGTTCCCTTGGAGCAGTGAACTGTAAATTTGATATAGGGAAGGTCTATACTTAGAATTTCCAAACTGAATATCTCTATTCTCCTTTTATCCCTCTCAACCTCTATCCCCTGCCTGGCCAGGTCATACAGCTTCCTTCCATCTTTTTTAATTGCAGAATACATGGGAGGCAGCTGGTACTGCACACCAGCAAAAGATAGAACAGCAGCTTCTGCTTCAGTTTCACTTACATAAACATCTTTTTCTTCCAGAACTGTACCCTCTTCATCATATGTATCTGTAGTTACTCCAAGTTTAAGAACTGCTGTATATGTTTTTTCACCGGACATAATATAATCTGAAAATTTGGTGCCGGATCCTATGCAGACAGGCAGAATTCCGCTGGCCATAGGATCTAATGTTCCCGTATGACCTACTTTCTTTATGCCTGTAAGCTTCCGGATTTGTGCTACAGCTCCAAAAGAACTTATGCCCTTTGGTTTATAAAGATTTATTATTCCCTGCATTTAATTCTTCTATAAAAGCCTCAGTAAGAAGCTTTTCTCCTTCTTCTATTGATGTATTTAAAGTAAGTCCTGCAGCTCTTATATGACCTCCTCCTCCAAATCTGGAGGCAACCTTTGAAACGTCAAAAAGATATTTTGATCTTAGGCTTACCTTAAGACCTTCCTCTGTTTCTTTTATCAAAATGCCTGCATCTATAGAATCAATCTCCATGCCTATATTAATTATATCAGAGGTGTCACCAAGTTCTGTTCCTAATGATTTAAGCATATCCCGGGAGATTGTCATAATAACTGCTTTACCATCTAAAATAAGCCTCATGCTGTCTATTACAAGACCATAAAGCTTAATTCTTTTAAAATCCCTGCTGTAATATATTCTTCTGTATATATCAGAAAAATCAAATTTAGCTTTATCCAAAAGTTCTGATGCAATTTTCATTGTGTCTGCTGTGGTATTTGAAAATCTGAAAGCTCCCGTATCTGTAAGAATTGATGTATATATGTTTGAAGCAATATCCGGATCTAAGGGTACATTAAGGTTTTCTATTAATTTATATATTATCTCACCAACCGCTGCAGATAATGGATCCACATAATTAATATCACCATAATTATCATTTGATTTATGGTGATCTATGTTTATTATAAAATAGCTTCCGTCAAATTTAATATCTGAGCATATTCTGTCTTTGTTTCCGCAGTCAAGGACAATCACCAGATCAAAATCCTGGGATAATTTAATATCCTTTGATATATTCTCAATTCCAGGAAGAAAATTATATACATCCGGTATATCATCATTGCAGATGATTTTAGCATCTTTATTAAGCTTTTTAAGAGCTATGTACAGGGCCAGACTGCTTCCCAGAGAATCTCCATCAGGAGAAACATGGAAAGTGATTGCTATGCTTTCACTTTCCATGATTTTCTTTATTATATTATTTATTTCCACTGCCCGATTCCTCCTTGATTTTTTGAAGAAGGGAATCTATATGCATGCCTTTTTCCATGGTAGTATCTTCTTTTAAGACTATCTCAGGGGTATTTCTTAAGTTCATTCTATGAGACATCTCACGCCTGATAAAGCCCACAGAGCTTTTTAGGGCTTCCATTGTGTTTTTTTTAGCTTCATCATTCCCAAAAATACTTAAGAATACTTTAGCATACTTTAAATCCTTAGTAATATCTACATCTGTAACACTTACCATAGCAGTAAGCCTGGGATCTTTTATGTCATTCTGGATAATATAGCTGATTTCTTTTTTAGCTTCTTCGTTAATTCTTCCGCTTCTGTATTTAGTCATTATATCACCTCTTCTATAGAGTTAGTTTTTTAACTTCTTCCATGGTATAGGCTTCTATAATATCTCCCTCTTTAATGTCGTTAAATTTATCTACAGATAAACCGCACTCAAAATTCGTCTGAACTTCTTTAACGTCATCTTTAAATCTCTTTAAGGATGCCAGGGTTGATTCAAATACTACTATACCATCTCTTATAACCCTTACGCTGCTGTTTCTTGTAAGCTTACCTGAAACTACATAACAGCCTGCGATAGTTCCTAAATCAGATATCTTGTAAGTTTTTCTTATTTCTGCTCTTCCTAGAATAACCTCTTTAAAATCAGGTTCCAGCATTCCAATCATAGCAGCTTTAACATCATCTATGGCATTATATATGACCCTGTAGTTTTTAATGTCTACTCCCTCTTTATCAGCAAGAAGGGCAGCACTGGTTTCAGGCCTTACATTAAAGGCTATTATTATTGCTTTTGATGCTGTTGCCAGGGTAATATCAGTTTCTGTTATAGCTCCAACTCCGGCATGGATTACCCTTACCTTTACTTCGTCTGTTGAAAGCTTCTCCAAGGACTGTTTCATAGCTTCGGCAGATCCCTGAACATCAGCTTTTACTATAATGTTGAGTTCTTTTACCTTTCCTTCTTTTATCTGGCTGTATAAGTCTTCAAGAGAAACATTTTTTGATGATTTAAGCTGCTCTTCCCTTAACTTTTGCTGACGGCTCTCTGCCATTTCCCTTGCAGATTTTTCATCCTTAACTACATAGAATCTGTCACCTGCTGCCGGAACATCAGAAAGTCCTGATATCTCCACAGGTATTGAAGGACCTGCTGATTTTATCTTATTTCCCTTATCATCAAGCATTGCCCTTATTCTTCCATAGGTATTTCCAACTATTATGGATTCTCCTACCTTTAAAGTTCCGTTTTGAACGAGCAATGTGGCTAAAGGTCCTTTGCCTTTATCTAACTTTGCTTCAATTATTGCACCGCTAGCTTTGTCGTCCTCGCCGTAGGAGAGGAACGGGAAGTTGAGCTCGACGCCCATTCCGACCTTCGCCGTCTCGCGGAACAGGTCGAAAAAGGTCGCGTCGGGGATCAGGTTAAGAACGTCCAGGTGGTCGCGCGGGTTGTCGCGCGC
>JAJBWD010000059.1:0-4485 GCA_032907345.1 Bacillota bacterium | reverse complement strand
TTACCCAGTTAGGATCTCCTGCAAAAAGCTCATTGTATTCTCCTGTTCTTAGGTGTCTTACCATTCTAAGCTTTATAACAAACTGGTCTATTATTTCCTGAGCTTCTTCTTCTGTTATTATACCATTTTTAAGATCTCTTTCCATATATATATCGATAAAAGCTGTATTTCTTCCTATTGACATAGCAGCACCATTATTTTCCTTAACAGCTGCCAGATATCCGAAATATAAAGCCTGAACTGCTTCTTTTGCTGTCTCAGCAGGCCTTGAAATATCTACGCCATACTTTGAAGCCATGCTCTTTATCTCAGATAGAGCCTTTATCTGCATGCTTACTTCTTCTCTGTGTCTTATTAAATCATCTAAAGCTGGGCCTTTCAGATTTTCTAAATCTTTCTTCTTCTCTTCAATTAAGAAATCAATTCCATATAAAGCTATTCTTCTATAGTCGCCTATTATTCTTCCTCTTCCATAAGCATCAGGAAGACCAGTTAATAATCCAACTGTTCTAGCAAGTCTGGTTGCTTTAGTATAAGCATCAAAAACACCTTCATTATGGGTTTTTCTGAATTTGTGAAAATTCCTGGTTATTTCTCCATTGGCCTTATAACCATACTCCTCAAGAGACTGCTCAACCATTCTGATTCCGCCGAAAGGATTCATGATTCTTTTAAGAGGAGCATCTGTCTGAAAGCCTACTATTACTTCATTATCCTTATCGATATATCCAGGTCCGAAATTATCTATACCGGAAACAGTTTCTGTTTCTATATCTATAATTCCTTTTTTAATTTCTTCCAGTATTAAAGCTTCAGCCTTTTTCCATACCTTATCAGTTTTTTCTGTGGTTTCTTTCAGGAAACTTTTGTTTCCTTTATAATAGTTGTAGTTCTTCTGAATAAAATCCCTTACGTCAATTTTTTCTGTCCAATTTCCTTCTTTAAAACCTTCCCATGCTTTTGCCATTTGTTTCCTCCTATATAATTAATATTTATTATTATCTGATTACTATGCAGTAATTATACATAATATAATACAGCTTGTCAATATTATTAGTACAGTTTTATTAATGCCTATTTCACTAGCTTTTCTCTATGTTATATAATATTTATTTCATTATTACAGTTTATATTTCCATGAGATTCCAGCTTCCTGAATGTAAACCTTTAAATAGGATAATATTAGAAATCCATAGCTAAAACTACCGCATTTAAGAATATAATTTATACTAATAAACCCTTCCAAAATAAAAAAAGTATAGACATTAATTATCTATACTTACATTGAATTCAATAATAATATTATTATTATTTTACCGCCTTGTTGTATGTGGAATATAAATAAAAGCAGCTGCTTAAATGGGGAAATGGAATGAAATGAATCTGTAAAAGGGCTTATTTTTTACAATTGTCAGCAGCTGCTTCTATATGCATTGTTAAATAAATTCAGGTTATAATATCACAAGTTTAATCTTCAAATTTCCCTGCTTTTTCAAAATCATACAGAATCTCATCGGAAGGCTTTTTTGACAGCAGAGATACAATTATAATAAATATACAGGAAGTCAGGAAAGCCGGTAAAAGCTCATAAATACCAAAAACTCCTCCCATAGGTTTTAGAATCATTTTCCAAAGGAAGACCATTCCTCCTCCTGATAACATTCCTGCTATTGCACCGGTTCTTGTAATCCTTTTCCAGAACAATGAGAATAACATTAAAGGGCCAAAGGTAGCGCCAAAACCTGCCCAGGCAAAGGATACTACTGTAAATATAATGCTGTTTTCATCCAAAGCTATAATTATTGCTATAAGCGATATTACTATTAAAGTAATTCTTGATACTTTTAAAACAATTTTGTCGCTGGCTTCTTTCTTTAAAATACCTTGATATACATTCTTTGAGAAGGCTGATGCAGCAATAAGAAGATATGAGTCTGATGAGCTTATGGTTGCTGCAAGTATACCAGCCATAACTACTCCGGCAAATAAAGGAACGAAAAAGTCAGAAGACATAAGAATGAAAATACTTTCTGATGCACTTTGAGTAAGGAGAGCATTGGGGAACAAAACTCTTCCCATCATTCCTATGATAACTGCAGCAGTAAGAGAAATAATAACCCATATAATTGCTATTCTTCTGGATAATTTAAGATCCCCGGACTTCTTAATGGCCATAAATTTAACTAAAACCTGGGGCATTCCAAAATAACCAAGCCCCCAGGAAAGTGTGGATATTATTGTCAGAAGCCCATAGCTGCCTGCCTGGTCAAATAAAGGCTTTCCTCCTTCACTAATTTGCTGAACCCCATTTACAAGGGTTGGCTTTGCAATTCCGAAGAATTCAAAAAATCCCGGTATTGCTTTTGCATTTTCCATAACTGCAGATATTCCTCCAACTTTGCTGATACCAGTTATAAGTACAGCAGTCAGAGCAAAAATCATAACAATACCCTGCATGAAATCCGAGGCACTTTCTGCTAAAAATCCTCCGATAAATGTATAAAACACCACAAATACTGCTCCGGCAATCATCACATAGACATATTTAAATCCAAACAAGGTGCTGAAAAGTTTTCCCACAGTAACAAAGCAGCTTGCAGCATATATACTGAAAAATATTAGAATAAACATTGCTGATATAGTCATTATTATCTTTTTTTCTTCTTTAAACCTGTTACTGAAAAAATCAGGTATTGTTATTGAATCTCCTGCTATATGTGAATAATTCCGAAGTTTCCTGGCTACAAATAACCAGTTAAGATATGTACCAGCTGCAAGTCCAATTGCAGTCCATGCAGCATCACTAAATCCAACCCAATATGCAACTCCGGGGAGACCCATTAAAAGCCATCCGCTCATATCAGAAGCTTCCGCTCCCATGGCAGTAACCCATGGTCCCAAAGATCTTCCCCCTATTAGATAGTTGTCGCTGCTTTCATTAGCACGCTTTGCATAATAAACTCCAATACCAATAACCACAGAAATATATAAAACCATGGCTATAAAAACCTGTACATTTGATCCGCTCAAAATCTAACCCCCTCATTAATAATTTTGTATCATGCCATATTTGTATATATTTTAATGTATATTTATGCATTTGTACAGTATTATTAATCATTTCCTGATTATATTTATTTATATTTACAATTATCCTTAATCTCAATATGAATATTTATACAATTAAAATATTTTATACCACAATTGTAATCTATTTTAGCAATAGTTATGGGGATAAAATAAAAAAGTATAGAATCTAATCTATACTTTACTGAAAATCAGCTTTATTTATTTTATTTTACTTCTTTAGATCTTGCCTTGCCGCTCTCCCTTATTGTTACACCCGTTATATGTATACTGCTAATAATTTCACCAAAATCAGCTGGCTCAGGAGCCATTTTATGATACCTTGCTTTTCTGAGTCCAGGTATGCAGCCAAATACATTTTTTGCTGCTCCGGTATAAAAGTCCGCCAAATGAGTCTTAAGCTTAGGTAAGTTTATTACTACATCAGCATCAAACATTGGTTTCGCAATACACATTGTATATTCAGGATTGCTTTCAGGTTCAGCAGGAACAATTCCTTCTTTGTCAAAGTTTTTTATTTCAGCGCCTTCCTCTTCAGATACTTTTATATGTCCGGATACATTAAGAGCTTTTACATTCGCTGTATATATAGCCGTACTTCATAGGATAACATTCTTTTCTGCTATAATAATTGTTTAGAAATACTTCTCTATCTCTTTAATATCTTTAATTTCTAAAACATCTAGATTTACTTTATCAATTACATCTTCAGGTAATTTTTTAAGCCTTTCTATATAGGCCTCCGGTACTTCTCCAAATTTTTTAGCCAGCAGCTTTAACAGGATATCTATTTTACCCTCAATTTTACCCTCAATTTTACCCTCTATTTTCCCTTCTATTTTCCCTTCTATTTTTCCTTCTATTTTCCCTTTCTCTTCAATTCTTGGGTCATAAAAACTCTTTACCATTTCCTGTACCTCCAATTCAAATTCACTAAATTTATCATAATTATTTATAAAATATGAATTTATATTTTCAATTACTATACTCATTTCATCATAGTCACCTAATTCTATTTTACCATCTATATATGCCTTATCAATAGCTTCTAATGTCTTTTCAATAAGATTTCTCATCTCATGATACAATTTAAGCATCTCTTCTTCTTTCAAATTTTCAGATATTTTACTATGAAATATTTTCTGCATTCTTTTTCTTAACTTGAAAATCTGCAGCGGATATAACTAATACATTTTACCATTGTATAATTTTTCCAAATCATACGTCCAATATTTCAGGACTTTAATATCATATATAAAAAACTGCCCTTTACTAAACTCCATCTGTAGTTTAATGGAATCTCCTATATCAGAACTTTCCTCCAATAATATCAAATAGGGTTCTGGCATTTTAAGCTTAATTATTTCTTTTGAATGAGAATAATCGGCAATTCTTATT
>JAJBWD010000058.1:0-2968 GCA_032907345.1 Bacillota bacterium | reverse complement strand
TATCCAATATTTCTGCTTTTCCTTTTATCTGCATTCCGTTTAACTTGTTAAAACCAGTATAATTATCATATATTGAAATACATACTTTATCTGATAAAAGAAGGTGGGCAAATTTTTCTCCTCCCTCTGAAAAGAGATAAATATTTCCTTTAATAAAGCTGTACTCAATTGGAGTAGACCTTAAGCCTAATGAACTTCCTGTTGTCAGTGAAAGAGTATTGTGAGACAGAAGAAATTTGTCCATTTCTTCCTTTAATACATTATTATCTAATTGGGTTTCCAGTGAGTCTCTGATTTCTTTAAGTTCAAGACCATACTTTCCAATTTGCTTCCTGCAGTTTTCACATTTATATATTACTTTAATCCATTTAAAAGACGAATCTAAAATTTCTTTAAAAGGTTTTAAATACAATTCCGCTGTCTTCCCTATGGGAGAAGTCAGATAACATGCTGTATTTTTATCTTTTAAAAAAACTTTGTTATCCAAAAGCAGCTTTACTATTCTTTTGTCAATCATGTCACAGTATACCGGGCTTCCTATTATAAAGAATTGAAATTTATCCTTATATTCAGGAAATTCATCTGCAGTTATTAATTTGGATGGTCCAAGTATTCTTCCTAAGGCTTCTCCGACTTCTTTCGTAAACCCATATCTGCTTTCATAAACTATCAGCGTTTTAAGAATAATATCATCTCCAATAATTTATAATATTTCCTTTAGAGCTTCCAGTGCCAGCAAATACCCGTGGAATCCAAAGCCTGTTATCTGTCCAATGCATCCTTCTGCAGTTACAGATTTTCTTCTGAATTCCTCTCTCTTATGAATATTCCTTATATGGACCTCAGCAGCTGGAAGGGCAACCCCCTTTAAAGCATCTGCTATAGCATAGCTGTAATGAGTATAGGCTCCCGGGTTTATAACAATTCCATCAAAATTTCCTAAAGCTTCCTGGATGAAGGTAATTATTTCTCCTTCACAGTTGCTTTGCACAATTTTTACATCTATTTGTAATTCTTTAGCCCCGTCTCTGATATAGGAGCATAAATCATCATAGGATTTGGTCCCGTAAACATTTTTTTCCCTTATTCCTAAAAGGTTAATATTAGGCCCGTTAATCACTAATATTTTCATTTTTCCACTCCTCGTATGCTGATATAATTTTATCCAGTAATTTATCTACAGTTGATTCATTTATGACTTTAATATCTGAATACTTATTATATAAATCATATCTTTCATTATATAATATTTCAATGTCGCTGCCAGCTTTAACCAGAGGTCTGTCTTCCGTCTTTACATCACTTATTATAAGCTCTAGAGGCCTGTCTATAAATATTATAATTCCATTATTTTTAAGATTATTAATGTTTGTAATATCTTTTATTACCCCTCCGCCTGTTGAGATAACGGTTCTTTTTTCTCTGCTTATTTCCTTAACAACGTTTTTCTCAATTTCTCTGAAATAGCTTTCTCCATATAAAAAAAGCTCTTTTATTTTCCTTTTCTGCTTTTTCTCTATGAATTCATCAGTATCAATGAAATTAAAATTAAGCCGTTTTGCTAAAAGCCTTCCAACAGTGGTTTTACCTGACCCCGGCATGCCGATTATCACAACATTACTTTTCATAAATCTTCCCGCTTATTTCGTTATATATTTCATTTATTACAGCTTCCTCTATTTTAATATTATTCCAAAGTTCCTCTGATTTTATAGCCTGTACCACCAGCATATATAACCCATTTGCTGTTTTAAGACCTAAATCCTCCGCAATTTTTAAAAATTTAGTTTTTTCCGGATTGTAAATCATATCAAGTGCTATTTTAAATTTTGAAATAACATCAGGTCCCACCGGGCTGTTATCTATATTGGGAAACATTCCAACAGGGGTACAGTTTATAATTATATCCATATCTTCTAATTTTCTGATATCACTATAAGATATTTCATCAGCATTTTTGGGGCTTCTTGATGCAGTTTTGATATCTGAAACTCCATTATCAAGCAGATATTGTTTTGCTGATTTTGACACTCCTCCTGTACCCAAAAGAACTATTTTTTTGTCCTTAATATCTACTTTGTATTTATCCAGAGTGGCAAGAAATCCAAAATAGTCTGTATTATATCCGTGAGTCTTTCCATTTTCAAGGGTTATAGTATTTACAGCTCCAATGTTTTTAGCCTCAGAAGATATGCGGTCTATATGCTTCATAACCTGAGTCTTATAGGGTATGGTTACATTAAGTCCTTTAATATTAAGTGTCTTCATAGAATCTACTGCAGATGACAGCCTGCTTCTGTCTATTTCAAATGTATAATAATGGGCATTTATGTTTAGTTTCTTATACAATAATGAATGAATCTCAGCAGAATAGCTGTGCCCCAGTTTTTCACCTATTAGTCCAAATAAAATTTTCATGATACACCTTCTTTATGAATTGTCAGCCTTATAATTTCCCAGCAGTTTAAAATAGCTGCTTTCCTTTTTTATTTCTTCCATTGATAATTTTATTATATCCTGATTTATATTTCCTTCAAAGTCTATATAGAAAAAATACTCCCAGGGTTTACCTATTATAGGTCTTGACTCAATTTTAACCATATTAATATTATTTCTGTTAAATATTTTAAGTATATTATACAGTGCCCCGCTTTCATTTTTAATTGAAAGCACTAGGCTTATTTTATCTCCTGAATTGCCTGGCTCCTCCTTACTTATTATAATAAATCTGGTATAGTTATTTTTATTATAGTTTATATTTGGAGATAATATATCCAAATCATATATATTTTTTGCTTCAATACTTCCAATGGCAGCAAAGCTTTTATCTCCCTTTTCCTTTACCAGTTTCACAGCTGCTGCAGTGTTATTATAAGGTATTATACTCCAATTTGGGAAATTGTTAAGAAATTTTTCACATTGAAGCAGGCCCTGAGGGTGAGAATATACATATTTTATATCCTCTATT
>JAJBWD010000057.1:0-20381 GCA_032907345.1 Bacillota bacterium | reverse complement strand
GTATTATTCATACTGTAGGCATGATATTGGCAGCTGGTGTATTCATGGGTGTTTTAACTGAGTCCAAGATGGCAGAAGCTATGGGAAACCACATTGTAGGATTAATTCCAGCTTCAGCAGGATCACATTTCCTGGGACTTACAAGTTTAATAAGTATACCGGGTACATTCTTCTTATCAAATGATGCTTATTATTTTGGTGTGCTCCCTGTACTATTAAAGGCTGGTTCAGCATATGGATTCAGTACTCTGCAAATAGGTATTGCAGCATTAACAGGACAGGCAGTTCACTTATTAAGCCCACTTGTTGCATCAATATATCTTTTACTAAATTTAACAGATCAGGATTTGGGAGAATGGCAAAGATTCTGTTTCCCATTCATGATGGTGGTATTTGTAATCTACATGGTAACATTGTTAATAACAGGTGCTCTGGTTTTATAACATAAATTCAAGGAATCTCTCGTTATGAGGGGTTCCTTAAATTCTGTAATGTACAAGCCAGATGTTATATTATGAATTTTAATATAAAAAACTAGATTATTTTATAATTTTTGGTTACATTAATATTATAAACTAACTTGTTGTGCCGGCTAAATATAAGTATGCTTTGATTCTGTTAAAAACGCCATGCCTGGAATCATGAAATATTACAAGAAGTTGGGTATTTTCATTTAGAAAGGAAGTTTCTATTATGAGTTACATGGATGAACTTGTGAAGAATACAGATTTTAATCAAAATAAGCCAATTAGTGAAGTAGTATATGAGAATTTAAGAAAAGTAATTATCAGCGGAGCAGTGCCTGTTGGAGAAAGAATAGTAGAAAAAGAATATGCGGAAAGATTAAATGTGAGCAGAACACCTGTAAGAGTAGCTTTGAGATTACTTGAGATGGAAGAACTAGTAGAATATGTTCCTAAAGTCGGCGTTATAGTAAAAAGAATATCCATTGAAGATGTAGAAGAAATTTATAAGATAAGGCACAGCCTGGAAGTATTAGCTGCAACCAGTGCAATGGAAAACATAACTTCAGATGAAATAAAAGATATTGAAGATCTGCTTGATCTTACAGAACAAAAAAATGATGAAGGCGATGTGGAAGAGGTAATAAGATTATTTGGCGTATTTAATTCGAAAATTTATGAAGCCAGCAGAATGAAGAGATTGACAGGAATGATCAGTAAGATGAATGAATATCTTCAGAGATTCAGAAATATTTCCATATCAGATAATGAAAGAAGAGAAAAGGCTTTACGAGAACATAGAGGGATATTAAAGGCGATAATAGGAAAAGATAAAGTAAATATTGATAAAATTATATACAGTCATTTAGAATATTCACTTAGCATCGTTCTTGCAGAAATCAGCGGAAATGAAATACTGTAATGGGAGATAAAAATTGAGAAACAGGGAAGAATATTTGCATTATACAGCCTCTCTGGCACAGAGGTCTATTTTGTATGAAGTAAGCACTACCCCAAAACCAGGTTTGGTTGACAGGGAAAACTCCGGGTCCCATAAAGATATGGATTTTTTCACCTTTATGGCAAGCAGCTCTGCTTTATACAGAGGTTTATATGAGTGTGCTGAATGTGGCTTTGAATTTTCAGAATCAGATAATATAAAATTAATTGATAAATTAAGGATACCCGGTATTCAGTGTGAAAAGGAAATGTTTAAGGCTACTGATGGAGTCAATACTCATAAGGGCATAATTTTTTCCTTAGGTATTCTATGTGCAGCAGCAGGAAAATTATACAGAGAATGCGGCGCTGAAAATTATAATGCTGAAAGGATTTGTGAAAAAGTTAAAGAGATTGCAAAAGACTTAACTGCTATGGACTTTAAAGGAATTCAGGAGAAAAAGCTGCTTACTCATGGAGAAATGCTGTACAAGAAGTATGGCTTTAAAGGTATACGAGGAGAAGTTGAAAGCGGGTTTGCAACTGTAAGGAAAAGCGCAGTTCCTATTCTGCGATACTGGTGCAGTAATAAAACTTTATCAATGAATGATATATTTCTTCAGGTTCTTATGAATCTCATGGCTGAAAGTGAAGATACAAATGTAATTATACGGGGCGGAGTTGAAAGCCTTATATATACAAAAACTGTCTCTAAAGAATTTTTGCAGTCTGGAGGAATGAAACAGCCCTATGCTAAAGAAAAATTAGAACAAATGAACCGGGACTTTGTGGAGAAAAATATAAGTCCGGGGGGAGCAGCAGACCTTTTAGCAGTTAGCATTTTCTTTGGACTCATGGAAGGGATCATAAGATAGAGGCGAAATAACCTTTTGGTTGTTTCTTTTTTTTGCCTGTTCCATGCCTAAAAGAACACTATAAATACACTAAGAACACTAAAAAAACTTGGGTGCAAAGGTCAGGTGCCTTATAATTTAAGTAAGCAGAGTGCCATTGGATTTTATTTTATGGAAAGGAATAACTCATAATATGGACTACAATTTTAAAGAAAAAAGAATTTTCTTGGAAGATGAAGCTGAAAGAAATGATTTAGAGTTATTTTTAAATAATGAAGGAATAAACCTGGATAAAAATCTGGAGTACACTGTTGGAATTTATGAATCAGAAAAATTAGCTGCCACAGGTTCATTTTTTAAAAATACATTAAGATGCCTGGCTGTAAGCTTTGAATATCAAGGCTCAGGTTTAATGAATAAAGTGGTATCACACCTGATGAATGAGCAGTATCAAAGGGGATATACACATATTTTTGTTTATACAAAATGCGATGCAGCTAAATTCTTTAGTGATATTGGCTTTTATGAAATTACCAGAATTGATGATTTAGTTGTTTTTATGGAAAATAAGTTAAATGGCATACAAAGGTTTGCTGATGAATTATCAAAAAGCAGAGTTAATGGAAAAGCTGCAGCAGCAATAGTTATGAATGCTAATCCTTTTACACTGGGACATCAATACCTTATAGAAAAAGCATCCCGTGAAAATGATGTGGTACATTTATTCGTAGTTTCAGAAGAATCTTCGGTGATTCCTTTCTCAGTCAGATATGAACTTATCAGGCAGGGTACAAGTCATTTGAAAAATGTTATTCTTCATGAAACAGGAAGTTATATTATATCCAGCAGCACTTTTCCATCATACTTTATTAAAGATGATGAATCAGTAGTATCTGCCCATGCAAACCTGGATGTTAATATTTTTAAAAAATACATTATTCCTGCACTGAGAATCAAGAGAAGGTACGTAGGTGAAGAACCCTATTGTGAAGTAACTAAAAAGTATAACCAGATAATGAAAGAATCTCTTGAAAAAGACGGAATTGAATGCATAATAGTGCCAAGACTTAAAATTAATGGAAAAGCAGTAAGTGCCTCTGAAGTCAGGAAATGTATAAAAGAAAATAAAATAGATAAAATAAAAAGCCTGGTACCGGAAACCACTTATAACTATTTTAAATCAGAAGAAGCAAAATTTTTAATAAATAAAATTATAAATAATAAAAACAGACACTAGACAAAGGATATGGAGGGAAAAGTAATGGAAATTATAAAAAGTTCAATAGCTGGAACCTTGGAATCAAGTGATATTCAAATAGCTATAGAACCAAAAAAACAGACTGGTATTGAAATTGAATTAAAAAGCAGCGTAGAAAAACAGTTTGGCAGACAAATAAGAAAGGTTATAACAGAAACTTTAGAATCTTTAGGAATAAAAAGTGCAAAAGTTTCTGCTGTAGATAAAGGCGCACTGGATTGTACCATAAAGGCCAGAGTAGAGTGTGCGGCATACAGGGCTGCAGATGCAAAGGAAAAATATGATTGGGAGGTAATGGACTAATGGAAAGATTAAGAAGAACCATGATGTTTGTTCCAGGCAGCAATCCCGGTATGGTTAAGGAAGCATATATATATGGTGCTGATTCATTAATGTTTGATTTAGAGGATGCTGTTGCAGTAACTGAAAAGGATGCAGCCAGATTCTTAGTATACAATGCATTAAAGACAATAGATTACGGTACTACAGAATTGGTTGTAAGAATAAATGGACTTGATACTCCATTTGGAAGAGATGATATCGAAGCCATGGTAAGAGCAGGTGTTGATGTTATAAGACTTCCTAAAACAGAAAGAAAAGAAGATATAGAAGAAGTTGAAGCAGTTATAGAAGAAGTGGAAAGAAAGATAGGAAGAGAAGTTGGCAGCACTAAAATGATGGCTGCTGTTGAAAGCCCCATAGGAGTAATAAATGCTTACCAAATAGCATCATCCAGTAAAAGACTTATAGGTATAGCTTTGGGAGCTGAAGACTATGTTACTAACATGAAAACAAAGAGATATCCGGATGGAATGGAGCTCATGGGAGCAAGAACACAGATTGTAATTGCAGCAAGGGCGGCAGGAATTTATGCACTGGATACGGTATATTCAAACGTAGATAATGAAGAAGGTTTCAGAAACGAAGTTGAATTAATCAAGGAGCTTGGCTTTGATGGTAAATCCGTTATTAATCCAAGACAGATTAAGCCGGTTTGTGAAATATTTACGCCTTCAGCTCAGGAGATAAAAAAATCCATAGATGTTAAAAGAGCGGCTCAAGATGCATTGGAAAGAGGTTTAGGAGTTATATCCTTAAACGGCAAGATGATTGATAAACCAATTATTGAGAGAGCAGAGAGAGTATTGCAGCTGGCAGCTGCTGCAGGTGTATACGAGGAGGTCATGGAAAATGAAAAATAGTATTGGAAGAGAAATCCCTGAAGAAATATTAAATGGAAAGAAACTTTATGAGCGACCATTTTCTATGAATAAGGAGATAGTAAAAGCAGCTCCTAAGGTTAAACCGGTTAACCCATACGATAGCAAACTTTTGGGAAGCATAGAGGAAGCAATAGTAAAGAGCGGCTTAAAGGATGGCATGACTATTTCCTTTCACCATCATTTCAGGGCAGGTGATTACATATTAAATATGGTTGTAGATACTATTGCAAAACTTGGGATAAAAGATTTAACTTTAGCCTCCAGTTCACTTTCAAGTGTACATGCTCCTTTAATTGAGCATATTAAAAACGGAGTAATTACAAAAATTACAACCAGTGGTTTAAGAGGCGGCCTTGCAGAAGAAATCTCCAAAGGATTAATGAAGGAACCTGTAATAATAAGATCTCATGGGGGAAGGGCAAGAGCCATAGAAAACGGTGAAATAAAGATAGATGTAGCTTTCCTGGGAACCCCATCCTCAGATGAATACGGTAATGCCAGCGGCTCCAGAGGAACTGCAAACTGCGGTTCATTAGGTTATGCTAAGATTGATGCACAGTACGCTGATAAAGTAATAATAATAACTGACTGCCTGGTTGATTTCCCAAATATGCCTGCAAGTATTCTGCAGACAAATGTTGACTATGTTGTTAAGATAGACGAGATAGGTGATCCTGCAGGCATAGCATCCGGTGCTACAAGATATACAAAGAATCCTAAGGAACTTTTAATTGCAGAATACGCAAGTAAGGTAATAACAGAATCAGGGTACTTTAAAGATGATTTCTCATTTCAGACAGGAACAGGGGGAGCGTCACTTGCTGTTACCAGATTTTTAAGAGATGAAATGATAAACAGAGGTATAAAAGCAAAATTTGCATTAGGCGGAATAACTAAGCCAATGGTTGAACTGCTCGAAGAAGGGCTTATTAAAAATATATTTGATGTTCAGGACTTTGACCTGAGTGCAGTTGATTCAATCAGTAAAAATACGAACCATTATGAAATAGATTCCTCCTTCTATGCAAATCCTCATAATAAGGGATGTATTGCTAATAAATTAGATGTAGTTGTTTTATCGGCATTGGAGATAGATACAGATTTTAATGTAAATGTCATGACTGGTTCTGATGGAGTTTTAAGAGGAGCCTCAGGTGGACACTCAGATACAGCAGCCTGTGCAAAACTAACTATTATCGTATCTCCTCTGGTTCGTGGAAGAATACCCTGCGTTGTTGATTCTGTAAATACAGTTATAACACCTGGAGAAAGCATTGATGTACTGGTTACAGAACTGGGTATTGCCATAAATCCAAGAAGATCTGATTTAATTGATAAATTCAAAAATGTAAAGATACCGGTTTTTAGTATTGAGGAATTAAAAGAGAAGGCTTACAAAATTTTAGGCACTCCTGATAAAATTCAATATGATGATCAGGTAATTGCAGTTGTTGAATACAGAGACGGAAGTGTTATTGACGTAGTAAGAAAAATAAAATAGTAAACTTTTAAATTTACTGATATGTTATGTTAGTCCATACACCTAAGGTACAGTTGTTACGTGCTTTGAAACATTACCACTTGCTGACCGTGAAAGGTTATGCTTGTTCTATATTTCCTGGTACGTAACAATTTTTTTGAAAAGCAGCATGGCTTACATTAAAAAAGTGATTAGTAATCACACATTTATTAAATGTTTTATATAGAAGAGTAAGGTAAAAAATTTAAGGAGGGATACGATAGTGAATCCAATAAAGATAACAGAAACATCATTAAGGGATGGACATCAATCTTTGATTGCTACCAGGCTGAGGACTGAAGAAATATTGCCGATACTTGAGAAAATGGATCAGGCAGGATATTATGCATTGGAAGTATGGGGAGGAGCAACCTTTGATTCCTGTTTACGGTTCCTTAATGAAGATCCCTGGGAAAGATTAAGGGCTATCCGAAAAGTTATAAAAAATACAAAGCTTCAAATGCTTTTAAGAGGGCAGAACCTTTTAGGATACAAGCATTATGCTGATGATGTAGTAGAAGCTTTTATAAAAAAATCTGTTGAAAATGGAATAGATATAATCAGGGTTTTTGATGCGTTAAATGATATAAGAAATATGGAAACCTCAATTAGAGCCATCAAAGAAGCAGGAGCTCACTGCCAATGTGCCATAAGCTATACTACAAGCAAGGTTCACACATTAGATTATTATGTGGACTTATCTAAGAAGATGGAAGAGCTGGGAGCTGACTCTATCTGTATAAAAGATATGGCAGGTATATTAACACCCTACTCAGCTTATGAGTTAGTTAAAAAGTTGAAAGAAACGGTAAAAATTCCTATAGATTTACATACACACTGCACCAGCGGAATTGCCGACATGACATATTTAAAGGCAATTGAGGCAGGAATAGATATAATAGATACAGCAATCTCTCCATTTTCAGGAGGTACATCTCAGCCAGCCACAGAATCCATAGCACTTACACTTAAAGATCATGAGAGAGATCCAAAGCTGGATATTAATTTACTTGGTGAAATAGCTGATTACTTTAAGCCTGTAAAGGAGAAATACAGAGAGGCAGGAATATTAAATCCTAAGGTAATGGATGTAGAACCTAAGACTTTAACTTATAAGGTCCCGGGAGGAATGCTTTCTAATCTTTTATCTCAATTAAAAACACAGCATGCTGAAGACAAATATGAGGAGGTACTTAGAGAGGTTCCCAGGGTAAGGGAAGATTTAGGATTCCCCCCTCTTGTTACACCACTGAGCCAGATGGTAGGAACCCAGGCAGTATTTAATGTTCTTTCTGGTGAAAGATATAAGATGATTCCTAAGGAAATAAAGGAGTATGTAAGAGGACTTTATGGAAGATCTCCTGCACCAATCAAAGATGAAGTAAAACAGAAGATTATAGGTGATGAGAAGGTTGTAACTGTAAGACCTGCAGATCTTCTGGAACCGGAAATTGAAAAAGGCAAAAAGGAAATTGGAGATTTAGCTCTTTCATTAGAAGATGTATTATCATATATTTTATTCCCCCAGGTTGCAAAAAAATTCTTTGAAGATAAGCTGAATCCTAAAACAGAATCTGAAAATAAGAAAAATGATGACGCTGTACATTATATAACTGTAACCATGTAGCATATATAAAGGTGGTGGAAAAGTAATGCCCATAATGGACGTATTTAAAAAGTTATTTGGAAGCAAAGAAGAATTATCTGAAGACAATGTGGAAGAAAAGGAAGTACTTGAAATAAATGAAGAGGATAAAGTTGTAGCAGCATTGGCTGCATCAATTATGGCAAGTAAAAATAATCCGGAATCCTCATTCCATATTTCAAAAATAACAAGAATAAAGTAGATAAAGGAGATTGATAAAAATGGAGAAGTATGTAATTAAGTTAAATGATAAAGTTTATGAAGTAGAAATAGAGAAAGTAGCAGGAGATGCAGCAAATGTTATAGCTGAGAAGCCTTCACAAAAGAGCAGTGCATCACCAGCTGGCAGCGGACAAGTTATTGCAGCACCAATGCCAGGAAATATTGTAGGCGTATCTGTTAAAGTTGGAGATATAGTAAAAAGTGGACAGGTATTATTGATACTGGAAGCAATGAAGATGGAAAATGAAATCGTGTCACCGGTAGACGGAAAAGTTGTTTCTGTATGCGTTTCAAAAGGAGACACTGCAAATTCCGGTGATACCCTTATAGAAATAGCATAAATAAAAGTTTTATAAAGATTGGTTGTTAAAACTCAAGGAGGATATAATAATGGAATTTTTACTGCTAGGCATAACATCAATTACTATTAAACAAATAGCAATGTGGGCTATTGGAGGATTGCTTATTTATTTAGCAATTGCCAAAGATTTTGAACCTGCTTTATTATTACCTATGGGATTTGGGGCAATACTTGTTAACATAACTATGTCAGGTGCAATAACCCAGGTTATGAATGGAACACCAATGGAAGGAATACTTGATTTCCTTTTCAAGGGCGGAATTTCAACAGAAATGTTTCCTTTGCTTCTATTTATAGGTATAGGAGCTATGATCGATTTTGGACCATTGCTTTCTAATCCTTTTATGCTTCTGTTTGGAGCAGCAGCTCAGTTTGGTATTTTCTTTACAATATGTATAGCTGCATTATTAGGCTTCAGTATAAAAGATGCAGCATCTATAGGCATAATAGGAGCTGCAGATGGTCCTACCTCAATATTTGTAGCTAACTATTTTAAAAGCAGCCTTATAGCACCTATTACAGTAGCAGCTTATTCTTATATGTCACTGGTACCTGTAATTCAGCCTGCTGCAATAAAGCTCGTTACAACTAAAAAAGAAAGAATGATAAGAATGCCTTATAAGCCAGAGGGCATATCGAAAAAAACAAAAATATTGTTCCCTATAGTTGTTACTGTAATTGCAGGCTTAATAGCGCCTACTTCTGTAGCATTGATAGGATTTCTTATGTTCGGAAACTTAATCAGAGAATGTGGAGTTTTGGAAAGATTATCAATGACTGCACAGAATGAACTTGTAAATATAATCACTTTATTACTTGGAATAACAATAGCTGCTTCTATGAAAGCAGATCAGTTTATAACGGTAAGAACTGGAATTGTAATTGCTCTTGGACTTATTGCATTCATTTTCGATACAATCGGAGGAGTTTTGTTTGCAAAGTTCTTAAATCTTTTCTTAAAGAAAAAAATAAATCCAATGGTTGGAGCGGCTGGTATTTCAGCTTTCCCTATGTCTGCAAGGGTAATTCAGAAAATGGCTCAGAAGGAAGACAATCAAAACTTTATATTAATGCAGGCAGTTGGAGCTAACGTAGCCGGACAGATAGCATCTGTAATAGCCGGGGGACTTCTTTTAGCATACTTTGCTTAGAAATGAAACTCTAATATTAAGTAATTATAAATTGAGGATATTGCATAAAAGGAAGGATGTGTTAATATGAGCAGTAATCTGCCTAACTTTTTTAAAGGTCTTCAGATTATGGGCTTTGGAATGGCGGGAATTTTCATTGTGCTGTTATTAATATTTGCAGCAATAAAAGTTCTTATTAAGTTATTCCCGGCAGAATCAAAGAAATAGGATTTAAATTAATCATGAGCATATAATTTAAAGAATTAATAAAAAGGTATCAGAAGATTTAAACTAAATGAATCGGATACCTTTTTTGTTGTGACTATTATTAAAGATAATTCAAAGGGGACAGGAGGACTGCAGAAAAGCATTGGAAAGAATATCTGAAATCAGTTTGCTTTTTAAAATATTAAGTCAAATGTGAGATATTGTGAATAAAATTTAAAAAAAGAGAAATAATATATAATGCTTCAGATTTTTAACAGATTTGAAGCATTTTAACGGTAAATTAGTATTGACATTTTGCTTTATAGAACTTATAATAGAAATTTTATTGACAAAAATTAGTGGCTGTTGTACAATATAATAGAGAGAAAGAGGGTGTTTATATGGAGAAAAAGAATGTTATTTCTGAAATTAAGAGAGATATAGAGAGCCATGTTGGAGATAAGGTTATTTTTAAGGCAAATGGCGGCAGAAGAAAAGTCTTTGTTAATAATGGAATAATAGAGAAAGTATATCCAAGTATATTTGTTATCAGAGTTGACTGCGACACCCCTAGGACAGTGACATATAGTTATTCTGATGTATTGACGAAAACGGTACAGTTGGAATTCTCTTAAGCGATGCAGATGTATCGCTTAATTTTTTGCATAAAAAAGAAAGATGGATACTCCACCTTTCAACTAGGGTATAAAAGGGTATTGAGAATTTATGAGGGGTTATACAAATAACCTTTTTTAATATACAACCTGGAATTCCTTTTGTCAATAAGTGAATTTGGCTAAAAAATTTAGTAAGCCCTAGGGCTGGGTTAATATTATTTTAAAAAAAGTAATTAAATAATCATAAATTTCCTCTTCCTGCTATATACATTAATAGTAGGTATTTATAGGAGGAATATTATGTCAATAGATTTAATAAAGGAAAATATATTAAGTGAACATGTACTAGGGGAGAATATTACAAACACAATGGTAAAGGAAGAATATATTATTCCGGATACCCTTCCTGATGTAATAGAGATAATAAGCCTTAATGCCAGCCCTAAGATAAAGAGCAAAGAGGTTATGAGAGACAAGGTTTATATAGAAGGAGAGGTTATCTACAACTTGCTGTACAAGGGAAAAGTGGATGAAAACTTCTCTATTTACTCTGCTAATTATAAAGGAGCCTTTAAAGATTATGTTCAATTGGAAAATGCTGAGCAGGGCATGGAAGTAAATGCTGCCATTAATATTGAACATATTAAGCCAAATATAATTAATGAGAGAAAAATAGGAATAGAGTGTATTTTTAATATTAAAGCATTGGTGTTTGATCAGGTTAATTACAAAATATTAAAAAATATCAGCGGCAGAGATGATATACAGGTTTTAAAAACCTCCTTTAGTGATGAAAAAATTATTGTCAGATCTGAGGAGGATATGGTAGGTAAGCTTCATATTGATATACCACAGGATAAGGTGGAGGCAGGTGAAATTTTAGCATATAACACCTTTATTCATGACAGAAACTTAATATTGGAGGATAATAAAATCAAGCTGTCCTGTAAGGTTAGATATGACGTGGTTTATAAGGAAAAGGACGGAAATGAAATATCATCAGTTTCAGATGATATGCTTTTAAGCAAAGAAGTGGATGCACCAAATATAACCTCTGATATGGAAGGAGAAGTAAAATACAGTATTGTTGACATTGATCAGGCAATAAAAGAAGATGACCTGGGAGAAATGCGGGGCATAGATGTAGAGGTACTGGCAAAGGCTGAGTTTAAAGTAAATTATAAAGAAACCATTGATATATTGCAGGATGCTTATTCCAAAGGAAGTATTATTGAGGTAAGCAAAGAAGAATATGAAATAAATGTTCTTATGGCCAAGGCTAAAAATGAAACAATAGTCAGATCCTCAATAGATATAGATGAAGAGGAACTGAAACCCTCTCACATACTGTTTTCAAAGGGAGATATATCATCTCAGGAGATAAAGGTTCTGGAGGATAAAGGATTAGTAGAAGGAGTTATAAATGCTAAGATACTATACAGAACTGACAATAAAGAAAATATATTAAAGAGTCTTCAGCAGGATGTTCCTTTCTCAGCCAGCATAGACATTAAGGGAGCAAAAATAGATATGGAAGCGGCTTTAAATTCATGCCTTAATGTGCTTGATGTAAGCTATGAGAATGGAAGCATAAAAATAAAAGCTATTGTAAACATGGAAGTTTCACTGTTTTCAAGGGTTAAAAAGGAATTCGCAGTTGATCTGAATGAAGATGAAGGACAGCTTCCGGAAAAGAAGGCCAGCTTTATTATATATACAGTACAAAAGGGAGATACTCTTTGGAAGATAGCAAAGAAATATTTTGCCTCAGTTGAAGAGATACAAGATGTAAATGAAATTTCAGAAAGCAGCAAATTAAATATTGGAGAAAAATTAATAATACCAGGAAGAGCAATTATATAGGCTGATTTTCAGCCTTTTTCTTTTTCCTTGTTTGAAATCAGGATTAATGGTATAATATTTTCAATTTAGGAATATTTACAATTATAAATCAGGGCTTCTGCTATGCAATATCTGCAGAAGTTTTTATTTTTATTAAGCAGGAGAGAGCAGGAAATGGATATAAAAAAATATGTTGATTTTAATAAAAAGATAACAGACAATATTTCAAAGATAATTGTTGGAAAAAAGGATACAGCAGAGCTTATAATCGTAAGCTTTATATGCAGCGGCCATATTTTAATCGAAGACATACCCGGAGTTGGAAAAACCGTTATGGTAAAGGCTTTTGCAAAAAGTATAGGAAACAAGTTTACCAGAATTCAGTTTACACCGGATCTGCTGCCTTCTGATTTGACAGGAATAAATTTTTATAACCAGAAAACACTGGATTTTGAGTTCAGGAAAGGGCCTCTTTTTTCTAATATCATTGTTGCAGATGAAATAAACAGGGCAACTCCAAGAACTCAGTCAAGTCTTTTGGAAGCCATGGAAGAAAAGCAGATTACTGCAGATAAAGAAACCCATAAGCTTGATGAGCCATTCATGGTACTGGCAACACAGAATCCAATTGAATCTTATGGAACATACCCACTTCCTGAAGCTCAGCTGGACAGATTTTTAATGAGGATAAATATGGGTTACCCTTCCTATGAAGAGGAAATAGAAGTGCTTAAGAGAAGTGATAACCCAAACATATTTAATGAATTAGAAACCGTTGTGACAGCGGAAGAAATCAATTATGTGAAAAGTAATTATAACCAGGTTAAGATCAGTGAAGATGTCATTAAATACCTGCTTAATATTGTTACAGCTACAAGAAACAGTGAAAAATTTCAGCTGGGAATAAGCCCAAGAGGTACCATAGCTCTTTATAAAGCCAGTAAGGTGTATGCCGCAATCAGCGGAAGAGACTTCGTTATTCCTGAGGATGTTAAAAAAATGGCGCCTTTCATATTAAATCACAGGATAAAACTTAGGGGCATGAATAATGGCGATTATTATAAAATTATATACCAGCTGCTGGAATCAATACCTGTACCTGTTGAAGAGATATAAGAGGGCTTTATATGTATTACATATTCATAGGCCTTATTGCAGTGGGTCTGATTATAAATTATTTAACGAAAAAATATGCCTTATATAATGTTTCTTATAAGAGGGAAATAAGTTCCGGCTGGGTTGAAATAGGAGAAGAATTTCATATATCAACAATAATTGAAAACAGAAAATTGCTGCCTGTTACTTTTCTCCAGGTGACTGAAACCTTTCCTTCAGAAATGAAGTATAAATATGATACAGATTTAAAAAGTTCAAATGACAAGCTATACCATACAACAACTATGATGATACTTCCCTTTCAAAGAATAAAAAGGGATTATATAGTTAAGCTTAATAAAAGAGGAAAGTATATATTAAGAGATGTCACATTAACTGCAGGAGACTTAGTTGGGCTGAGTACAATAGAAAAACAAATAGAGTTCAGTCAAGAATTAGTAGTATTCCCTAAACCTTTGGATATAGAAAGTGAAGCTTCCAAAGCAGGAGATTATATTGGTGATATATCAGCTAAAAGGTATATTATAGAAGATCCTATAGTTACTGCTATCATCAGGGAGTATACAGGATTTGAACCGGAGAAAACAATACACTGGCCATCCACACTGAAAACAGGGAAACTCATGGTGAGAAATTTTGATTTTACTGTAGATAATTCAGTTTTCATTATTTTAAATATAGAATGCAGTAAACCATTTTGGTCCGGAATAGACTCAGGTAGCATTGAAAAATGTTATTCTGCAGCAAGAAAGGTTATAGATGATTTAGAAAGCAGCCATATTAAGTATGGTTTTGTTTCAAATGCACAAACCGGTGATAATTTTAATGGAAATAAATTCATAAGTCCTTCCTTAGGGCGGGATCACTATTATAACATACTGGATAGTCTGGGAAGATCAGATTACGGCGTAAGCTTAGGATTAGAAACTCTTTTAGGCAATTTATTATCAGCTCATATAAGCTGCAGGACATTTGTCATAATAACTCCTGCAGTCCTTGAAACATATGCAGATATAATAAATCAGGTGAGAAACTATTCAGACGAGGTCATACTTTATTCCATTAATTCAGGTAACTTAAATCTGATAAGTGATTTCATAAGAAAATATATTATCTGAGGTAAAAAAATGATTATAAGATATTTAAAGGCGCTGTCTAATCTTTCCTTTATATTTTTAGCGGTTAATTTTATATTTTGCCTGGCAGGATACGCTCCGGTAAATGAATATATTTTTGTTTGGATGATTATGTTTAACCTGGCTCTTTATTTTAAAAAATACAGGAACATTTATATAAAAACCCTGTTTTTAATTTTTTTAATTCTGCCGGTTATTTTTATAAGCAGTAATTATGAAAAACTTATTGTTTTAATTATTTTTGCAGTAATATTTTATCTTTATAAACAAAAAAATAATTTATCTTATGGAGAAACCTGTGAGGAATTTAAAAAGATTTTTTATATTATCCTGGCCATATTTATCATTTCAGCAATTAATATAAACGGAGCTTTATCTGGCAGATTCATAATTCCCTATATGATTTATTATCTGATATTTACAGTTCTTCTCATCAGATATTTAAGAAATTATGAATATAATGCAGTTAATGAAAAATTGAATAAAATAAATTTTTCATATTTTGTTGTTATAATAATATCAGCCCTTATATTTGCATTGAAATCTGTAAGGCATTCAATTCTCAGCATAGTTTTAATTATTTACGGAAATATAATGGATATATTTATTTATATATTTTCATTGATATTCTTATTAGTTTACAGCCTGTTTAAAAATATACACATTAAGGGGATAAATCCGGATATTTTTAAAATCAGCCCCAAAGATTCAAAATTACAAAATACCGCCGGGATAAAAGATTATGGACTGGCAAATCCACTGCTGCATAAGATTATTATTATTTTTGTTAATACAATGATAATATTACTGGCAGTTTACATTATAATAAGATTACTTAATAAAAAATCCACAGCATCCCCAAACTCAGAAAAATGTGAGGAAACAAAGGAATTTATTTTTTCTGAAAAACATTCAGATAAGATTAAAAGCAGATTTGTTTTTGGGGATTATTCATCACAAATAAAATATTATTACAGAAAGCTGATAAAGGATATAATATCAAAAGGGATTAATTTAAATAAGAGTGATACTACCATGGACATACATTTAAAATCCCGGGGAGCTTTTGATAAGGCCAGCTTATGGAGTATGAGGGATATGTATATAAAGGTAAGGTATGGAAGCAGGGACTGCACTAAAGATAATGTAAAGGAATTTCGTAATCTTTATAAAAACAGAAAGATTTAGGAGGAGTTTAATGAGGGTAAAAGCTTATGCAAAAGTTAATTTAGCTCTTGATATTACAGGAAAATTAGATAATGGATATCATGAACTGAATATGATAATGCAGACAATAGATATTTACGACTTAATTGATATAGAAAAAGCAGAAGAGGGAATTCAGATAAAATGTGATAAGAAATATATCCCTACGGATAAAAGAAATACAGTTTATAAGGCAGCTCAGATTTTAATAGATAATTATAATATAAAAAGCGGAATAAGGATAAATATTAAAAAGACGGTTCCATCTCAGGCAGGCTTAGGAGGAGGCAGCTCTGATGCAGCGGCTGTTTTAAAAACCATGAATCAGCTTTTTAATCTTAGAATAGACGATAATGATCTTGCAGGAATTGGAAAAGATATCGGAGCAGATGTGCCCTTCTTTATTTATGGAGGAACCGCACTGTGTCAGGGCATTGGAGAGAAAATAACAAAACTTAAGGGATTTAAAGACAAAACAGTTCTGCTTGTTAAGCCGGGCTTTGGAGTTAATACCAGGGAGGCTTACGGCTTGTATGATTTAGAAAAGCAAATAAAACATCCTGATATTGATTTAGTAATTAAAGCAGTGGAGCAGAATAATCTTAAAGAATTAGCAGTAAATATGGGAAATGTTCTTGAAGGTGTTGTTATAAAAAAACATCATGAAATAGAAAAAATAAAACAGGAATTGATTGATCTTGGAGCTTCTGGCAGCTTGATGACTGGAAGCGGATCTACAGTATTTTCACTGTTTGAAGAATATGAGAAAGGGTTTTCAGCATATAAAAAAATAAAAAATAAATATAAAGATATATTTTTAGCTAAGACCATATAGCCGGATAAACCGGCTGTTTTTTTTGAATAAATTTCAGCTGTTAGAGAAAAATACCTATAGGTGATAGTTATGAATATTAATGTAAATGTTTTCGAATTATTAGATGTTTACTTTCTTTTGCTCATGATTTTTAACTGCTTCATAGCTTTTTTTATAGATGCATCATTTTATAAGAAGAAAAGCGATTTGAAGATGAGGCTTCGTGCCAGGGTATTGTCTGTAATATTCTTTATTTTAGGCATAGCTCTGTTTATAGCAGGACAGAAGTTGGGAGGTATATAAGATAAATGGATGAGATTATAAGAGATGGAATAAGCACCGATATTGATGATAATATAAAATACCTTAAACAGCTTTTAAAAGACAATACAGATATTGTAGTAAGAGAATTTTTTGTGGTTAATGTAAAATGCTGCCTTGTTTATGTAGATGGAATGGGTGACAAAAATCTTCTTGACCTTTTTGTTCTTCAGCCCTTAATGAGATATGAAGGAAGAGCCTTAGACATCAGCATTATTAAGGACAGGATAACAAATGTATCTGAGATAGCTGAAAAAAATAAATTATCAGAAGGAATTATAGGGGTTTTATCAGGAGACACACTTCTTTTAGTGCAGGGCGGCAGTTCATGCCTGGTTATCGGATCCAGGTTATGGCCTACCAGGGGAATTGCGGAACCCTCTTCAGAAACTGTAATAAAAGGTTCAAGAGAAGGGTTTTCGGAAACATTAAGGTTTAATTCAGCTCTTATAAGAAGAAGGATAAGGGATACAAGACTTAGAACAGAACACCTCTTTATAGGCAGAAGATCTAAAAGTGATACACTCATAGTATATATTCAGGATATTGTTAATAAGGAAGTACTTTCTCTTTTAAAAGAAAGGCTTGATGGAATTGATATAGATGCCATTTTTGATTCAGGAGTCTTAGAGGAATTTTTGGAAGATAATAAGTATTCGCCTTTTCCTCAGATTCAGTATACGGAAAGACCTGATGTAGTAGCAGCTGCACTTTATGAGGGAAGAATTGCTGTACTTATAGATAATACACCCTCTGCCCTTATTGTACCTGCCGCAATGTCTAATTTATTTCAGTCACCGGATGATTATAACGGCAGATGGTTAAATGCTTCCTTTGTAAGACTGATAAGGATTTTTTCAATGTTTTTATCCTTAGTCATGCCCTCACTTTATATAGCTGTAACCTCCTTTCATACTTATACTATACCTACTAAATTAGCATACTCCATAGCAGCTACAAGAGAAGGAGTTCCTTTTCCTGCATTTGTGGAAGTTATTCTCATGGAGTTTTTTCTTGCTATGCTTACGGAAGCCATTGTCAGGCTGCCTAAACCGGTGGGCGCAACTATTGGTATCGTAGGAGGCCTGATTATAGGCCAGTCAGCAGTCAGTGCAGGAATAGTCAGTCCAATTATGATTATTATTGTATCAGTAACAACCATATCAGGTTTTTTAACAACTAATAATGACATAACATCAGCTTTCAGATTTTATAGATATCTGCTTATAATTTTTTCTTCCATTGCAGGCTTATATGGTATGGTAGTAGGGCTGATTTTGCTTACAATTCAGCTGCTGCAGCTGAAAAGCTTTGGAGTTCCTTATATGGCTCCTGCAGTAAATCCTGATATCAGCGATTTTAAGGATTTTTTAATAAGGCTTCCTTATGTTCTGTTTAGAAAAAGACCTAAGTACATGAATACCGGAGATAAAATGAGGCAGAAGAAAAAGGGAAGTGAGGGCAGTGTATGAATAAAAAATATAATATAGGAAATTTCGGCCTGTTTACAACTATAATTGTTACTGTAATAGGAATAGGTATATTTTCATATCCAAGAAGTGTTATAAACATTGTTGAAAATGATGCCGTATTAGTAACTGCTTTGGCCGGTATTATTAATATTGGTCTTATCTTATATATAAATGGAGCAATAAAGATAAATGATTATAAGGATTTATCTGATATAATTGATGACAATTTTGGGAAAGTAGTAAGGAAAATAATTCTCTGCATATTTATTGCTTATTTTGTTATTCTTATTTCATTGGGAGTCAGAACCTTTGCTGCAGTGACTAAGATGTATCTGCTTGAAAAAACACCTATTGAATTTATAATTGTAGTTTTAATATTACTGGGTGGATATCACCTGCGAAAAGGATTGGAAAATGTAATCAGCTTTAATGAATTTATATTTTGGTTTATGTTTATACCTGCAGCTCTTTTATTAATTCTGCCTATAAAAGAGGCTGACTTTACTAACCTGCTTCCTTTATTTAAAGCAAAACCTGTTTCATATATGCAGGCTGTATTAACGTCGGTATTTTCTTTTGCCGGGTTTGAAATTGTGTATTTTATTCTGCCTCATATGGATAAAAGAAACAAAATAAAGAAAGTATCAATAAACAGCTTAATATTTGTTACTGTTTTTTACTCTGCAGTTCTTATATTAGTTCTGGCAGTATTTACAAAGCAGGATTTAAAGGCTCTTATGTATTCTTATATAACACTTGCTAGAATAATTGATATACCAGGTACATTTGTAGAAAGGTGGTATGGAGTTGCATTAACTCTTTGGGCTTTATTTTTCTATACCACCTTTATTAATTTTTACTATTTTGCTGCTGATTCTCTAAAAAGTGTATTGAATTTTAGCGACGTAAGATTATGCCCCCTTATTTTATCCCCAATAATTTATGTTGTTGCTATAATGCCAAGAAATGTTCTCTCTGTAGAAAAGCTGATGGATAATATTACTATATACTTTTTTGCTTTTACAGTTATTGTTTTTCCTTCAATGCTTTATATGAAAAAAATACTGAAGAGTAAAGGGAGAAAAAAATGAAAAGAATTATTTTAGTATTATTAATTATCCCATTTATACTTACAGGGTGTTGGGACAAAGTAGAAATAGACAGGAAAATTTTTATATCTACTATAGGCATTGATGCCGGTGAAGATATAGAAAAAGCCAAGGAAATGAAAAAGCTTAAAGGAAATGAGCCTTTTCTGGTAAATTCAATAAAAAAGTATAATATAACCTATGCTTTTCCCGATATGAGCAAACTGGGGCCGCAGAATACCCAAGGGGCAGAACTTCAGTATATAAATACTGATGCATACTCAATGGAAAGCGGTATAGTAAACAGTGTATCTAAAACCAGCAGATCTTCTTATTTTGGTCATACTAAACTGCTTCTTATAAGCAATGAAATTTTAAAAGATAAGGAAAACCTTAAGGAAATTATAGATTTCCTGGAAAGGCAGCATATAATGAACAGGATGATGTATGTTCTGGTATGCACCGGGAAGGCTCAGGATTATATTAAATTTGTGCCTGGCATGGAACAAAATGTGGAAGCGTATATAACAGGCCTTATGGAAAACAGCAAAAAAAATGCAACAATACTTCCGGTTACTCTAAATGAGCTTATTATACTTCTCAGGCAAAACGGCAATGCAGTTCTGCCTAATATAAACATTGATAAAGTTAAAAAAGAGATTTACCTTACCGGTGTTGATTTTATCAAAGATTACAAGTTAGTGGGAAGTATGAACCCCATAGAAGTGACTGATTTAGAGCTTATGAGAGGGGAGCAGCAGGCAGGATTTAAAACTATATACATGAATGGTTTTCCTGTTGATCTGCAGATATATGGAACAAAGAGAAAAATAAGGGTTCAGGAAAAAAATAATAAAATAAGTGTAGATATCAAATTAGGAATTGAAGGAGAAATTAAAGACTTCTATATCGGAGGTAAAACTATAGATGATACTTTAATAAAAAAG
>JAJBWD010000056.1:0-6000 GCA_032907345.1 Bacillota bacterium | reverse complement strand
AGCCTGAAGAAAAAAAAGCAGAGACTATAAAGACTGAACCGGAAAAGGCAGAAAGCAGGGAGTTTACATTATCCTTTGCAGGGGACTGTACTTTAGGAACAGATACCAAGTTTGCTTATAACGGCAATTTCATTGATGTGTTTAATAGAACTGGGAAAGATTATTCCTATAATTTTAAAAATGTATATCCTATATTCAGCAAAGATTCCCTGACTGTTGTTAACCTGGAGGGAACATTTACAGATGCTTCTAAAAAGGCAGTTAAGACCTATAATTTTAAAGCACCCAAGGACTATGTAAATATACTTAAAGAGGGCAGTATTGAGGCAGTAAATACTGCAAACAACCACTCCTATGATTATCTGGAAAAAGGATTTAATGATACAATAGCAGTATTAAAGGAGGCAAAGGTTGGATACTTTGGCAACGGATACAGCTATGTTAAGGAAATAGATGGAGTTAAGTTTGGCTTTTTAGGGTACTCCCTGATTAATAAGGATATATCATATTCAAAATTAAAAAATGACATAAAAAGCCTAAAGGATCAGGGCTGCTTTGTGACAGTTACATTTCATTGGGGTATAGAGAGAGACTATTATCCATCAGCTGCTCAGAAAACTTTGGCAAAATACTCTATAGATAACGGGGCAGATCTTATTATAGGACACCACCCTCATGTACTTCAGGGTTTAGAGGTATATAAGAACAGGGTTATATGTTACAGTTTGGGGAATTTCTCCTTTGGAGGAAACAGCAATCCAAGTGATAAAGATACTATGATAGCACAGCTTAAGCTAAATTATCAGGGAAATGATATAAAGGGATACGCTTTTAAGGTAATCCCCTGCAGCTTATCTTCAGTATCTGATAGAAATAATTATCAGCCAACACCTCTTAAGGGAAGCGAGAAGACAAGGGTTTTAAAAAAGATAAACAAGATGTCATTTAGTTTTAAGGTATCTGATGAGTTTATAAAAATATTTTAAATATAAAATGCGCCGGTAAGAGTTTACACCGTCGCATTTTCGTATTCCAGAGTATCAGCTATTTTACTCCGGTATGGCTTAGAGCACTCCATTGCCTTAATTTTGCTGATAACTGAAGTATCTTTCCAAAAGTGCATTGGATATGCTTTATCTGTATCAGTTACCCTCATAAAATAATCAAATCCTAAATAGAACTTATCTTTTTGCCTTGGATCTAAAACAAGAAATGCAGCATCAAAATGTCTGCCTTTAATCTTTTCCATCTCTGCCATAAATCTGTCTGTCATATCCTTATTATCACTATCACTGTCACAATCCCAAATCCACAGGTTAAGATCTCCTGCATGATAGATGCTTTTCCCCTCTGCTGTTACAATGAATGCAGCACCATCATCTGTGGAGGTTAGGGTTTCAATAATCATTTCCGGCGTTTCAATTGTGCTGCTGCACCCCATAAATTTAATTTCGTTATAAACCTTTTCATCTACACCCTGGGACAGAAAAAATTTTTTCCCGAATTTCCGTTTAATATCCTTTGAAAGAATATAATGAACCTGGGGAAACTTTTTTAAAAGTGTAAATATGGAAAAGCTGAAATGATCCTGATGCTTGTGGCTTGAAAAAACATAAATAGTTTTTTCAGGGTTAAACTCAGGAAGCTTTCCGGTATAGTAGTCAAATAACAAGATAACATTATCAAGTTCAACAGAAAAACAGCTGTGCTCAATATATGTAATTTTCATTTATTATCATCCTTTTATTAGTCATTTTGTATATTATATCATAATAAAGTCAAATAATCATATTGTAAATAAAAGAGACGATATATCTGCCATTGTGCAGGCGTATCGTCTCTTTAAATCTCTTTATTTTTTATTTATGAGTTTCTTTTCTCCCTCTTCTATCATCCTTCTAACCATCTCACCGCCTACGTTTCCTGCAGTTCCTATTTTCTCTGCAATACTTCCAGTATCCAAATCTCTTGCCAGGTTAAGCTCGTGAGCTACCTCCATTTTAAATTTATCAAGTTCTCCTTCCTTTTCAGGAACTAAAGGCTTCTTTGTCATAGTTACCTCCAATCAGATAGATTTTATTCTATTTTCTCCAAAGGTTCATAACTTATTCACAAATATTGCATAATATTTATTTATATGTTAACATATTTCTATAACAAGGCAGAGAAGAGAGAGCCTAATTCGTGTATTTCCATACCCGGATTAGGCTTTATTTTTTTACTCTGTGGGAAATAATAAAATTAGATTCTGTGTATAAATAATATTAAATAAAATATACAGATAAATCTTAAAAGAATAAAAAAGTTGGTTTTTAAAGGGAGGAAATATGCAGGATATTATTATTATAGGGGCCGGGATAATAGGGGCTTCCATAGCAAGAGAGCTTTCTAAATATAAACTGAAGACTCTTGTTTTAGAAAAAGGAGAGGATGTGGCAGTTGGCACAACTAAGGCAAATTCAGCAATTGTTCATGCCGGATATGATGCTGAGCCTGGATCTTTAAAGGGAAAGTTAAATGCCAGGGGAAATGCTATGTTTGATAAATTATCGAAAGAACTTGATTTCCCATTTAAAAGGATAGGATCTTTAGTCCTTTCATTTACTGAAGATGGAATAGAGGAGCTGAAACTTTTAAAAAAGCAGGGGGAAGAAAATGGCGTTCCCGGTCTTTCAATTTTAAATGAAAGTCAGGTTTTTGAAATGGAGCCAAACCTTAATTCTAATGTAAAAGCAGCTCTGTATGCAAAGACAGGAGCTATAGTCTCCCCTTATGAAATGACTGCTGCAATGGCGGAAAATGCATATATAAATGGCGCTGAATTTGCATTTGAAGCGGAAGTTATAAATATAATAAGAGAAACTGACGGGTACAGTATAGTTACAAAAAACAAAACCTATAGATCAAAGATTGTAATTAATGCAGCAGGCTTGTATGCAGATAAGATTAATAACCTGGTATCTGATAAGAAGTTTAATATCATAGGAAGAAAAGGGCAGTATTGCTTATTTGACAGAGAGGCAGGAAATACGGTAGGGAAAGTAATATTCCAGCTGCCCACAGAAATGGGGAAGGGAGTGCTTGTTACCCCTACTATAGGCGGTAATCTTTTAATAGGACCAAATGCCCAGGATGCAGATGAAAAAGATGACCTGACTACAACTCAGGAAGGAATGGATGAGATATTAAAAAAGGCCGGACTATCTATAAAGCAGGTTCCAGCCAGATTAATAATAACTTCATTTTCAGGGCTTAGAGCTCATGCGGAGTCTGGTGATTTTATAATAGGAGAAGCATCCGGTGCTGATGGGTTTATAAATGCAGCAGGTATTGAATCTCCCGGACTATCCTCTGCTCCGGCAATTGCAGAAATGGTTGCTGATATTATTAAGAATAAGCTTAAGCCTGAAATAAACAGTGAATTTAACCCAAATAGACCTGGTATCCCAAAATTTAGAGAAATGAGCAATAAAGAAAGAAATGAACTTATAAAAAAAGATAAAGCATATGGTAAAATAGTATGTAGATGCGAAACTGTCACAGAGGGTGAAATTTTAAATGCTATAAGAAGACCTCTTGGAGCAAAAAGTTTAGACGGAGTAAAAAGAAGAACAAGAGCTGGAATGGGAAGGTGTCAGTCAGGTTTCTGCTCAGCTAAAATAGTTGAGATTCTGGCAAAAGAGTTAAATGTTCCAATGACCGAAATAACCAAATTTGGCGGGACTTCAAATTTGCTTACCGGGAAAAATAAGGATTAGCGGAGGTTTATTATGTTAGAGTATGATATTGTTGTCATAGGGGGAGGCCCTGCAGGGCTTGCCGCAGCTATAAAGGCGAAGGATAATGGAATAGACAGTATTTTGGTCCTTGAGAGAGAAGTGAAACTGGGCGGCATACTAAATCAGTGCATTCATAATGGTTTTGGCCTTCATACCTTTAAGGAAGAACTAACAGGTCCGGAATATGCTCAAAGATTTATTGATATGGTCAGCCAAAGAAAAATAGAATACAAGCTAAACACTATGGTACTTGATATTACAAAGGATAAGGTTATAACAGCAGTAAATGGTGATGACGGTATATTAATCATAAAGGCTAAAGCTGTAATTTTAGCCATGGGCTGCAGAGAAAGGCCGAGAGGAGCCATAAATATTCCAGGAAGCAGAAGTGCCGGAATATATACAGCAGGAACTGCTCAGAAGTTTGTAAATATAGATGGATACATGCCGGGGCGTCAGGTTGTCATATTAGGCTCCGGAGATATAGGGCTCATAATGGCCAGGAGGATGACTTTAGAAGGGGCAAAGGTTAAGGCAGTTGTTGAACTTATGTCTTATTCCTCAGGTTTAAGGCGTAATATCGCTCAATGTCTTGATGATTACAATATACCTCTTAAGCTATCACATACAGTAATTGATATAAAGGGTAAGGAAAGAGTAGAAGGGGTAACCATAGCCCAGGTTGATAAGTATAAGAAAGTAATTAAGGGAACAGAAGAATATATTCCCTGTGATACACTTTTATTATCTGTAGGTCTGCTTCCTGAAAATGAGCTTTCAAGAAAGGCATCTGTTGAGCTTTCTAAAATTACAGGAGGTCCCATTGTTGATGATAATCTGGAGACGAATATTGATGGGATATTTGCCTGCGGGAATGTGCTTCATGTGCATGATTTAGTAGATTATGTGACTGAAGAAAGCTGCCATGCAGGAGAGGAGGCAGCCAGCTTTGTTAAAGGAAGAATTAAAGCTGGAAAAAGAGCAGAAATAGAAGTATCAAATGGGGTAAGATACACGGTGCCTAAATATGTAAATCCTGACAATGTGGATAAATTAATAAATGTAAGATTCAGAGTAGATACTGCCTATAAAAATGTATTTGTATCAGTTTACTTTGACCAGGTGCGGGTAATGCACATTAAGAAGAGGGTTATGGCTCCGGGGGAAATGGAAACAGTTATACTTACAAAATCTATCTTTGAAAGTCACAAGGATGTAAGTAAAATACTGATCAGGCTGGAGGAGGAATAGATATGGAGATAAGGGAATTAGTATGCATTGGATGCCCTGCAGGCTGCAGCCTTAAGGTTACCCTTAAGAATGGAAAGGCTTTTAAGGTAGAAGGAAATACCTGCAGGATAGGGGAACAGTATGGAATAAGTGAGTGTACAAATCCTAAAAGAATTGTCACCTCTACAGTAATTGTTGAAGGCGGAGAAGAAAGGGTAGTCTCTGTAAAAACGGAAAAAGATATCCCAAAGGGAAAGATATTTGATGTTATAGAAGAACTTAAAAAGGTTAAAATGAAAGCTCCCGTATATATCGGCGATTTAGTAATAAAAAATATATCAGAAACAGGAGTAAATATAATAGCCACAAAGAATAATAGGAAAATTTAAAAAATGTCTGATATTAAACAGCCTATGTTTGATATCAGACATTTTTTTATTGTATAATTGATTAAAACTGATAAAACAGGCAGTTTTAATCTTGGCATGGAATATGCTTAATAAAATAGGGATGAACCCTATAGCGGAGGTAGCTATGATAAAAAAATTTCTAAGGAAAAGTATTAAATTTCAGATTATAACACTGGTAATAGTAAGTATTCTTGTCCCATCTGTTATAATTGGCGGAATATATTTAGGTGATAAGGTAAGAGAAAAAAATATAATAAATGAAAGACGTGATAACCTTGTTCAGACAGCAAAATATCTGGAAGGGTTTTTAACAGATAAAAATCTAAAAAATATTAAAAATAACGATTTATATCTGAAAAGTTTAGTAAAAGATAAGGCTATGCCTATTGAAGGCAGTCCTTTTATTAATAGAATATCTGTTTATGTGGTGGAAAATAACAAAGTACTTAACCTGGATATAAGAAAACAGGACAGCGGGAATAAGGATTTATCAAAAAATATTAATATCTATTTAAATAGGGTTATAGAAAGCAAAAAAGACCTTATAGAGGAGAACAGTTCCCCCAGAATGAGTTCGATTT
>JAJBWD010000055.1:0-5231 GCA_032907345.1 Bacillota bacterium | reverse complement strand
GCTTCTTTAAGTGTAAGCATATCTGCAAAAAATGCTACCTCCACCATATCGAAAAATCCCAGCTTCTTAAGTGAGGTTCTAAGCCTTCCAAGAGCTGCCTTATCTCCAAACTGACCGGCTATGGCAGGAGCTATTGCGGCTATTACCTTATCACCGCTTCTTAGTTTATTAAGGAGAGGCAGAAATTCCACTTTATCAAGTATAGTATTTTCCGGGCAGGCTTCAACACAGATACCGCAGTCTATGCAGGCATCCTCAGCTATCTTTATGTTTTTTTCATCAGCATCATAAAATATTGCATTAAAAGGGCAGGAAGCAGAGCAGCTTCTCTCTTTATTTTCACTTTTACAGCCTTCAGGGCAGGATACAATTTTATTTACCACCTTGCCGCTTTTATAATTTTTAATTTTTTTTTCTAAAATATCAACAAAATTAATATCAATAACAGAATCAATTCCTGACAAAGTGCTTATAAGTGCCATTAAACTATCTTTATCATCAGATTCTTTCAGCATATTATTTATAACTTCTTTAAATGTTCCATCATCATAAGCCTTAACCAGGGCTTTAAATAATTCTTTATTTTCTTCTTTCATACTCAGCCTCCCTAAAATTCGGCAATTTTATAAATATAGTATGCCAAATTATTTTAAAAAATTGCAGAATTATATCCCTTGCTTAAAGCCGGTTATTATTGATAAAATTAATTAAGAGGGTGGTAAAATGATCAAGGCTTTAGTTGATCTAAAAATGGATCAGAAAAATATTGAGAGAATTAAAGAAGTTCCAGGTTATGAATTTATAATTGCAAAGGATAAGGAAGAAATGGAGAAATATATTAAAGAATGTCAGGTATATATCAGCTTTGCACCAAAAGAAAAATATATAGAAATGGGCAAAAATCTAAAATGGGTAGCTGCTCTTTCTGCCGGTGTGGACCATATTCCGCTTAATCTAATAAAAAATAGAAATATAATTCTTACAAATGGCAGCGGAATACATAAAACCCATATGGCAGAATACACTATATCTATGATGACAGCACTCTCAAGAAATTTCAGCAGTATTGAAAAAAATAACAGAAAGAAGATATGGGATGCTGATATAATTCAGGATCAGATTTTTGGGAAAACTGTAGGTATATTAGGCCTTGGAAGTATAGGTTCTGAGATTGCTAAATACTCCAAGCTTTTAGGTATGAGAGTAATTGGTGTAAAAAGAAACATAAGCAATATGGAGTATGTGGATAAGGTTTATGGACAGAATGAAATGGAGAAGGTTTTAAGCCGAAGTGACTTTGTGGTAAATGTACTTCCATTTACAGCTGAAACTCATAAGCTAATAGACTATAAATATCTCAGTAAAATGAAAAATGACAGCTATTATATAAACATAGGAAGAGGAAAGACTACAGATGAAGAGGATCTGATAAGAGCATTAAAAGAGGGGAAAATAAAGGGAGCAGCCTTAGATGTTTTTTACAATGAGCCACTTCCTAAGGACAGTCCCCTTTGGGATATGGAAAATGTTATCATAACTCCTCATATATCCGGAGTCTCAAAAGTATATATGGATAAGGCACTGAATATTCTGCTGCCAAACCTGGTTTCTTACCGGGATGATATGAGGTTGGATAATATAGTAAATTTAGAAACAGGGTATTAAAACTTGGATTAAAGTGGTATCATTTTATTTATAATAAAACTTGTTTTTGGAGGTTATTATGGAAGAATTAAATAAAAAAATCGATGAGCTTAGTGAAGAGCTTGTAAGAAAAACTCAGGAAATAGTCAAAATAAGATCACTGGAAGGACCTGAAAAGGAAAATATGCCTTATGGTGAAGAAGTTAATAAGTGCCTTAATTATGCCCTTAATTTATCAGAAAGCTTAGGATTTAAAACGGTTAACCTGGATGGATATATAGGTTATGCAGAGTATGGTGAAGGTGAAGATTATGTGGCAGTACTTGGACACCTGGACGTAGTTCCGGAAGGAGATGGCTGGAAGTATCCTCCTTATGGTGCCGAAATTCATGACGGCAAAATGTATGGCAGAGGAACCATGGATGATAAGGGGCCAATTATGTCAGCACTTTATGGTCTTAAAGCAATAAAGGATCTTAATCTTCCCCTTTCAAAAAGAGTAAGAATTATATATGGGACTAATGAAGAAAGCGGCTGCGCAGAAATGAAGCACTATAATAAACTGGAAAAACCTCCCGTTTTAGGTTTTACCCCGGATGGTGAATATCCCATCATATATGCTGAAAAGGGAATGACCATGTTTAAGATAAAAAAAGAATTTAAAAATCAAAGCAAAATAAAATATATTAAGGGCGGACAGAGGGCAAACATGGTTCCGGACTATGCAGAAGCATTTATTGAAGGAGTCAATTTATCTGATGCCGAAAATTCTTTGGCTGAATTTAAAAAAGAAAATAATTTTGATATATCTGTTGAAGGAAAAGGTAAGGATCTGCTTATTAAATCCATTGGAATTTCATCTCATGGAAGCTTGCCGGAGAATGGGAAAAATGCCATAATGCAGCTTTTTAAATTCATTGAGGTTTTAATTGAGGAAAAAAGTGATGCACTGGATTTCGTAAAGTTCTGCAATAAGCATATAGGTTTCGATGTATATGGAAGATTATTTAACTGCTATCTGGAGGATGAACCTTCAGGAAAGCTTTCCTTTAATACGGGAGTTGTTGACTTAAATAAAGATGGGGTTAAATTAAGCCTTAACCTGAGATATCCTGTAACATATACTTATGATGATATGATGAAGGGCTTTAATAAAACAATAGAGGGAACAGGTATTGAAATTACAGACATGCTGAAACAAAATCCGCTTTATTTCGAAAAGACCCATCCTCTTATAAAGATTTTATCAGATGTATATGAAGAAGAAACCGGCCTTAAGACAGAGCTTCTTGCTATTGGAGGAGGAACTTATGCAAAGGAACTTAATAATATAGTAGCCTTTGGACCTATTTTCCCGGGAGAACCGGACCTGGATCATCAGGTAAATGAATATATTAAAGTAGAAGACCTTATTAAAAATGCAAAAATATACGGAAGAGCTATTTACGAGCTGGCGAAATAAATTATTATTCTGTGAGGTTTAATATGAATGATAGGGCTTTGGTTATGGCCTTTAAGGCTCATAAAAACCAGAAGAGAAAAGGAACAGATATTCCTTATATAATTCACCCTATAGAAACAGCAGTAATACTCATTTCAAATGGAGAGAATCAGGATCTGATAGATGCAGCACTGCTTCATGATACACTGGAGGATACCACAGTAACTTACCAGGATATTATGGATAGTTTTGGAGAGAGGACTGCCGAACTGGTTTTATCAGTTACTGAGCCCTATAAATCAGGCAGGGCAAAATTATCTGAGGATGAAGAAGTAAAGAGCTGGAAGGCCAGAAAAACACATACCATCGAATATTTAAAGACTGCGGGGAGGGATACAAAGCTTCTCCTTTGTGCCGACAAGCTGAGCAATATAAGAAGCATAGTAAGTGATTATAATGAAATAGGCGATAAGGTATGGGACAGATTTAATGCTCCCAGAGAAAGTCAGCTTTGGTACTATCAGGCTTTAGCAGAATCTCTAAAAGATCTGCAGGGAATAAAAATGTATGATGAATTAATGGAAAAGATTAAATATTTAATAAAAAATGCCTGAGGGCATTTTTTATTTTGCATAAATACTTGTATTCCAGGTTAAGGAGATATATAATTAAACCATAGACACCATACCAGGGAGGGGTAATATGAATAAGGAAAAAGAAGAAGCCTTAAGAGCTTTAAAAACATCAAAAGGGCAAATTGAGGGAATAATTAAGATGATAGAAGACGGCAGATACTGCATAGATATATCAAATCAGATAGCAGCCACTTCATCTCTTCTCAGAAAGGCAAATAAGCTTATAATAAAGCAGCATTTAAATGGATGCGTAAGAGAAGCCTTTCTTCATGACAGAGGAGAGGAAAAGGTAGACGAGGTAATGAATCTGCTGGATAAAATTATAGAAAAGTAAAGGAAATTTATAAAATTTCTTAAAGGAAGTGATATTTTGAAAAAGGACATTAATATAGAAGGAATGACCTGCACCGCCTGCAGCCGGGCAGTGGAAAGGGCAGTATCAAAACTGCCGGGGGTAACTTCAGCAAATGTAAATTTTGCTACAGAAAAGCTTACTGTGGAATACGATGAGGGTAAAGTAAAAAATGAAGATATAAAAGATGCAGTTGCTAAAGCAGGCTATAAGGCATTAATAAGTGAGGGAAATGAAATCTTTGCTGTAGAAGGAATGACCTGCACCGCCTGCAGCCGGGCAGTAGAAAGAGCAGTATCAAAGCTACCCGGAGTAACCTCAGTAAATGTAAATTTCGCTTCAGAAAAACTTAAAGTAGCATATGATAAGGACAAAGTAAAAAAAAGAGATATAAAAGAAGCAGTATCCAAGGCAGGGTATAAGCTTTTAGAGGATAAAGAGGTTAAGCTTTCAGATTCCAAGGAAAAAGAAAGAAAAAGAATGTGGAAGCAGTTTTATACAGCAGCTTTATTTACAATCCCACTTCTGCTCATTGCAATGCTTCCTATGGCAAATGTGAGTCTTCCTAAGATAATAAACCCAATGGATAACCCGATTAATTTTGCTTTAATCCAGCTTGCTTTACTTATACCTGTAGTAACCGCAGGAAGAAGATTTTACAAGGTGGGTTTTAAGACTTTAATTAAGAGAAGCCCTAACATGGATTCTCTGATTGCCCTTTCAACTACAGCTGCAATACTATACAGTTTATATTCAATATATAAAATAATGCAGGGTGATATCCACTATGTCCATAATTTATATTTTGAATCTGCAGCCACAATAATAACTCTGATAAGTCTTGGAAAATATTTTGAAAATGCTGCTAAGGGAAAGACAAATACCGCAATAAAAAAGCTGATGGATTTAGCACCTAAAAAGGCAGTCATATTAAAAGATGAAAAAGAAATAGAATTACCAACTGAAGATTTAGAATCAGGGGATATAGTAATTGTAAAGCCTGGAGAAAAGGTACCTGCAGACGGAGAAGTTATATTTGGAAATACCTATATAGATGAATCCATGCTGACAGGTGAGAGCATTCCGGTTCATAAAGAAATAGGTGATCAGGTTACCGGAGGAAGCATAGATAAAAATGGATATATAAGATTTAGGGCTC
>JAJBWD010000054.1:0-3131 GCA_032907345.1 Bacillota bacterium | reverse complement strand
GGTCAGTATTAGTAGTGCCATTATATTTATTAATTTTCTTAAAAAAGTAGTTCTCTTTTTTAAGAAATATATTAAAATGATTATAAGAAGGAAATTGTATAATCATAAGGCCCAAAGGATCATAAATTTATAATTTTCTTTAAATATTTAAATGCAGGGAGGTAACAGGATTATATGAGTTTATTTAAAGGATCAGGTGTTGCTATTGTTACACCGTTTAATGAAAGTGGAGTTAACTATGAAGAATTTGAAAAGCTTATAAACTGGCAGATAGAAATGGGTACAGACGCAATTATAGTCTGCGGTACTACAGGAGAAGCTTCCACCATGAGTGATGAGGAAAAGAAAAGTGCAATCAGCTTTACTATAAAAACTGTGAATAAAAGAGTTCCGGTTATTGCAGGTACAGGCTCAAACAGCACAGAAAAGGCAATATCAATGAGCAAATGGGCAGAGGAAGCAGGTGCTGACGGACTTTTAGTAATAACACCATATTATAATAAAACCACCCAAAAAGGTTTAATTGAGCATTTTACTGCTATTGCAAGTAAAGTTAAGACACCAATCATAATATATAATGTTCCTTCCAGAACAGGTCTTAATATATTGCCTAAAACTTTAGAGGTCCTTAGCCATATTTCAAATATAACAGCTGTTAAGGAAGCTTCTTCAAATATCAACCAGATAGCTGAAATTAAAAGATTATGTAAGGACAATCTGGATATTTATTCAGGAAATGATTCTGAAATTATACCAATACTGGCTTTAGGAGGGGCAGGTGTAATATCAGTGCTTGCAAATATTGCCCCAAAGGAAACTCATGATATATGTAATCTGTTTTTCCAGGGTAAGCTTAAGGAAGCATTAGATCTGCAGCTTAAGACACTTCCTCTTATAAATGCCTTATTTATAGAGACAAATCCAATACCGGTTAAAACAGCCATGAACCTTATGGGAATGAATGCAGGAGAGCTTAGACTTCCTCTATGTGAAATGGAAAGTAAGAATTTAACTGTCTTAAAAAATGAACTTGAAAATTATAACTTATTGTAGGTGATATTATGACTAATGTAATTATAGTCGGTGCCAATGGAAAGATGGGAAAAATCATCAGGAAATTAGCATCAGACAGAGATGATATTAATATAACAGCTGGAGTCGATAAAAATTCAGAGAAATGTGAAATTAACATCTATGAAAATATTTCAGATGTTTTGGAAGACTTTGACGTGGTTCTTGATTTCAGCAGACCAACGTCCCTTCCCAGCCTGCTTGATTTCTGCATATTAAAAAATAAGCCCCTTATACTATGCACCACAGGATACACAGAGGAGGAGCTTCATGATATTCAGGAAGCCTCTGAAAAAATCCCTTTATTTCGGTCTGCAAATATGTCAATAGGTGTTAATGTAGTCAATAATGTTCTTAAAAATATAAGCAAATTCCTTTATAAGGAGTTTGATATTGAAATAATAGAAAAGCATCATAATCAAAAAGTCGATGCTCCCAGCGGAACTGCCATCTTACTTGCAGATACAATTAAAAAAGCTGTTGAAGAGGATATAAAATATACCTATGGAAGAGAAGGAAGTTCTAAAAGAAGCAAAAACGAGATAGGAATCCATGCAGTGAGAGGCGGAAATATTGTAGGAGAGCATACTGTTATATTTGCAGGCAATTCAGAAATAATAGAAGTTAAGCACTCAGCTCTGTCCAGGGATGTATTTGGAGTTGGCGCCCTTCTTGCCTGTAAGTTTATGAACGGGAAGGAAAAAGGATTCTATTCCATGGATGACTTAATAAAGTAGGGCTCTGTCCCTACTTTTTTTGTGAAATTGCATTATTTAAAAATTTAAATTTTCAGCTTAAAAAAACGTTGAACATTCGTTATTTACAAGCTGAAAACTAAGCCAAAATGTAATTATACAATTTCCTTATTTATGTATTCATTTAATCTTTCCATGCCTGATTTTAAATCCTTCATGGATGAGGCGTAGGATATTCTGATGTAACCTTCTCCCCCTTCAGAAAAAGCGGAGCCCGGAACTACTGCCAGATTCTTTTTATCCAGAAGATCAAAGGCAAAATCAAAGGATGACATTTTAAATTTCTTTATTGAGGGGAATATATAAAATGCCCCCTCAGGCATAATTGCCTCAAGTCCCATATCTCTTAATGAATTATATACAAAATCTCTTCTTTCTATAAATTCCTTTTTCATATTTTCTACAAAATACGACGAATTTTTAAGTCCTTCCAATGCTCCATACTGGACAATGGAAGCAGCACAGGATACATTATACTGATGGACCTTTAAAATATTACTTATCAGGTACTCCGATGCTGCAACAAATCCCAGCCTTAGACCGGTCATTGAGAACATCTTTGAAAAGCCCCCCACTAAAATAATATTATCTTTAATTTCTGAATTCTGACTTACTGAATAAAAATCAGAGAAGCAAAGTGATGCATATATTTCATCGGAAAGAACTAATAGACCCTTTTCCTTTATTATTCTGTAAATTGAATCTCTGTCATCTTTTGAAAGCACTGCTCCCGTTGGATTAGACGGAAATGATAATATTAAAAGCTTTGGATCGAACTTACTGATCTTTTCTTCTAAATTCCCTATATCCACGCTAAAATCTTCATTAAGCTTATAATATATTACCTTTCCTCCCAATATCTTTGTAATATTTTCATAAGCAGGATATGCTATTTCAGGAATAAGAACATAATCCCCAGGGTTTATTACCGCTGTCATAGAGGAATATAATCCCTCGCTTCCTCCAACTGTAACTATTATCTCATCTTCTTTAAAATCTATGTCAAGTGATTTTAAATAGTTTGAAATCTCATTTCTTAATGGCTTTATTCCTGAATTGGGGGTATATTTTGTCTCTCCTCTTTTTATAGAATCAATTATGCCCTTCTCTGCCTCCTCCGGAATTCCAAAATCAGGCTGCCCTATAGTTAATGATATGGCTCCCGGATATTTTGAAACCAGATTATAAAACTTTCTGATTCCCGATATTTCAACACTTTTTACCCTTGATGATATAAAATCTTTCATCAAGGACAAGGTCGAGCAGCTTCCATTCGTGGAAAAAGTGGGTGTGGGACGCAACTAT
>JAJBWD010000053.1:0-3173 GCA_032907345.1 Bacillota bacterium | reverse complement strand
ACTAAAGTAAAAGTACTGCTGCCCTAAAATATGTATTTTTTCATTTGAATTTTCTAATATAACTGAACTAAAAGAAGGCAGTGAAACTTCATTTATATCATTCTTTATATAATCTGAAGAATAGATTATTTTACTGTTTTTTCTAAGTACAATACCTGTATACTCTGCATCTATGCTTTTATCTAACTGTGACAGATATGATTGATCCATAAGTTTATCAGGATTTTTCAGGATCTGCATATTTACATTTTTCATAAGTTTATTGTTAGATGAGATAATTTGAGTTAAAGGATTACTATTTTTTTGTATCTTATTACCCAGATATCCTGATTCTCCTCCAATATAGGACATAAATATATTACTTACAATTATGATGAGAATAAATGGAATTATTGGCATTGCAATATAGGAAAGCCTTAACCGTGACTTGATGGACATGAAAGCTCACTCCCTTTTTCATTGTATAAATGAGCAGGTATTAATTCCTGCTCATTTTATTTTAAGTATAAAGAGTTTTTTAATCAACAATTACTTATTCATATCTTAAGGCATCAATTGGATTTAAATTAGCAGCTTTTCTGGCAGGATAAATTCCAAAGAAAATTCCTACTGCAGAAGAGAATAGTATGGATGCGATAATTACTACAGCTGACAAAGCAGGAGTTATACCAGCAAAACTTCCTATGGCATAGGCCCCTAAGATACCTATTATCATGCCCATAATACCGCCTATAAGACATATTATTACAGATTCAGTCAGGAATTGAATAAGTATTGTACTTGTGGTTGCACCAATTGCTTTTCTTATGCCTATTTCCCTCGTTCTCTCCGTAACTGAAACAAGCATGATATTCATAACTCCTATTCCTCCAACCAGTAATGAAATAGCTGCAACCGCTCCAATAAAAGCAGTAAATATTCCAAGGACAGTATTTATTTGATCTAACTGGCTCATAGCGTTCTTGGCTGTATATATCTCTTTTCCTCTGTTATTATGCCTGCTTTCCAATATATTTACAGCATTGTTTCCGGCACTTTCCAAATTGTTTTTGTCTGTTGCCATAATACTGATCTGATCTATTGAAAATTCATCTGGGTACATATTTTGCATCAACGTGGCAGGTATATATACAAATGATGGCATATTTTCAGTATTGCCTCTGCCAAAGGAACCCATAACGGATTTTGTTACACCTATTATTGTAGCCTTTACAGGAGATTGCTTGGAACCAATTTTTATGGTTTTTCCGGTAACATCACTATAACCAAATAAATCTTGTGCTGCAATCTCGTCTATTATCACAACGCTTTTCCCTTCTTCGGATTCTTTTTCATTAAATGGTCTGCCATACAGAAAATCTAAATTTTGAATAATTAATCCGTCTATAGAAGTACCGGTTATTTGTGCCCTCTTACTCAAGGTATCAGAAATTGCCACACCTTCTTTAGATACGCTGGGAGCTGCATATTTGACTGTATCTGCGTTATCCTTTATTTGCTTTATATCTTCAAAGGTAATAGCATCACTTTGACCGGCTTTTGTAGTGTCCAGTGTTATATTCACCGTAGCGGAACCAAGTTTTTCAAATTCAGAAGTTATAGTGTTCTGCCCTCCCAGTCCAAGAGAAACTATAGTTATAACAGAACTTATACCTATAATTATACCTAACATTGTCAGAAAGGAGCGCATTTTATTCGAAATAATGCTGTCTAATGCCATTTTGAAGTTTTCTGTTAAATTACTTATTATGCTTATCATTTCTCTGCACCCCCCTATAAAATTATTCTATTCTTTACAGCATAATCATCTACTATCTGGCCATCTTTAAACCTTACTATTCTTTTTGAATACTCGGCAATATCTGTTTCGTGAGTAACCATGATTATGGTAGCTCCCTCATTATTTAAATTCTGGAAAATTTTCATGATTTCTATTGAAGATTTTGTATCTAAATTACCTGTAGGTTCGTCTGCCATAATAACAGCCGGGTTATTAACTATGGCACGGGCTATAGCAACTCTCTGTTTTTGGCCGCCGGATATTTCATTTGGTCTATGCTTTATTCTATCGCTTAGTCCAACTTTATCAAGTGCGGATAGAGCCTTATCTCTTCTTTCCTTTTTAGTAATTCCTGCATAAGTCATAGGTAATTCAACGTTTTCCAGGACAGTCATCCTTGGAAGTAAATTAAATGCCTGAAAAACAAATCCAATTTCTTTATTTCTGATATAGGCTAGTTCTTTATCATCAAGCCTTGAGACATCCTTTTCATTAAGTATATAGGTGCCGCTGTCCATTCTGTCAAGACATCCTAAAATATTCATCATTGTAGATTTTCCTGAGCCTGAAGGTCCCATTATGGAGGTAAACTCACCTTTTTCTACTTTTAAATTTATATTATTTAAAGCTGTGAAGTCAATTTCCCCAGTCACATATCGTTTAATTATATTTTTAACTTCAATCATTATTTGCCCCCTGCAGATTCGGAAACTAAATCTCCGGTTTTCATGGCTGAGCTTGGATTTAATATTACTTTATTATCAGAGCTTAGTCCTTCTATTATTTGTGCTTCCGTATCCGACTGAAGACCCAGCTTAACCTCTTTTTCCACGGCTTTATTTCCTTCTATTTCAAATGCATATGTTTTACCTTCCTTATCAGTTCGTATGCTTTCTGCTGGAACTTTCGCTACACTATTTGCCTGTCCAAGAAGTATATCTACATCAGTGTCAAAATCAATCTTTAAGCCATCACATTTATCTGTAATATCGATCTCAACCCCAAGAGTTGTGTCTGATCCTGTGGCTGAAACAGTCTTTGTAGCTGCAGGTTCAATAAATGATACCTTACCTTTATACTCTTTAGTACCATTTTTAATAACAGCTTCCTGACCTAATTTGATTTTTGCAGCATCATATTTACCTACTGACATAACTGCCTTTAAATTATTTGTATCCTGAATTGTTATAGCCGGCTGCGTTCCAATAGCGGCTGTGGATCCTTCAACTATATTCAGCGCTGTTACAACTCCATCAATGTCTGAAACTATAGTACTTTGACTTTTAGAACGGATACTTTTGGCATTGTCTAAGTTTATTTTTTGAAGTGATATATTATTATCTGACTGCTTTAATTGTTCACTAGTAAATGGTACTTTTAAAGAATCCCTGGT
>JAJBWD010000052.1:0-3120 GCA_032907345.1 Bacillota bacterium | reverse complement strand
TTATACTATAAATTATAGAAATTGCATAATTTAGGTATTAAAATATTGTAAAATTATATGACATAATTAATTATTTTTTTTATTGAAAGTTTATATTAATTAACATATAATTATATTGTTTCAAATGAGACAGGATTAAATTAGAAAGAGGGTGCATATCGAGGTGTACAAATATAACCAATACGAAACACCGTTATTTGATGCCTTAAAAACTTATGTAAGAAACGACACAGTTCCCTTTCATGTGCCGGGACACAAGAAGGGAGTCGGTGCAGACCAAGAATTCAAAGAATTTATTGGTGAAAACGCCTTTAAAATAGATGTAACTGTTTTTAAATCAGTAGACAGTCTTCATCATCCTACGGGGCCAATAAAAAGGGCCCAGGAGCTGGCGGCAGATGCCTACGGTTCAGATGCAGCCTTTTTTTCTATGCATGGTACCTCCGGAGCTATCCAGGCCATGATTATGAGCGTAGTTTCCTCCGGAGATAAGATAATTATCCCGAGAAATGTTCATAAATCAATTACCGCAGGTATTATTCTAAGCGGTGCCATACCAGTTTATATGCAGCCTGAATTTGATAAAAAGGTAGGAATTGCCCACGGCATTACTCCCGAGACTGTCAAAAAAACACTGGAAGAAAACAAGGATGCAAAAGCACTCCTTATCATAAATCCAACTTATTACGGAGTAGCAACCAACCTTAAAAAAATAGCAGATATCGTTCACTCTTATGATATTCCCCTTATAGTTGATGAAGCTCACGGACCCCATCTTGGGTTTAATGATAAGCTTCCTATGTCAGCTATGGAAGCAGGAGCTGATATTTGCTCTCAAAGCACACATAAGATAATAGGAGCCATGACTCAGTGCTCACTTCTTCAGGTAAGAACAAAAAGAGTTGATGCTGCAAGAGTAGCCCAGGTACTCAGCCTTCTTCAGACCACATCGCCATCATACATACTTATGGCCTCACTGGACTGTGCCAGACGCCAGATTGCAACTGAAGGGGAAGCTCTTTTAGATAAAGCAATAAGCCTAACAAATTATGCAAGAGATGAAATAAACAAGATTCCAGGCTTATACTGCTTCGGAAATGAGATACTTGGAAACCCGGGAGTTTATTCCCTGGATCCTACAAAAGTTACGATAACCTGCAGAGATTTGGGTATTACAGGCTATGATCTTGATATGATCTTAGCAAATAAATATCATATTCAGATGGAGCTGTCTGATTTATATAATATTTTAGCGGTAGGTTCCTTTGGTGATACTGCTGAAAGCTATGATAAGCTTTTAACTGCTCTTCGAGAAATAAGCGCAGAGTACTATGGAAAGGGGAATAAAAAAGTTGACTTTATTGATATTCCTCCTATTCCAAAACAGGAGCTTATACCAAGAGAAGCCTTCAACAGCGTAAAATCAAGAGTTTTAATCTCTAAAAGCATCGGCATGATAAGCGGAGAATTTTTACTGGCTTATCCGCCGGGAATTCCGATTCTTTGCCCGGGAGAAAGAATAACAAAAGAAATAGTAGATTATATAAAACAGCTTAAGGAAGCAGGACTTTATGTTCAGGGAACTGAAGATCCTGAAGTTAATTACATTAAGGTAGTTAAGGAAGAGGATGCTGTTTACATAAGCGTAGAATAAAAAACGGAGCCGTCTCAGATTTAAATGAGGCGGTTTTTTTCTGTTTTCGGAGTAGATCATTTGTTAAGAAATATGTTTAAGGGGTCTGCTTTCCCGTTAAAACCCAAACTCTCCTCTTGAAACATACTGATTTCTAAGGCTTCTTTGCTCCCGGAGGGAGGACAGGATTATACACTCCCTATTACAAAATACTTTATGAGTCCTAAAAAAAGCTGCATATTTTATTAGATTCTTAGAAGATACCCCTCGAAACATTTTTATCCAGCTCTTAAACTGGCCTAAATATTTTCTTACCCTATCAGTATTAAAATAATTAACCCTTTTGTAATTCCTTTTATCTGCTACTTTTAATTTCTTATATAATAAAGGAAATCTAAAAGGGTAATTTGAATTAAGACATATTATGCTTTTTTCATCTATATTATCAGATATGTCATTTATAAATGACCTAGCTCCTCTATTTTCTTTGTATATGTAGGAATCCAGCCTGTTGTCCCTTTGATATAAGAATGCTAGAAATATATTTTGGGCTCCGCCCGTCTCTTCATCTTCTTCCTCTTCTTCTTCATCCTGCTCTTTTTTAATATTTCTATATTTATCTAAATATCTCAATTTCATATTCATAAGTTCCAGGGTCCCATGGAGTCTTTCACCATTTGCTTCATACAAAATTGTCATTATCTTGTGTCTCCAGTAGAACAGTGAAGCGTAGCTGACTCCTACCTGATTTTCAGCTTTTCTAAGTGATAAATCCTGACTCATGGTATCAATAAAGATCTCCCACTTATCCTTATAATGAGACCAGCTTAATAGAGTTCCGGTATATAAATTAAAGGTTTTTTTACATTCCTTACATATATATCTCTGCTTTCCGTTAAAGAATCCAAATTTATTTACATTTTTGCTTCCGCAGTGGGGGCATACAGCTCCATTTCTGAATTTTGATTTTATTTCATCCTGAATTGATATATTCATAGCAGCCTCCTATTATTTAATCTACCTACATTATTGCCATAGGAGGCTTGTCTTATACCATCCCTTAAACATATTTATTAACAAAGTCATATGTTCAAAAAAAAGGCCAAAGGCCGGATTTGCCTTTAATTACTTTTTCTTATTCTTTTTATTTTGTACTCCACATTTTCATTAAGTTTATTCTTAAGGAACTTTATATACTGAGCTGAATTCATTGGCAGCACCGTATCATAAGTAGAAAGCAGCTTTACATAGTATCCCAGCTCATAGCTTAAATCAGAGAGAGGAACTGAAAGCTTCCTGTTCCATCTTATGGTGTACTTTCTTCTTTTCTTATCCACTATTTTTTTAAGCTCAGGGTAGTAAGCTTTTCCTCTTTCAATATATTTTATGCTTTCAAAGTTTGCCCTCATGGCATCTATGTATTTGGGATAAAGCTCCTCCAGGTTTTTATCTGAAAATACTTCTCCGGACTTTTCTAAATCTGCCAT
>JAJBWD010000051.1:0-6203 GCA_032907345.1 Bacillota bacterium | reverse complement strand
CATAAATACTTTATTTTTAAGAATTTATGAGCATGAACTCTTTGACTTATTAATTTTTTAGGTGTGATAGTCCAAATTTATCATTTAATTATGATTCCCATTAAACCAGCAAGTGAAATAGCCTGAGCAGGAGTAACTATAACTCCCTTAACATCTTCAATTCTTACACCCAGCCCATCAATTTCGCAGCTGGAGAAATCAATTCCATTTAACTTAGTTCCAAACATTTGTCCCTGTGTCATGTCTGTATCTTTAAATTCAACCCTGGAAAGCTCACTTTCCTGAAAATCAGAAAAGCTAAGCTTACATTTACTAAATACTGCTTGTTTACAATCTGCAAATCTAAAGTTTGCGTATTGCCCATTGCACTCAGTGAAAAAAACATTTCTAATGGTAGATTCACTTAAATTAATACCAATCAGATTGCAGTTTATGAATTCAGCCCTGTGTATTGAAGAACCAGCTAAATTAACGTTTGATAAGTTACAATTCTCAAATCTTATATCTGTAAATTCACTGTTTTCCAAAGTTACATTTGTGAATATGGCCTTTTTAAGCAGGACCTCTTTAAAAGAAACCTTTTCCGCATTATGATTTTCAAGACGGAAATCCGTTATTAATGCATTTGAAATTGATTCAGACTCTGATAAATCATCCTCAGTTAATTTAATTACAGGCAGCTCTAATGGAATCCTGGGTTTTAATATTTTTATGGTATTTTTATTTTCCTTCATTTTAATCCTCCGTATATCTTATGTAAATTAAGGAAATTGCATAATAACAAAAAACTGCTGACTTACAGAATCTTTACAATCTCTCTGTCATAGGTCATAAGCCCATTTACTTCTGTTTCCACATCTGTAAGCTGAGTATAAACAGCTGCAGAAATACCTTTTTCCATCAGTGGTTTTACCTGATCGTTCATTAAAGAAGAATATGCTTCTTTTAATTCTTCTTTTTTCTTAAATTTTTTATATCCAAATTCCTTATTTTCATTCCATACATGCCCCTTTACAGGTAAACTGTATCCGCCATACTCTGAAATTACAGCTGCACGGCTATTTATAACCTTAGGCTTTTTTAATTTTCTGAAATATATATGAACACTCTTTATATCTCCTATTCCCTGGTCATACCATCCGCTGGCATGATCTACCCAGCGGGTTTTATCATACTTTTTTATCCATTCATAGATTTCCTCAGCATCAAACTGGCCCCAGCCTTCATTGAAAGGAACCCACATTCCGATACTTGGTACATTATACAGGGTATCTATCATTTCTTTCAATTCTTTTTTGTAATTATCCCTGTTAGCCTTTTCATATCGCCCTGAAGCTTTGTAATTGTTATCCTTAACTTTCAAATTTTGAAGAATATTTGGAATAACTGCATTTCTAAAGGTATTAAATGGGGCTCCCCCGTTTATCATGTCCTGCCATACAATCATCCCTAATTTGTCGCAGTGATAATACCATCTGGCAGGCTCTGCCTTAATGTGTTTTCTTATCATGTTAAATCCCAGTTCTTTTGCCATTTTTACATCATATTCTAAAGCCTGATCTGCAGGTGCAGTATATAATCCATCCGGCCAAAAGCCCTGATCTAAGATACCATTTTGAAATATTGGCTGATTATTTAATAACAGCCTTTTTACGCCTTCTTTATCACTTTCAATGCTGAATTTTCTCATTCCAAAATAGCTGATAATTTCATCTATAACCTTATCGTCTTCCATTAATTGAATTGTTACATCATAAAGGAAAGGAGATGTTAGACTCCAAAGCCTAGGACTCGGAATTTTAAGCTTTAAACTGTTAATTACTGTTGTTTTCCCATAGGATATTTTATTATTGTTTTCATAAGCTTCTGCCTGAAGTTCCAGGTTTTCATTTTCTCCGTCTGTTTCTATAATTATTGATATTTCACTATTATCTATATCAGGAATCAGCCTAAATGATTTTATATAGTTTATGGGAACAGGCTCTATCCAAACTGTCTGCCAAATTCCTGAGGATGGGGTATAAAAAATACCATTAGGCTTTAATGACTGCTTGCCCCTTTCCTGTCCATAGGTATCTGTAGGGTCCCATACACTTACAGTTATTTCATTTTCTCCATCTATGATATATCGGGAAATTTCAAAGGTAAATGGGAAGTATCCTCCTGTATGCTCTCCTGCCTTTTTTCCATTTATCCAAACTTCTGCTTTCCAGTCCACTGCTCCAAAATGCAGAAGAAGATTTCTGCCTCTCCAATTTTCCGGAACTTTAAAGGTTCTTCTATACCAGAGTATTTCATCTGGCAGCAGCAGTCTTTTTACTCCGGAAAGAGCAGATTCAATGGGAAATGGTACAAGAATTTTTCCATCATAATCATCAGGTAATTTTTTATCTTCCGCAGCTTTTACTGAGTAATCCCATAGTCCGTTTAAATTCATCCAATCAGACCTTTGCATCTGGGGCCTTGGATATTCGGGGAGCACCCCCTCCGGATCAACTTGTTCAGCCCACCTGGTCATTATATTTCCTTCTGCTATCCTCCATAAAATATCTTTTCTATCTTCCAATTCAAATCTCCTCTTTTCCTTCCTGCTTTCTCTTTATTATTATCATAGGTATAATCGATGTTATAAATACTGCTGCAGCTGCCTGAAAAATAACAGGAGTTGGTATAAAACCAGGCTTCCCTTTTAATACTGTATAAATGCCATATCTTGTTATTAAGAAAGATCCTATACTGGGCCCTATTATCATGGGAATCGCTACGTTAAATATCATTCTCACACCTTCAAACTGGCCTCTGCTTTCCTCCGGCATAAGATTTTTTATCCATGCTCCTACAGTTATAATCATTACTAAATAACCAATAAACTGAAGACTGGCAGTTATCGTAACCAGGTAGATATTCTTTGAAAAAGAGAATAAGACTGATCCAAAAGATATTATAAATGGAGCTGAAAATGCAAGCTTCTTCATATATCCTCTGTCAGCTAATTTCCCAGCCGGAACTGCTATAAGTATGGATATAAGAACTGATACAGCTGTAACAATACCTGCTGCCGTTTTTGATATTTTCAAATAGTTATTCAGGTATATCATAACGTATGGATAAAATATTAAGAACGCTGAAGAAAACAAAGACAATGAAATCAGCACTAAATACAGTTCCCAATTCTTTTTTATACTTTCTATGCTGAATACACTTAATAAATCCTTAATAAAACTTTCAGCTTTATTTTTTGGTTTCTTAAGTAATTTTGAAGAGTCCCTAAGCATTAGTCCGCCAACAATTCCCATTAAACTTACTGCTGCTCCTAAAGTATAAAAAAAAGTATAATATCCAAGTTTATCTATTAAAACACCTGAAAGTGCAGAGCCAATTATCGCAGCAATCAAAGGAAGTATTGATATAATACTGCTTAATGTTCCTCTGTTTGTAGTATCAGAAATATCTGTTGTCCATGCATTAAAGGCTGAATCATAGGCTGTTGATCCAAAAAAAGTCATAACAGCATCTGCTGCAACAACAGCTATGACAGCCAAGCTGGTTATCTTAATAAATGCTGTAGTCGGAAATACAATTGTTGATATACCCCATAATATATATCCGTATAATATGAAAGACTTCCTTTTACCCAGCCTGTCACTTAGGGTTCCCATTACAAGAGTGGTAATTGTTGCGGTAACTGCACTGACTGCCGACATCCAGGCTATGGGCTTAGGATCAGGAGTTATCATATCAAATACAAATGTATTGAACCAGGAATTTTCTACATTCCATGCAATTTGCCCGGCAAGCCCAAGTAAAACTACGATAAGCCAATTCCTTCCGCTGATTTTTGTAATATTCCTTTTTACATACCCCATGATTTATTCCCCCTCTACAGTTATTAATTTCATAATCTTCTTACCTAAGTTAAATTTTATTAATATTAGTTATATATGTAAATCAATTATCTCATATATCAGCTTATCATAATATATTTTTGTTAATAATTTTAGTATAAATTATGAAGCTAAGGTTTATAATACTAACACTGTAATTTTTATAGAATTACAAATTCAATAAGCATTACAGATAATTTGAGGTGATTTTAATGAGAATACCTAAGCATATTGGGATTATCCCGGATGGCAACAGAAGATGGGCAGTTTCAAATGGAATGAGTAAAGAAAAAGGATATGATTCCGGACTGGAACCAGGCTTGGCAGTCTTTAAGCTATGTGAACAGATCGGTGTTAAGGAAATAACATATTACGGTTTTACTACAGATAATAACAAACGGCCAATAGATCAAAGAAAGGCTTTTACTGAAGCTTGTGTTAATGCTGTAAAAATGCTTTCAAGAGAAAACGCTTCATTATTGGTAGTTGGAAACAGCGAATCACCCATTTTTCCAGATGATTTAATCAGTTATACCACCAGGAAAACTTTTGGCAGCGGTGGGATGAAAGTTAATTTTCTTGTTAATTATGGGTGGGAATGGGATTTAAATAATCTGAAAGGTGCTAAGGACAAAAATATGAATATTATTGACAATATTAAATCATCCGATATTTCAAGAATTGATTTAATTATTCGATGGGGAGGCAGAAGGAGGTTAAGTGGTTTTTTGCCGGCACAGTCTATTTATTCAGATTTTTATGTAATAGATGATTATTGGCCTGATTTTAAGCCCGATCACTTTTATCAGGCATTGGAATGGTATAATAAGCAGGACATAACCCTTGGCGGCTGAAATAATAAGGGAGGGACTCGGCTGCTGGTCTGCTGATTTTGCTTTGGCTAACAAGATCTATTATCCATTTAGTGATGAAATTAATACATAATGTTTTGCAGCCTGTATACTATCATATGGTAGATTTTATTATTAAAATAACCCTGATCATCAACTCTGTTTATCTCGCTAAAGTAACATTTTTTTAAAAGATTAATTGATTTAATATTATTCTCTTCTGTATATGCCTCCAATGCTTTTAACTTCATCTCACTAAAACCATATTCAGCAGCACTTAATAATGCTTCTTTCATCAATCCCTGACCCTGGTAATCAGGAATAATTCCATACCCTAATTCTCCGGTTTTTTGTTCCATATTAATATTCCAAATAGAAATTGATCCAATTACCTTCTTTGACTGCTTGTGTTCAATTACCCAAATAATCCATTTATTCTCATCAATACCTTTATTCATTTTATCAATATAAGCCATTGTTTCATTGATATTTTCCTCCGGTTTTGTATCAGTGTATTCATTCATCCGAGGGTCTTTTCTCATTTCAAATAAATCACTGATATCATCATAGTTCATCCTTCGCAATGTTAGATTTTTTGTTTCAATGTCAGGGAAAGGCTTAAAATTAATCATTTTCAACACCTGCTTTAAATTTGATTTGTATACATTGCTGTTTTTTAATAATGACGTATCAATTTTAGGTATGCTGTTCACTTTTTACTGTCCATAAAAATTGACAATAATAAATTTTCAATGGAGCAAAACAGCCCCCCCATTTTTATGAGCAGAGGCTGCTTCTATACTTTGTCAGGTATGTTTATTATAAGTTAATCAATAAGGCTGATTACCAAATTTCAACTTCTCAACTCACCTAGGCAGTTTTACCTTGGTTTTCAGGTCCTCAAAAATAATCTCATGACCCAAATCATTAGGATGCGGATCAAAATTCCCGGCATTGATGTCAAATGAAACCGGTGATTCGGTACTTAATTTGAAGTCGGTATAGATATCCGCTACCTTATAACCGGACTTAACAGCCTGGCTAGTGATAGTCTTATTGATGCTGACAATAAGTGGATTTAAAATATTGTAAAACTGGTTGTCCATCGGTAGCGGATCATAAATTGTTAATGCCAAAATCTGTGCGCCTGGAGCCTTATTTTTAATTCCGTTGATAATCAGCGGCCAGTCAGCATTAAAATCAGCGACGCCTTTATCTAGATCCTGATGCAGTTGACCAAATAAAGCTGAAAAATAAAGCTGGGTCAATACTGTATTCCATTGGGCTGGATTTGCTGCGATTTTCCCTTGGAGAGTGGTAAGGAAGTCAGGAGCACTGGAATCTAAACCATAAGCATTGGCAACAGCATTTATTACTGGTCCCAGCAGATTATTCGCACCAATGCAGACAGTTACAATTGTGCCGCCCTTTAAGGCAAGTCCTGCCTCACCGGTACGACTTGTGATTG
>JAJBWD010000050.1:0-6547 GCA_032907345.1 Bacillota bacterium | reverse complement strand
CCAGGAAATCAAAAAATCGGAAGCAGCACTTATTAATTTCACACTAAGCAATTCATCTGTTTTTCCCGTTTCAGGCGCAGTTCTGTATCTTACATGCCGCAATAACCTGACCGGGAAAGAAAACAATATGAAAACGTTCTGCACAATAGGAAATAGAAAAGCCAGCCCCATCTCATTCACGGTCTCTGATATGAATGCAGGCCGGATATCGGTAATTCTGAATAAAATGAAAGTCTGTGATTTTTTAGGCCTTTTCAGTCTGTCAAAAAACATTAACAAGGAGAAAAGCGGCCTGATTTATCCTGAAGTATACCAAGTAGTAATTGATATGCAGAACCAGACGGAAATAAACGGGGATGGAGAACGTTACTCCCAGACAAAAAAGGGACAGGATGTCAATGATATATTTGCACTGCGGGAATATATTCCGGGAGATGAAATAAGAAAAATCCACTGGAAGCTTTCAGCAAAGCAAAGCAAACTTGTAGTGAGAGATTTTGGGCTTTCACTTAATTATCCTATATTCTTACTGCTGGAAATTTTCAATAATAAAGATGAAAATTCTGATAAAGCCCTGGATGCATGTATGATGACTTTTGTTTCCCTGTCTCAGTCACTGATTGAAAAGGGAATTTGTCATAACATTGCCTGGTACGACAAAGCAAGTGAAAAACTCATTGTGAAAGTAATTGAAAGCCTGGATTCACTGGAAGCTTATCTTCCCGACCTGCTTTCCATACAGTCTTATGATGAAGATACAGCTGCGCTGAGATTTTATGAAGCAGGCAATTACCGTAATGTTCAATTGGTCCTGTATTATATTACTACAAAATTAAATCCTGAAGAAACAGCAAAAAGAGCTTTATATCAGACAGTTAGAACCATTTATGCGGTAGAGGAAACGGAAGATATTACAGTGGATTCCAATATCACAATAGTTACGCCCCAAAATATAAAAGAAGATATCGGGAAAATTATAATTTAATCGGAGCGTGTAAAGATGCAGATTTTACAAATAGAAAAACAAATAGATAAATCCCAAAGGGCATCAAAGATATATGCTTTATCTTTAAGCATCATTCTGACTGCCTGCAGCTTTATATGCCTTGTCAGCGCTTTTGATTTCCCCTGCTCCAGTGTTTTCATTATAATTTTAAGCATATTGATACCGGGCACTTTATCTTATTTATTAAGCAGTAAGTTAGGAAAAAATTTAAATGTGCTTTTGCCAATGCTGATTGCCGCTTATTTTGCTGCTGCAAACCAGAAAGTCATGATGGGCTTTTTAATAATTACAAACAGCATTATTACAAAAATCGAAAGCTTTAATCATCTGGGTATATTGACTTACGATACAGGTTCCACTGCTAATGTGAATTTATACACAATTATGGCGCTGATTCCAATAATCCTGATATTCGCATATCTGATTGTTATAAGTATAAAACACAGGCTGTTTGTACCCGTAATTCTGCTTACGTTACCCCCTGTATTTGCAATTATATATTTTCATGTATATTCTGCTGCAGCTGCTGTAATATTTATAATTATTGTCTGGGCAGTACTTTTTTCCAACGCCCTTAATGAAAACTCCATTTCATTGCGAAGGGCCCTTTGGGTATTGTCTGTTACGGCTTTATTCAGCATTTTTATAGGCTCTTTTATTCCTTATAGCAAATATACATCGTTGAAAACAATAAGCAGCATTAGATTTAGATTAGCTGATGAGATAGAAAGCCTGCGTTATAATTACGGGGCAGAAAAAGTTTCCATGGATATTTTGCCAGAGGGGGACTTAAAAAACGCGAAAACTTTGTCCTATACTGATGAAGTTGTAATGCAAGTTAAAATGCAAAAGCCCTCTGCTATCTACCTGAAAGGGTATGTGGGAAGCATTTACAGCAATAACAGCTGGAACAGCCTTCCCGGGTCTGCTTACGGCGGAGATTATACAGGGCTCTTTGAATGGCTTTCTAAAAATCACTTTTATCCCCAAAACCAGATTTCTTCATTGTGCAGCGTAAACTCACAATTAGGTAAGTTCAATATATCTGTAGATAATATAGCTCTTGAGAGCAAATATATTTATAGCCCCTATGAGGCGGCCACCATGAATGATCTGTCCCCTCAAAATGTTAAATATAGTAAAGATGCAGGGATAATAAGCGCCGGACTGATAGGAACAAGAACCTATTCCTTTTCCATGTATTCCCCCATAACTTCGGATTACGCAGCTTCTGATTTAAATAAATGGGTTAAAGACAATATTAAAGGCAGTGCAAATTATGCAGAATACGAAAAGAATGAAATGGCGTACAGGGCCTTTGTATATAAGAACTATATGGAAATACCGGCGGAAACAAAGAAAACCCTTGAAAAATATTTTACAAAAGGGACGCTTGATTCGTTTAAAGATAAGAATTATCAATCAGTCATTGATTTTTTACGAAAATGCTATTTGCAGAAATTCACGTATTCCACGGAAATAAAAAATCTGCCTGCAGACAGCGATTTCATTGCAAATTTTCTTAAAGCAGGCAGCGGCTATGACATTCATTTCGCAACACTTTCCGTAATGCTTTTACGCAGCGCGGGAATTCCTGCAAGATATGTGGAGGGTTATTTTCTGCCTCATAGTTATGTTGATATTTATGCACAAACCAAAAATGCAGTGCTTGACGTAAAAGATTCCTTTGCACATGCCTGGACTGAAATATATGTGGATGGAGTGGGCTGGGTTCCTGCCGAGTTAACTCCCGGTTATTTTAACCCCGGAAAAGACCGTACCAAGTCCACAGGAAAAGACGAAAGTATATCTAAGAAAGACAAAAACTTTTATAATGATCAGGAAAAAGCATTGTCAAATGACAGTGCGGTTAAGGTAAATAAAAAAATGAAATTCAGCCTTCTGTTCTTTGCAGCCACCGCTGCCGCTGCAGCAGTTCTCCTGTTCATAATTATAGTTTTAATACTTAAAGCAAAAAGAAAAAAGGGTTTTTTTCATTCAGATAGGTTAAAAGCAGCTCTGAAGATATATGCTTATGCCGCAAAGCTGATAAAAATTGACAGGATTAAAATAGATCATCATAGAGCCTTTGAATCTTCAGAGGAAATATCCCAGAAATATGATGAGCTGACAGGGATGAGGTATAAGGAATTTTTAAACATTGTATATAAAGCACGCTTTGGCTCTGGAGAGCCTGATGTGCAGGAACTTGCCTATATGCAAAGCTATATATTAAGCCTTTCAAAACAAATCTATGTTAAACAGGGCTTTAGTAAAAAACTTATTATAAAAATTTTAGGACTGATTTAAATGGTTCCTTACGTCAATTTTTAATAGTAGGGAGGGAGTAAAATGAAAAAATCCAGGATATTCAGATGTATTTTATCTGCACTTATTATTGTTTGTGTATGCAGTATACCTGTGTCGGCGTCTGTATGGCCATTCGGTACGTCAGGTTCGGGACAAAACCCCTTTACGGCAAAAGGATTTGCTATAAAGACAGAAAGCGGAAAAATTCAGTGGCTGTACAGTAAGTTTGACAACGGCGGATACGATGCCAGCGGTAATATGCACATGCAGGACGGAGGAACTACCTATACTGGCAAGAGTAACGGAGTCCAATATATAAACGCTGTGAAGGCTGACGGAAAGCCCTATCAGCTCTATGCATTCACTAACAGGAATCCGCTGATTTATAATTATATGTTTGCTTATGAAAAGAAAAGTCAAAACGGTAAATTTACTCCCATATCAAACTTTACCTCCTGTCTGGGGACTCCTATTCGTACCAGCACTGACTTATCGGAATTTCCGAATGGGATCAATCAGCAATGGGCTATCCCTATTAACAATTTTGTTTTTGAACCCGGTACTTTATATGAATATGGTTTTCAGCAGGGTATGCAGGCAAACAATGGTATCTCACTGGTTTTGAAAGGCGATGGTGACAGCCATTATTATGGTTACCTTCAGTTTCCTTATAATGATGATCAGGCATTATATGACAAAATGAAATATGTGGAATACCAGTTTATTTCAAGCTATACAAAGGTTGAAGGTAAAGATTATTACAATGTAAATTTTGTCCCAATGCGGTTTTCCGTACAGACCTTTGCAGATTTATCCACCTGGAATGCCACTGCGGCAAAGGTTCAGTCTTTTATCGGTGGTATCACACAAAGCGATTATGACAGAGGAAGATTTTCCAAAGCCAGTATAGATAATTTAAAAGCGGAGCTCAGTTCCATGAAGAATAAAGCGGATAATACTGTGAAATATCAGCTGAAAGAGGAAGCGGACCAAAGCATAACTGAAATGACAAATAAAATCACCACTGATATGAATACAGCAAAAACTGAAACAGGTATATTTTCGGATATGACAAAACTTGATGCAGAACTGAAAGATGCCAATGATTTTTATGATGCTGCAAAAAATAATGTGGGAACCGAGGTGGGTAACTATAAAAAGGATCCGGTAGATGCCTTAAAGAAAGCCATCGATACAGCAGATTCTCTCACCAAAGAGGATCCCCAGTCTGAAATCGACAAGGCGGTGACGGATCTTGAGAATGCAGTCATTAATGTGAAATCATCACTGATTCAGACAGATAAAATCGTCCTGAGTGATTTTGTCAATGGAATTACAGTAACGTTGAAAAGAGGCAGCGTACCGGATAACGTTTCCCTGATTGTTACCAGGGTGGATGCTGAGGATGGAAGATATAAAACATACAAGAATTCAATTGAAGAAAATGTAAAGGAAATCACAATTTTTGAAATACTTTTATTTTCCGGCGACAAGAAAATCCAGGCAAGTGAGCCTATGACAGTTCAGTTTTCTGTACCTGACTCCATGAGAGGAAAAGATATCTCGGTTTATCTGTCAGGGGACGATTTAAAGGCAGGCAAAATATCATCCCTTCGCACGGAAAACTTTATAATTTTGAACAGCAGTACCACCGGCTATTTTTCACTGGTGAGTTCTGGGCAGGCCATAGCATCTTCACAGAATACTCCAGAGGCAGCAACAACTCCGGCAGATAATTCAAAGCCCAATGGTGATTTAACAGTTGTTGTCCCTGATAAAGCTTCTCAGGACAAGGCTGATGTAACCAGGCAAACTAATCTGGCAACAAAAGAGAAACCGGATGAAAAAGAAAAATCACTTGATCTTACTTCCGGGGCGGGAAATAAAACTATGTCTGTTTTACTAAGCGGAGAAAAAAGGCCTCAGGAAAAAATTACAGATACAGTAATTCCTGTGTCTGAGGTTTTGAAAAAAGGCAATCCTTTTTGGCTGCTGTTAAGTGCAGCATTACTGGGCTTATTTGGACTAGTTTATGGCGGAACTATAATTATAGGAAAATTTAAAAAGCATTAATTCTTTGTGCAATGTCAAAAATTCATGATGTAAAAATACATCTTTTAAATAAAGGCTTTAGCATGCTGTTTATATGCCATTATTTTTTACTTATGAGGTAATTGGTATATTTACATAAATATACTTATATGAAAAATATTTAAGGAGGGAATTCAAGAAAATGAAAAGATTCAGTAAAAAAATCTTAACATTGATACTGTCAATGGTTTTGGTGCTATCAATGTCGATGCAGGTGTTTGCAGCAACAGCACCTTTTGGATCATCCGGCGGTGGTTCAAACTCGTTTAATCCCAGAGGCTATTCCATTGTGGATGGCGATAAGCAGGTTTGGCTTCAAAGTAATTACACTCATCAAGCGTTATCAGGTAAAACTGCCGCTGCAGCATGGTCTGACAATATAACAGGACAATACTATGTTACAAGCGGTGATAAGCAGATGTACGCATGGTTAGACAAGGGACAGAGCTTCACTAATTTACCGTATGTAAATCATTTTACATCAGATTCGAATGTTGACGTACGATATTTCTTTGTGGTCAGCATCAATGACGGGCCTTTTGTCTCTGTTCCTTATGCAATAGCAGTAGCAAATAATCTGAAAGACAGCACCGGTAATATTGATGCAGCGAAAGGCCTGAGTGCCTTTGGAACTGCCATTAGAAGCGTAACCGATCCGGATGGACACACAAATGACTGGGTTTATCCCTTAAGTTTTACTTTAAAACCGGGAACGAAATACACCTTTGCCTACTTACGCGGATTTGTATCGAACAACGGTATGTCATTAATCCTGTCAAAGGATACAACAGCCGATGGACAAGCAGGTTATGCGGGGGTGCTGCAATACGGGACTACAGATGCTGAAAGAGCAGAATGGGAAGCACACAAATTAGATATGTACCAATTTGCCAAAACAGTAACTCCGCTGGGGGATTCTACTCAATTTAAGGATGCAACAACAGGTAATTATCTCAAAGTAAATTCTGTGGAATTCAAAGATTTTTATCACACTTGCCAGACCTACGCCGATTTAACAGCACTTAATGATAAGCTCACTGAAGCAACAACATTTGTAAATGGCGTAACAAACAATGATTACAAATTAGGCAACTACAGAAAGACAAGTGTACAAGCTTTGAACACATTGATTGCTGAGAT
>JAJBWD010000049.1:0-3218 GCA_032907345.1 Bacillota bacterium | reverse complement strand
TAGTAAATATTGGTAGTTTTTAGAATGATACTATTATATAATTATAATAGAATTACCATATAATATAAAAAACGAAATGTGAAAAGTGAACTGGGTGGCACCTTTGGAGGTTTATCTTCTGTTAAAAATAATAAGTATTCTATCTGGAATACAAGCAATAAGAATAATCATGAAAGAAATATTTTTTCAATTTATTCGTAGAAGTGCTTTGAACAATGATTTAATAACTATATTTCAAATGATTTTATTTACAGTCATTATTTTTGTAATATGTAAAAAACGAAATATAAGCCTATCCATATTTCCTGATATTCAAAGTAAGAGCAATAAAATAGGATACTTTATCATTACTGTAATAGTGTTATTTTTTATTATATCAACCCCTGTTTTTAATGCGGGTCTTTCATATGAAGTTATTATTCCAATAATATTATCCACCATAGCAACACCTATATTTGAAGAATTGATTTTCAGAGGATATGTGTGGAATGAATTTAAACATTACCATACAAATGAATTTACCGTTTATATTATTACTACATTACTTTTTGCAATATGGCATTTAGGATATGCAGATAGTATCTGGCTGAAAATGACTCTTATGGGGTACACCACCGGATTTCTATTTGCAATGTTCATGAAAGTTATCACAGGTCTTTGCTTTGGGATTATTATTGGTTTAGTTCGTTATAAATTAAAGAATTGTTATGCCACAATGCTGCTTCATAGTTTTATGAATATATTTGGCAGATAAATATGAAATTAAGAAAGAAGGAGATACACGATGAAAGCACAAATTAATCTTATTACGATTTGGACAAATGATATAGATAAAATGAAAAATTTTTATAATCAAGTCCTCGGATTTAGAATTGAAAATGACCTTGGTAGTTATGTTGAATTTGAAAATGATGGAGTTAGATTTGCTATTTGTATGAGAGACGTTATGTACGTGTATAGCAGCGAATATAGGAAAGGGGCATTTGGACAGGGCTTTGAACTTGCTTTCCCATGTGAAAATCCTAATGATGTTGATGAATCATTTAAGAAGTTAATTTGCAAAGGAGCAGTTTCTGTTCATGAACCCAAAGATATGCCTTGGAATCAAAGAACAGCACTATTTGCAGACCCAGATGGAAATATACATGAAATTTTTGCAGAAATTAAATAGTAAGTATTTATCTTATTCACTTAAAAGTTTCTTATATCTATTTAATATATTTAGTGGGAGGGTTACATTTTGAAATCTTTAGTACTGTGTGATGACTGCCAATGTGAAAAGGTAATTAAGCTCTGTGAAAAATATGCTTTAGGAATTGAAATTCAGGGATTCTACAATCCGAATGATGTAAATATTAAAGAAGAAATATTAGCCCGGTATATAAATATATTGCCGGATAACATTGAAAAGCACTTGCATGCACCCTTTTGGGATCTATGCCTGGGCAGCGGAAATGACAGGATAAAAGATGTTACTGAGTTCTACTTTGACTATGCATATAAAATAGCCGAAGAACTTAAATGCAGCACAATAACCGTACATCAGGGTTATGTCCCCAATACATCATATATAAATGGCTGGATAAAACGTTCTATAGTATTCTGGAAAAATTTCTTTGAAGTTCATAGGGGAAATATCTTCATGTGTATGGAAAATTTGTGTGAATATGATCCTCAGACGTTCATAGGTATCATTGACGGCCTGAATAGTGATAAATTAGGAGTTAATCTGGATATTGGCCATGCAAACTGCAACAGTCATACTCCGCCGCTTTCATGGATCAGACAGCTTGGTGAAAGGATTAAATATGTCCATATTCATGATAACTTTGGGGAGAATGATGACCATCTGGGCATTGGAAATGGCTCAATGAATATGGCAGAGATACTGAATGCTTTGAATGAATATGCACCTGATGCAACCTGGGCACTGGAATGTAATACGGATCAAATGGAGGATTCTGTTAAGTATTTGATAAATGAGGGATTTTTAAGCAGTTAGAATTAGAATAAAATATTATGAATCAAGGGGGGGATTCTTTTGATCAGCAAATCTATTATAAAAGTAAATTCATCTTTTGGACATGAAATAAATAATCTTTATTTAACCCATTCGCCTGAATCAAAATCCATTGCAGTGCTTTTTCCGGGTGGAGACGGAACATGTGATAAGCCGGTACTTCATTACGCCAGAAAGGCTGTCTTATTATCAGGATGTGATGTACTAAGCCTGGAATATGGATATGTGAGAACAGATAAAACTTGTAAAAAAGAGTTTTTCGAGCAGATGGTTAAGGAATCAAGGGAAGCAATTGATATATGTCTTGAAAATTCCTATGAAAAAATATATTTTATCAGCAAAAGTGCAGGAACAAGAATTGCAGGAGAAATAAGCAAGTCAATGGGTTACGGCAAGGTCCGTAATTTATTCATGACACCTTTAGCTTATACAATTCCCCATATTATAAATTCAGAATGTACCATAATTGCTGGTACAAAGGATAAACTTTTCCCCAGGGAATATATTGATAAAATAAGTGCCTGTCCTTCGGTACATATTAATATTATTAATAATGCAGCTCATTCTCTTGAAATAGAAGATGACTGCATGGAGAGTTTAAAAATATTAAGTAATGTAATTAAAATATGTGCAGATTTTGTTGAGAGTGATACTGCTAATTAATTTAGGAAAGGGATTAAATGAAAAAGAAATCGAGATATATTATTATCATTTTTATTATAGGATTTAGTTATATACAAGCACATATTTCAATATGGGGATTTAATATCCCTAAAAATGAATTAAGCGATGTTATAATTACTACAAAAGAAAATAGCTATATGATTACAGACTCAAATTTAGTTTTAGAACTGACTAAAGAAGTATCAAAAATGAAAAAACTGAACAAAATTGTCGCTAACAACTACCCCTTAAGTAAAGACAACTCTACAAAGTTTATTAAGATTTTGGTGCAGACTAAAAACAAAGGTACTTATGGGGGTTCTTTTTGGAATAATGATAACAGTATAGTTTTTGATAGCAATGGATATTATTGGTCCACATCCAAAAATTTATTTGATTTAATGGATAAATCATTACAGCATGCTAAAAAATTATATTAAAAATTGCCTATATCAATATCTTTTCATATTTATTCGATATATACCCAAGATATAAAGAAAATAACAGCAAATACAAATAAGGGGGGAAATTATAT
>JAJBWD010000048.1:0-2993 GCA_032907345.1 Bacillota bacterium | reverse complement strand
TTATAGAGTTGATATTTCAAGATCAAGTAATATTGAAGGTTCAGGACTTGTATTAGCTGTTTCAAAAAAAATTGTTGAACTTCACAATGGGCAGATTTGTGCTGAATGTGATGGTAATATAATAACAATAAATGTAATATTACCTAATGCTAAATATTAGTACTATTATTATATTAATATTTTTGACACTATAACCTGAACATTTTTCGAGGTAAAATTAGTGCGGAATCTTCATATATTCTTCATCAATAACTATATAATGATATGTAAAAAAGCATGATAATTCTTCTAATTATTATGCTTTTTCTGTTGCAAAAACTACTGCTAAAAATCCCTGTAATTTTAGGTTTTACACCTCTAAAGTAAACCTGTTAATTTTGCTTTCAGGGTTCTTTTATATTTTATAAAACTATTGACAAAAATTATATCATTTAATAATATAGTATTAAATGATATATCATATAATGATATAAGGAGGAGAAAACTTGGCAAGAGGAAAATCACTAGACGAAGAAATATTAACAGATTCCACTTATTACATATTATTAACCTTAGTAAAACCCAACCATGGTTATGGAATAATGCAGAGTGTCCAGCAGTTATCTGATGGAGATATGATAATAGGGCCGGCCAGCCTTTATACAATACTTAAAAAACTGCAGACAGCAGACCTTATTAAACTTCTAGATGACGAAGATAGAAGAAAGACTTATGCACTTACAGAAAAGGGAAAGGCTTTTCTTAAAAAGGATATTAATAGAAGAATGGCTATGGTGGAGTATGGAAAAGAAGCATTAAAATTTTTAGAGGAGGACCATAATAATGAAAAATACTAAGTATCTGCTAAATATGGGTTTGGCCTTTGAAGAAGACAGAGTTATTAAAAGATTAAATAAGCTTTCAAAAGAGGGCTGGTTTCTAAGTGAGATGACTTTATTCAGATATAAGCTGATAAAGGGTGAAGCTAAGGAATTAGTATATGCCATGGATTATAAAGATTTAAAAGAAAATGAAGATGAGTATCTTCAAATCTTTGAAAGCAGCGGGTGGAAGCAAATGTGTTCTTATGGCCCATTCCATTTCTTTTCATCTTTGCCTGGAACGGTACCTATATATACGGATAAGGAGAATTACCTGGAAAAATATAAAAGTACTAAAGGTGTATATCTTAAGTCATTAATAATAAGTTTGTTTTTGCTTATTTTAACCAGCTTATTAGAAAGATTAATAGATAATAATATAATAAACAAGATTTTGTTTTTTATAGGAATTATTTCTGCAGCAATAGCCATGCCTTCACTTATGGTTACAATAGCTTTTTTAATAAGAAAGAGAAAAGTCTGCAGATAGACTAAAGCTGCCTCATTTCGAGACAGCTTCTTTTTTAATTAAATTTGATTCCTTCATGTGGAAAGTAAATGGAATCTCCAGAGCTGACACTGATACTATAAGCAGCATTGGCAGGACTATGGAACCGGTAATATTATTTAAAGCTTCAAAGACATAGATAAACAGAGCTCCGGATATTTGTCCCATTAAAAGGATAACCCCCAGGGAAGTTCCTTCTGAAATAGGATAAGCTACCTCAGAACCGTGCTGAAATATAATTGGAGCGACACCCATAATGGAGAAGCCTGCAATTCCTGCAATAATTGAAACTAATACAAAGCTCTTAACATAAGTAAAACCTAAATATACAGGTACAAGCAGGGAAATGGCCACGATAAATAATGGGACTCTTACCCTTAATTTATCAGAAATAATAGGAAGTACCACGGCCCCTATTATGCCTGTTATTACAAATATGGCTCCAACTATGCCTGATTGAATTGAGGTAATACCCCGGGGGGTCAAAATAGTTTCTATTAAAGTCAGTATTGTATTAAATATTCCCATGGAAATAAAACTTATTAAAAGAACAAGTAAATAGGGTTTATTTAAAAAAAGCTTTTTAACAGCTGGCAGGCTTAGTTCTTCCTTTTGGTAAACAGGTCCGGGCGGGGTTACAGCAGGTTTTTCTTTTGTGAAGATAATTGCAATAACAGCGGATGTTAGGGCAATTACTGCAAATATCATAAGGGTTTTTGGTATTCCGGAGCTCAGTGCCACAGCCGGCGCCATAACCATAGGGACAACAAAGCCCAGGTATTGTGCCATTGTAAGTAAACCTGCAGCTGTTGACCTTTCAGATATGGGGAACCAGTTTGCCGGAACCTTAGTGGATATATTGAGCAGGAATGGCTGCCCAATTGCAATAATAAACTGAGAAATAAGCACAATTGTAAAATTGTCGGCAAATACAGCCCTTACAAGTCCAAAAACAGCAGTTATAACGGCACCGATTATCAGCGAATACCTGTACCCAAATCTATCAACCACCCAGGATGCAGGAAAAGAAAAAATTATAAACATAATCATATAGCTCATTGAAAATAAGGCTATAGACATGCTGCTTACACCGTAAAATTTTTCTGCCAGGGAAGATATAGGAGCAAGTGAAAGCCACATGATTTGTGTGGATATTATTATCGGAATAATTGCAAGTAAAATCACCCATCGGTAAGCTGAGACATTTTCTTTATTTGTCATGGTTATCCTCCTACCTTAATAATTTCAAGATTTACCCTTTATATCTGCTTTGAATATTTTTTCAAGTAGTTATAACGCATCAATAAACATTCTAAAGGATTAATAGGTCTTACCTTTCCATAAAATGAAGCGGTTATATAAGCTTTGCAGGCTTTTTCCAATATAATGCTGGAAGCCTTAGCATCACACAGAGTATTGCCGCAGCATAAAGCCCCGCTTCCCTTAATTAATACTGCTGTGGATTCTTTTAAGGCTATTGTTATCTTCTCAGGATCTTTGTCCACATTTTTTACGGAAACACCTACAATTTGTGCAAAATCATCAAGTACAGGCTTAAGTTTTGGTAAGACCTTTGATATATACTTAATCTCTTTAGCCCCATTATATATTATATGGTTAATGTT
>JAJBWD010000047.1:0-8593 GCA_032907345.1 Bacillota bacterium | reverse complement strand
AGCCAGCGGCAGCCGGTGACTTTGAATAAAACCATAACATTAACTCTTCTGTTTTTTGCCTTATTTAATTCACTGTCATTTTTAACTATCGGTTTATATTCTCCATATCCAACAGCAGATAGTCTGGCAGGATTTATTTTTCTAACCTCAACAAAATATTTTAAAACATTTACTGCCCTGAAACAGGAAAGCTCCCAGTTGCTTTTATATTCCGGATTTTTAACAGGTACATTATCTGTATGTCCTTCCACAACAATTTCATTTGGAATATCTTTTATAATATTAGAAACCTTATCTAAAATAATAAGGCTGTTACCTTTAATCTCTGCTTTTCCTGAATCAAATAAAACATTATCGCTGAATTCCAAAACCACACCTTTTGTCTCAGTAAACACCTTAACATTAGCATTTAAGCCTGCTGATGCAACTTCCTTTTTCAGTTTTGTAAAAAGCGCCTGATTTTCTATCTGCTGGGCTTTTAATCTTTCATCCAGTAAAGATTCAGTATCTGAGTTTGTTTCTCCAACAGCAGGAACATCTCCATTACTGTTATTGTAATCAAGTACACTTATTCCTCCCCTGCCTGAAAGAACAGTTTGCAGTGCAATAGATACACTTTTAAACTTTTTGGCATCCACCATGGAAAATGAGTAAAGCAGAATAAAAAATGTAAGAAGCAGTGTTACTGTATCTGAGAAGGTTGCCAGCCATTCATTATGAACTCCATTATCAGCGCTCATTTTTTTTCTTCTACCCATTTTCTATTGCTCCCTCTGGTTTGGTTGACTCCTTGTTTAAGTAAGCAGATCTTTCTTTAGGTGACAGGTAACATAATAACTTGTCCTCTATTATTCTTGGATTAACTCCGGATTGAATAGCCAGTATTCCTTCCAGCATCATCTCTCTTGTGGATGATTCTTTTACAGTTTTTGATGAAAGCTTGGCAGCCATAGGATTAAAAACCATGTTTGCTAAAACTGCTCCATAAAATGTAGTTACTATAGCAACTGCCATACCAGAGGCTATCTGACTTGAATCCGTAAGGTTTGCCAGCATCTGAATAAGTCCAATAAGTGTTCCGATCATTCCAAAAGCCGGGGCATAACCGCCCCAGGCTTTAAGCATATCAATGCCAACAGTGTGTCTCTGCTCCATCTCTCCTATTTCCAGCTCCATAATATCTCTTATGGTTTCCGGTTCTATTCCATCTACCACCATCTGAAGGCCCTTTTTTAAATAGTAGTCATCTATTTCTGATATTTCATCCTCTAAAGATAAAAGTCCGTCTTTTCTTGCCTTTTTTGAAAGATTGGTAAATGTGCTTACTATGGCTTCATTATCCATTATCTGCTCTAAAAAAGTTTGTTTTAATACAATAAAAAGCTTTTTAAAATCTCTCATTGGATAGTTTATCATCATAGCACATATAGAGCCTCCGATAGTTATTACTATAGAAGGAAAATCATAGAAAAGGATAAGAGACTTTACTCCTTTTCCACCCATACATCCCCAAATTACACAGGCAAAACCTGCAATAATTCCTATTGCAGTTGCCAAATCCAGCTTTTTCATTTTTCTTCCTCCAAAGTATTAAGGACAGAAGTTTTCTTTTTATATTCCACAATTTTTTTTAAAATATCATCTACAGAATCAAGAACCAGGTACTTTTTCCCATTATTTAAAGTTATAAGGCTCTCCGGAATAGCTTCTATCTTTTCAATTAAATCATCGTTTAATATTAATTCTTTATTATTAAGACCTGTCAGCTTAATCATAATTACCTCCTAGGTTATCTTTTTATACTAAGGATATCCTGAAGAATTTCATCTCCTGTGGTTATTACTTTTGAATTAGCCTGAAAAGCACGGCTGGCAACTATCATATCTGTAAACTGCTCAGCCAGATCTACATTTGACATTTCCAGATTATATTGAAGCACATCACCATAACCTTTTCCATTATCCTGTGCTGACCCAACTCCGGTCCTTAAAACAGCATCTCCTGAATTAGCAGAGTTTTGATATATATTCTTTCCAAGTTTAGTAAGTCCATCTGGATTATTAAAAGATGATACTGCAATCTGGCCTATTGCTGCTACTGTTCCATCGTCTAGTACTGCCTTGATAAGTCCATCCTTTTCTACTGAAAAGCTTGTAATCCTGATATCCTTGGCATCAGATCCGGATGCTGAAGCTCCGCTTAATCCAAGAGCTGCTACTACTTCAGGATTAGATGTGGAATCTATTTTAGCTGAAGATGAAGCTCCATTTGTATCGGAGGTTATTTTAAGCATTCCTCCTTCATCTGATGCTATATCAGAGCCGAAAGCTGTATTAATTTTGCTTATAATACTATCCAGGTTATCTAATGATGATACATTTATGGTTATAGTTTTTGCAGGATCATTATCTATATTTATGCTCAATTCGCCCTCTGCCATGATGGTTTTTGGCTGCATTGATCCGATAAGCTCTGCAGGAACTGCCGGGTATTTTATTTTGTCAGGTATTACCATGGGAACCAGCGTATTTTCAGCTTTTAATGCTTCATCATCAGCATTAATCATGTTTACCTGTTTTAGATATCCATTTTCATAATCTATACTGGAAAGTCCGTTTGAACCGGTGAGGGAATAACCTAAAACCCTGTATCCATCTGATGTAACCAAAGATCCATTATCATCCCTTGAGAATGCTCCGTCTCTGGTATAATAAACACTCATGCCATTTGTATTATTTACTGTATTATCCTGATTTAATAAAATTCCATTAGTATTATCCTCTGGAAGCTGACCTTTGCCTACCATGAAGTATCCCTCTCCGTCAACTGCGAAATCTAAGCTTCTGTTAGTAGGCTGCATCATTCCCTGTGAAACTAATGTATCAATTCCTGCCACTGAAACTCCAAGACCTACCTGTTTTGGGTTTATACCTCCCTGAGTATTTCCGGGAGCCATGGCACCGGAAACATTTTGACTCAGCATATCAGAAAATCTTACCCTTCCTGATTTAAAGGATGTTGTTCCAACATTTGCTATATTGTTTCCTATAGTATCTAATTTTGTCTGATTTACCTTCATTCCGCTTATTCCTGAATATAATGACCTTAACATAAGAAACCTCCTTAATTTTTTTCGCACTGCTTTCCGCATCTGTCATTCAGCAGAAAAGGCCTCCAAATAGGTCCAGCCTATAATATAACAGCACTATCAATATTTGTTATTACATTGTTACTCATATTATCTTTGTCCATGGCCGTAATTACTGTTCTGTTTTTTATACTTGTAATCAGTGCCATATCCTTATAAAGGATTAAACAATCTTTACAGTTTTTTTCATTGGCAGAATTTATAGCTCCGTTTATTTTTTTCAAATCACCTTCACCTAGTGTTATATTTCTTTCTTTTAATCTTTCTGAGGCATGAGCTGATATTGTGAATTCATTTTTGCTTATCTCACCCTTAAGTACATTGCTGAAAGTATTTCCTTTAATATCCTGACTTTTTTCCTGCCCGGTCTGAAGGTTATCATACTGAACTACCCTGCCGTTAATTATTCTAATTCCCATTTTTTCACCTACAGTATTTCTTTAACGTCGTCCATGGTAAATTCCCGATTACTTTTATTACCGTTTTGATTTACCTCAACATTTAGATTTAATCCGGTGCTGTATCTTATTATACTTTTAACCAGTCCTGCATATGGATTTCCCTCATCATCCACTGTGTTCATGATAACAGATTTACCAAGCATACTGGCTGCCTCAGAAACTTCCAGTCTGGAATCAATATTACTCATCTGTTCCAGTGATGCAAACTGTGCCATTTGTGCTACGTACTGTGTTGAATCAGAAGCATTCATTGGATCCTGATTTGAAAGCTCTGCAGTTAATATTTTAAGAAAAGCATTCTTGTCTAAACCATTAGTGGAACTTACTATTTTTGTTCCTCTGTCTGTGGTATAAGTACTTGTCCCTATAGCGTCTACCATATTTACCTCCTATGCAAAAATATTAATATTACTAAACTCATCAATTGGTTCATCAGAACTTATTTCCTGAACCTGTTTTCTCTCATCTCTTCTCTTATATTCCTGTCCCTGATTTCTTTCCTTTTCTGAGAAATCACCTGAATATAAGCTTACATTTACATTCTGAAGATTAACTCCATTTTTTGACAGCTCTGAATTTAAAATTGACATATTCTGATCTAAAAGCTGAAATGTACTGTTTGAACTTGATGTTAGTTTTGCATTTATCTTATCTCCGGTATAGATAAGCTCTATTGTAATCTCTCCCAGCTCTTTTGGCACAACCTTTACCGTCAGATTTTTAATATCATTGTCCTTCATGAAGCTTATGGTTTTGATTACATCCTCATTCAGGTTTTGTTTCCTGATTTCCGGCAGCTTTGTTTCACCTTTTATGCTGGTATTCTTTAGTTCTAATTTGTTGATTACACTGCTGAAAACATCTTCTTCTGAATCTTTAACCTTTATGCTTTCTTTTGCTTCATTTGTTTCTTTATTACTTACAGACTGTTTCCGCATATTATCAGTTTCAATTTTAACAGGTTCTTCCTTTAAAGAAAGCATGTCATTTCTTCTGTTTATCAGAATAGTTTTTTTGAAATTTCCATAATCCTCTAGTTTTGTTGACTCATAAGCCTGGCTTTTATCATTTTTATTTATTTTTGATATAAATTCAGTTAGCTTTTTCTTAAAATCCTCAGATGACATATTCTTAACTTCATTTTCAGGAATATTAAGGCTTTCGCTTAAAAGTGAATTTATATTGTCCGCCTTATCTGAATTAATATTTTCAAATATTAAGTTTTTACTAAAAAAAGATTTTATATTATCTTTACCGGCTGCAGTAACATTATCAAGTGTCATTTGGTTTTTACTCAGCAAATCATCCAAGTTAAGTTTGGAAATAATACTTGAAATATCAATTTTATCAGTGCCCTGAGTGTTGATTTCGTTAGGATTCATCCCTTTTTCTGAGAGATTCCCAGAAGAATATAGACTTATAAGAAGACTTAATATATCACTGCCAGCTCCCATATCAGACTTATCTTTTTTACTTGAAAATAACCCTGAAACAAGCTTTTTGAAATCAACAAGATTAATGCTTTTACCATTTATGCTGGTTTTCCCTGTAGTTTTTCCAGGCATATTATTTATTACTTCACCAACATTCATTTATTCACCTCCTTGAATTCTCCTTACAAAGCCGCTGATAGCAAATTCGTCATTTTCTTTTTGCTCCTGCTGCTTTAAAGTTTTAGTAAATCTTTGGTAATCCTTTTGCTTTAATATCTCTACTGTTTTGCTTTTAATTTTTTTTTCCTTTAAATCTTCCCTCCTTTCAGATAATACTTTATCTTTATAAATAAGCTCCTGATTAGTATTTTTAATATTTATAGACATTCCTTCTAAATAAAACCAGGTTAGCTTTTTATCAATTGTTGTTCCCTCATGGGCTTTTTTAGTATATTTATGGTACTCCTGATTAAGACTTTCCAGTTTATCCTGGACTTTTTCCTTTTCTATTTTTGCTTCTTTGAATTTTATTTTACTTTCTTCTACCTGTTCTTCTCTGATATTTAAAAGCTTTTGAAGATTAAACTCATACTTTTTCATGTTTCCTCCAGTTAAGGTATGGAAAATATTCCTTTAAGTTTTTCTAAGCTGTCTTTAAATTTACTGTTATCCTCTACCTTTTGTTTAAGATATTCCTCAATGCTGTCCTGATATTTTATAGCTTCATCTATTTTACTGCTGCTTCCTTTAACATAAGCTCCTATATTTATCAAATCCTCTGACTCTTTATAAACTGATAATAAATCTCTGGCTTTAGATGCAGCACTTTTATGATTTTCATCTGTAATTTCTGACATAAGTCTGCTTATGCTGTTCAAAACATCTATAGCAGGGTAATGATTTTTTGCGGCTAAATCTCTGGAGAGAACAATATGACCATCTAAAATGCTTCTGGCTGCATCTGCTATGGGCTCATTAAAATCATCGCCGTCAACAAGTACTGTATAAAAAGCAGTTATTGATCCTTTATCTGACATTCCTGTTCTTTCCATAAGTTTAGGAAGCATTGCAAAGACTGACGGAGTATAGCCTTTTGTAGCAGGCGGTTCGCCTATAGCCAGACCAATCTCTCTTTGGGCCATGGCAAATCTGGTTACAGAGTCCATCATAAGTATTACCTTTTTCCCCTGATCTCTGAAATACTCAGCTATGGCAGTTGCAGTAAATGCTCCTTTCAGCCTTATCAGAGCAGGTTTATCTGATGTTGCACAGACAATTACTGACTTTTTAAGTCCATCGGCCCCCAGGTCCTTCTCGATAAAATCAAGAACCTCTCTCCCTCTTTCTCCAATAAGTGCAATAACATTAACATCAGCTTCTGAATATCTGGCAATCATTCCAAGAAGTGTACTTTTACCTACTCCGCTTCCTGCAAATATACCAACCCTTTGCCCTTCCCCGCAGGTTAAAAATCCATCTATAGCCCTAACTCCCGTAGGAAGCACTGATTTTATTCTTCTCCTTTTCAGGGGTGAGGGGGGCTGTCTGTCTATTGAATAAACTTCTCCTCCTGCAATTTTTTCATCCTCAATGGCATTTCCCAAACCGTCAAGAACTTTTCCACATAAATCGAAAGAACATTTAATACTGTGACATTTACCTGTTGGAATTACCTTACAGCCTGGTGATATTCCTGTTAACTCACCTAAAACCATTAAAATTATTTTTTTATCCTTAAACCCTACAGTTTCAGAGGGTATCGGAATATTCATATTGTTATATATTAAGCAAACCTCTCCTACAAAAGACTTAATTCCTTCTGCTTCTATGGTTATGCCTATAACCTGACTTACAATTCCTTCGTATTCCCAAATATTTAAATTATCCATATCCTTTTCTATTTTTTCAAAATCGATATTTATCATTCTAGGACTCTCCTAAAATGATTTTACCAATATTTTCTATAACCTTGTCCATATCCAGGATAGATCTTCCTTCATCTTTTACAAGAATTACTGATTTATCACTTATTGTTATATCCTCTATTATGAATACATCTAAATTACTTCCTGTTTCTCTTTTCCAAATATCTACCCTGTTTCTTATAGAATTACAGTACTTTTCATTACATCTTACTATTACCTTGCTGCCCTGTTCCTGATTTAATGCATCAATTATTATTTCATTAAAGAAATCTGAAAAATCCAATTCCCTTTTTAGAACATTTTTTGAAATTTTCCCAATAAGTTTTTTAATTTCATTTTCTTTTTCACTGAGATATTTGTTATATTCTGAAACTGCTTTACCGTATATGGCTTCTATTTTTTCCATTGCTGTTTTATTTCTCTTCTCAGCCTCTATGGCTACATCCTCTGCTCCCTTTTTAAAGCCTTCCCTGTAGCCTTTTTCAAAGGCTGCTTTATATGCGTTTTCAGCATCAAGCCTGGAATTCTCTATTATTCTTTCAGCTTCCCTCACTGCATCCTGTATTACAGAATTAGAATTAGTATTATCATTTTCATTTTCTAATTCTTCAGGATTAATTTTTTCCTCAATTACATTATTAAAATATAAAGATATAACCTCTTTATTTCCTAAATTAACTACATTAGTCTTCTTTATAACATTACTCAATGATTGCATCGCTGCCTCCTCTTGTAAGTATAATTTCTCCGGTTTCATCCAGTCTTCTTATAACTGAAACAATTTTCTGCTGTGATTTTTCCACATCCACCAGCCTTACAGGCCCTAAGAACTCTATGTCTTCCTTTAGTGAAGCTGCAGCTCTCTTTGATTGATTCCTGAATATTGCTTCTGAAACTTCTTCTGAGCAGCCTTTCAGTGCTAAGGCCAGTTCCTTTGCATCCACATCTCTTAAAACCCTTTGAATTGAAACATCTCCCAGGTTTATAATGTCTTCAAAGACAAACATGGAATCCTTAATCTTTTCCGCCAGCTGGGCATTATTCTTACCAAGGCCTTCAGTAATATTTTTTTCTGTAGACCTGTCCACCTGATTTAAAATATTAACAAGAGTATCTATTCCTCCTGCAGCTTCCACATCAGTTCTTACAACTGAAGAAAGCTTGCTGTCTAAAACCTTCTCTATTTCCTTAATCATTATAGGTGATGTATTGCTCATGCTGGCAATTCTATATGCCACATCAATCTGAAGTTCAGTGGGAAGTTCAGATAAAATCTGTCCGGCTTTTTCCTTTTGCAGGTAGCATAAAATAACTGCTATAGTCTGAGGATGTTCGTTTGTTATTATATTAAGAAGCTGCCGGCCATCTGCTTTCCTTGCCAGGCCAAAAGGCCTGAACTGCTGAGTTGCCTCAGATACCTTTTCTATAATATCTTTAGCCTGTGCAGCCCCTAAGGCCTTACTTAAAAGGTTTCTTGCATATTCCATGCCGCCTTCCAATATATAGTCTCTGGCCTGATTCATTACAATAAATTCATCCATTATTTCTTTTCTCTGCTCAGAGCTTACTTTAGTCATATTGGCTATTTCATATGTGATTTTCTGTATCTCAGCTTCCGGTAATTTT